>NZ_VIOG01000029.1:0-1892 GCF_009708045.1 Corynebacterium hiratae | reverse complement strand
ATGCCTGCCGCCAGCTTGTCTACGGCGACCCGCACCACCTCGACGGGGTTCGCATCCTCGGAGTCGATGAACATGTATGGAAACACACCAGAAAACCAGGCCAGGCATCAAACCTGGTGACCATACTTGTTGACCTCACCCCGTTGGTGGACGGGCGTGGGCCTGCTCGTTTGTTAGACATGCGACCGGGCAGGTCGGCAGATGTGCTCAGCGGGTGGCTTAAGGAGCGCGACCCCAGCTTCCGGGAGCAGATACAGGTGGTGACAATGGATGGGTTTACCGGATATGCCACCGCAGTCGAGGAGCAACTACCACAAGCTGACAAAGTCATGGACCCTTTCCATGTGGTGCATCTAGCAGCCGACAAACTCACCAGTTGCCGACAGCGACTCCAACGTGAGACCACCGGGCGCCGCGGACGCAAAGATGATCCGCTGTACAAGCACCGGCGCACCCTGTTGACCAGGACGAATTATCTCACCGAGCGGCAAAAGCACCGCTTAGAGATGTTGTGGGCCACCGATGATGACTACGTGGCCCTAGAAGTAACGTGGCTGCTCTACCAAGACATGATCGCAGCGTACGCGCATCCGAAGAAATCGGAGGGCAAAAAGCTCATGAAACGCATCATCCACACCCTGCGTAAAGGATTACCGAAAGGCTTAGAAGAGCTCGCCCAACTGGGACGCACCCTGTGGCGTCGACGCAAAGATGTGCTCGCCTACTTCGATATCGGTGCATCCAACGGCCCCGTCGAGGCGATCAACGGCAGACTCGAACACTTACGCGGCATCGCCCTAGGATTTAAAAACCTCAACCACTACATCTTGCGGAGCCTGATCCACTCCGGACAACTACAGGAGAAAATCAACGCACTCTAAAACCGGAAGGGCCATCGAAGCCCGTCCCTTTCTTTTAATGTGTTCGTATGCCTTTCTATTCTCCCGCCGTTCCTGAAGCTCGCGATATCGGTGCCGCTGGCGAAGCACTCTTTGAATCGATTGTCCAAACGTGGGGATGGAAAATTCTCAGACCAACTGTAGATTACGGTCTCGACCGGTTTATTGTTCCCCCTAAACCGGACGGAACGATCGATAACGCGATTTTTTGTGCACAGGTTAAGACAGGATCCTCTTGGTTCAAGGAGCCGGTAAAGCGCAAAAACACAGCAGATTTTGACGGTTGGTGGTTTAGACCGGACCAGAAACAACTTGACGAATGGCTTGAAAGCCGGCTGCCCGTGGCTATCATCTTAGTAGATCTCGAAAATGCAATCTGGTACTGGCAAGAAATCTGTGCTGAGAACGTCCAAAAAGCAGGAAAAACTTCTAAAATCTTCGTACCTAGGTACCAAAACTCGAGGGACGCTGTTCCCACCCAAGAAGCTTTGATCCGCCTTTCAGAAAAAAGCAGTTCGAAGCTACGAAACTTTGCTGAGATCTGGTCGACACCATACTTAACAGGCAACGCCCTCATCCGGCAGACAGTTCTCTTGCCGAAGTTGTCCTATACTCAAATTTCTCATTCGAGAGAAGAAATCGGCATACAGGAAGCCCTTGCCTACCTTCTGTCAGGCCAAGCTAGGTGGTTATCTTCGCTCTACCTCAGTTCTCTTGATCTGTTTACAAGCAACGAGAAACGAAGGCGATTCATAGCTTGGCCGCAGGACGCTAGACTATTCAGAAAAGTCCTTAACTACCTTGGGGTCGATTTGGACACGTCTCGAATAGAGCTCTTAGAAGGACCCACAGCAGCTGAAGCAGATTGTCAGATGCGGGTTTTTGGTACCGGTGTTCCGGAGACCCGGTACTGCCGGGTTCCGGGTAGTTGGTACCGGGGCCGGGCCGACGGAGTCGGCCCGGCTGTTTGCTTTATTCGTCCGGTTCTATTGG
>NZ_VIOG01000028.1:0-1963 GCF_009708045.1 Corynebacterium hiratae | reverse complement strand
TGCCCCGTCGGGTTGGGGGTTGGTTGGATTTTTTCTTTATGTAATTTTTGGATAGCCAGTCCGTGCTGTGCACGGTTTGGTTTGTCTGTTTGTTAGGTTTGGGCTTTTCACGGCCTTTTTTGTGGAGAGTTTGATCCTGGCTCAGGACGAACGCTGGCGGCGTGCTTAACACATGCAAGTCGAACGGAAAGGCCAGTGCTTGCACTGGTACTCGAGTGGCGAACGGGTGAGTAACACGTGGGTGATCTGCCTTGCACTCTGGGATAAGCTTGGGAAACTGGGTCTAATACCGGATATGAGCCGCTTTTAGTGTGGTGGTTGGAAAGTTTTTTCGGTGCAAGATGAGCTCGCGGCCTATCAGCTTGTTGGTGGGGTAATGGCCTACCAAGGCGTCGACGGGTAGCCGGCCTGAGAGGGTGTACGGCCACATTGGGACTGAGATACGGCCCAGACTCCTACGGGAGGCAGCAGTGGGGAATATTGCACAATGGGCGGAAGCCTGATGCAGCGACGCCGCGTGGGGGATGACGGCCTTCGGGTTGTAAACTCCTTTCGACAGGGACGAAGCTTTTTGTGACGGTACCTGTATAAGAAGCACCGGCTAACTACGTGCCAGCAGCCGCGGTAATACGTAGGGTGCGAGCGTTGTCCGGAATTACTGGGCGTAAAGAGCTCGTAGGTGGTTTGTCGCGTCGTCTGTGAAATTCCGGGGCTTAACTTCGGGCGTGCAGGCGATACGGGCATAACTTGAGTGCTGTAGGGGAGACTGGAATTCCTGGTGTAGCGGTGAAATGCGCAGATATCAGGAGGAACACCGATGGCGAAGGCAGGTCTCTGGGCAGTTACTGACGCTGAGGAGCGAAAGCATGGGTAGCAAACAGGATTAGATACCCTGGTAGTCCATGCCGTAAACGGTGGGCGCTAGGTGTAGGGGGCTTCCACGTCTTCTGTGCCGTAGCTAACGCATTAAGCGCCCCGCCTGGGGAGTACGGCCGCAAGGCTAAAACTCAAAGGAATTGACGGGGGCCCGCACAAGCGGCGGAGCATGTGGATTAATTCGATGCAACGCGAAGAACCTTACCTGGGCTTGACATACACTAGATTGCTGCAGAGATGTAGTGTCCCTTGTGGCTGGTGTACAGGTGGTGCATGGTTGTCGTCAGCTCGTGTCGTGAGATGTTGGGTTAAGTCCCGCAACGAGCGCAACCCTTGTCTTATGTTGCCAGCATTTGGTTGGGGACTCATGAGAGACTGCCGGGGTTAACTCGGAGGAAGGTGGGGATGACGTCAAATCATCATGCCCCTTATGTCCAGGGCTTCACACATGCTACAATGGTCGGTACAACGCGCAGCGACACTGTGAGGTGGAGCGAATCGCTGAAAGCCGGCCTTAGTTCGGATTGGGGTCTGCAACTCGACCCCATGAAGTCGGAGTCGCTAGTAATCGCAGATCAGCAACGCTGCGGTGAATACGTTCCCGGGCCTTGTACACACCGCCCGTCACGTCATGAAAGTTGGTAACACCCGAAGCCAGTGGCCTAAACTTGTTAGGGAGCTGTCGAAGGTGGGATCGGCGATTGGGACGAAGTCGTAACAAGGTACCCGTACCGGAAGGTGCGGGTGGATCACCTCCTTTCTAAGGAGCATATATATGTGGCACCAGTTGGTGTCTTTTAGCCGCACTTTTGTTGTGTGGCTGGTGGTTGAGTGAGCAAACGTTTTACTGCCACCGCATGATAATCGGGTGGAGATACATCTTAACTGGGATGATTGATTAGCTAACACGTTGAAGAGTACTTGGTGCATTGTTGGGTGTCTGGGGCATTGTTCCCTGGTTGTAACCCGCACGAGTTTCAGCAGTCAGGTTGGATGACTTCTTGGTTGTTTAAGTTGTGTGGGGTGTTGTGTGAGAACTGTATAGTGGACGCGAGCATTAAACCATGTGCTTGTTACTGTCACTTTT
>NZ_VIOG01000027.1:0-2231 GCF_009708045.1 Corynebacterium hiratae | reverse complement strand
CGGTGGCCTATAGCAGCAGGGAAACGCCCGGTCCCATTCCGAACCCGGAAGCTAAGCCTGCTAACGCTGATGGTACTGCAACCGGGAGGTTGTGGGAGAGTAAGAAACCGCCGACACCAAACAACAACAAACAACTCAATACAAGGTTGAAGGACCAAGACTTATTCAGTCTTGGTCCTTCAATTTGTTTTACAACCATTGTGTGTTGCAATTGAAAGTCTATTTCTGATTCCACACGAACCACCCGAGCCGTTGCTTATATCGATACCTGGAGCCAATTTGCTAGGGTGGCATTACTTACCCCACCAATGTTGCTCAGTCCCGTTCTCACAGAGAATCGTAGAATGAGAAGCGCGAGTATTTTAGGGTCGCGTTGGTTCGCCGGTTCGCGTTAAAGGACTAGAAAAATGGTTGAGTTTCTTTTCTTCCTTGCCCCTTCAGTGCTCTATATCCTTGTCCGACGCGGGTCAATCGGGGTGTCTCGAGCTCGGGCAAATGTGGGTTGGCGCTGGGGAAACCTGCAGGCAGCAGCTTTAAGTGTCATCTTGTTCCCTGTGCTGCTTGGATTAGGTTATCTTGGTATCCGTCTTGTATCTACGGATAGTCTCGGCATGCCGGGCGTCGTTTTTGTTCAAGGGGTAAGTGTTGCCGCGATTCTAAGGGCTGTAGGCGAAGAGTTTTTCTTCCGCGGATTTCTCGGGGGTTTACTTCTTCGGCGTTGGGGATTGTGGGCTGGAAACACTTTTCAGGCGGCTCTTTTTCTTTTGCCCCATTTGGTGTTGTTGAGCTTTGATGCTCATCTGTGGCCCGTACTTCCGGTTCAATTCCTCGGTGGGTGGATACTTGGCGCGGTGAGATTTCGCTCCGGTAGCGTCATTGAGTGCTCAGTCTTACATGCTGCCCTTAACATAGGTATCGGATTGCTGGCGGGTTAGGCGAAGGATTGCATGTGGCTGCTCAGGGCGACTATTTGTTGACACTGAGCACAAAGCCGCGTGCCGCAGGCATTTTCTTCGTACGTCAGGCGGGCAACTGCTTCGCGAATGACTTCAGGACGCTTGCAGAAGGCAAGGCGCACCTTGTACTGCCACGGTTCTGGGCTGTCCGTGAAAGCGGCAAGAGAGGTTGCAGCCACACTCTTTGTGGTGGACAGTTGGATGCAGAAATCGATGGTGTTCAGCCCGGTAGAGGAGAGGGGGGTAACCGCATAGCAAGCGGCTGGACCTGACCCCTGTTTGGTAGACACCTGATATCCAGCCCAGTTGGGTTGGGAAGAAAGGTAATCTACCACCATGCCTAGGTACTCCGAACAGTTCAAACGTGATGCTGTGGCCCTCTACGAAAACAATGAGGACCTCTCACTTCACGCGGCTTCAGCAGAGCTTGGAGTCAATCGTTCCTCACTTTATTCGTGGCTTAAGCAGTACGGCACCGGCAAACGCGCCCGCACGAAGACCCTGCGTGACAACGCCCAGGCGACCACTGATTCTGAACGGATCCGCCAGCTAGAAAAAGAAAACGCAAAGCTGCGCGAAGAACGCGACATCCTGCGCAAGGCCGCGAAGTATTTTGCCGAAGAGACACGCTGGTAATCCGCTTCCAGTTTGTCTATGACCACCGAACCGAATACTCGGTCAAGCGGATGTGCCACGTGTTAAAGCTCAATCGCTCCTCGTTCTACAAATGGGTCAACAACCGCGAAAAACGCAGGTTAAAGATGTGCTCTGATGCTCTTATTGGCGCAAAAATCAAGACCATCTTCGATGATGAGCACGGGCTTTATGGCGCTAAACGCATCGCTGCAAGCCTCAACGACGATACGGACATTCCTCCGACTAATCACAAGAAGGTCGCACGCATCATGAAATCCATGGGGCTGAAAGGCTTTAGTAAACGGCGTCGATGTATCACCACCAGGCGCACGCCTGGCCACCGAGTCATGCCAGACTTAGTAGGCCGCAAATTCACAGCTGACAGGCCAAACCACGTCTACGTAGGCGATATCACCTACCTGCCGTGTAAAGGCGGCAAGAACATGTACCTGGCCACGGTCATCGACGTCTACTCGCGCAAACTCGTCGGCCATGCACTAGCCGATCACATGTGTTGCGACCGGCTATTTGGTAGCAGTGTCGTGACTATCTGGTAGCGCTTCAGTGGGTTTCTGGTAGCAGCTCGCGGCGCTCGGGGTGATACTTCCGGTAGCCGCACCACTCGGGTGCGGCGCGTAC
>NZ_VIOG01000026.1:0-2274 GCF_009708045.1 Corynebacterium hiratae | reverse complement strand
AACAGGACGCCCAGCCCTCTACGACAACGCTATCGACACCGACTACACCCACTCAATCGGCATTCAAAAAGGCCAAATCTAACCCCCGCGACACGCCGAGCCAGACACACATTTTGACCCTTAACCCTTTAAATGGATATAATTAGACCCATGTTGATTTCAGGTACCGCTTTCTTGCGGTTGCGCACCAACCGCTAAGGCGGTTTCCTACCCCGTAGGTTAAAAACCGCTCCGGTCCTTTAGCCGGGCGGCTATTTGTTATGCCCGGCTCCCTTTCAAATCCAAGGAGCACACCTGATGTCTGCATACGGACACGGCCGTCACGAGCATGGCCAAAATTTTCTCACCAACCACAAGATCATCAACTCCATCATCGACCTTGTGAAACAAACCTCCGGCCCCATCATTGAGATCGGACCAGGAAGCGGTGCCCTCACTCACCCGATGGCCCACTTGGGGAGGGCGATAACGGCAGTTGAAGTGGACGCAAAACTAGCTGCCAAAATCACACAAGAAACCTCCTCGGCGGCGGTCGAAGTGGTCCATGATGATTTCCTTAACTTCCGGTTACCCGCCACTCCCTGCGTCATTGTGGGAAACATTCCCTTTCACCTCACCACTGCCATTCTTCGAAAGTTGCTGCATGCGCCAGCATGGACTGACGCTGTACTCCTCATGCAGTGGGAAGTCGCTCGCCGCCGGGCCGGGGTAGGCGCAAGCACGATGATGACGGCTCAGTGGTCCCCATGGTTCACATTTCACCTGGGTTCTCGGGTACCAAGGACTGCTTTCCGGCCACAGCCAAACGTTGACGGGGGGATCTTAGTGATCCGCCGGGTGGGTGACCCGAAGATTCCGATAGAGCAGCGCAAAGCCTTTCAGGCGATGGTGCACACCGTTTTCACTGCCCGGGGACGCGGGATAGGGGAAATTCTCCGAAGGGCAGGGTTGTTTTCATCACGTTCAGAAACACAATCATGGTTGCGCTCGCGAGGAATCGACCCCGCGACCCTACCTCCCAGATTGCACACCAACGACTGGATCGATCTCTTCCAGGTGACTGGTTCCTCTCTACCTCACCATCGACCCATTTCACCATCGGGAAGTAGTCAACGACCTCCTCAACGGAAAAACCGAAGCCGGCGGCGTTAATCCCCACCAAAACCGAAATCCACCAGTAGTACTAAAAGGGCTCTTCCGGTTTTAGAGTGCATTGATTAGTTCGCCGGGGGTTCGGGCGTGGCACAAGATATTGGGGTCCTTGGCTTTGTAGGAAAAAGGTATCTAATCCATCCGTACAAAACTAAGGACCTACTGTGCAGCCTAACGGAAATGTCATCGTCGATACCATCTGCCGCACCGCAAAACTAGGAACTACTATCACCGGTGCCACAGAAAACGGTGACGTCACTGTTATTGAAGCCGAACCCGTCGAGCCGATCAATGAATGCCCTACCTGCGGGCAGCCTGGAGTATTCCGCGACCACGTCATCCGCAGCCTGGTCGATCTGCCCATCGTCGGCCACCCAACAACTTCATGTGCGCCTTCCACGCTACCGGTGCACCAACAAGCGTTGCTTGCAGAAGATCTTCCGTGCTGGCCTTGCCTGCACGCCCGACAATTCAAAGACCACGGACCAGGTGACCCACTGGATCCTGCAACGACTCTGCCTAAATCGGATGAGCGTTGCCGCTGCACCCAAGTCATTAGGCCTGGGGTGGGATATGAAGTGTCCCAGGTTTTGTTCCGTTTGATGAAACCCGTTTTTGAAACAACGTACGGAGCACAACGCACGCCGATGCCAAAGCTTCCGCAACATCGACTACCTCATCAAACCCACGACAGTGGGATTCACACCCTCAATCCCCACGCGTGCAATCTGGGTTAAGGGTCAAAAAGTGTGTCCGGAATCGCGGATTTTCACGGATTGACCTGTAGGTTTCCGGAAAGTATATGCTCCGGAAGCATATATCTAGCCCCCGACGGGAAATCCTCGGTGTGGCAGCCGTGATGTGCTATGCGCGGCGTGGTGTGGTGTCGCAATGTCGAAGAACTGTTCGGAGTACCTAGGCATGGTGGTAGATTACCTTTCTTCCCAACCCAACCGGGCTGGATATCAGGTGTCTACCTAACAGGGGTCAGGTCCAACCAACCACGCTGCCACTGCGGCGGTGAAATGAAACGCAACGGCACCACCAGCAAAGGCACCACCAGATGGCGCTGCAAACAATGCGGCGCCTCCAGCGTCAAACGTCGAAACGACATCACCAACG
>NZ_VIOG01000025.1:0-2647 GCF_009708045.1 Corynebacterium hiratae | reverse complement strand
TGTTGCGACCGGCTATTTGGTAGCAGTGTCGTGACTATCTGGTAGCGCTTCAGTGGGTTTCTGGTAGCAGCTCGCGGCGCTCGGGGTGATACTTCCGGTAGCCGCACCACTCGGGTGCGGCGCGTACTGGAAGGAGTCCGCTTATGCCGGATTACCGTGCGGTGATGACGCTGCTGATTAGGAAGCGTTCTTACCGCCAGATTGAAGACCAGCTCGGGTGCTCGCACCGCGCGATTTCCCGAGCGAACCAAGCGCTGCGAAGCCTTGGCCTGACTACTGCCCAGCAGGTCGCGGCGTTGACGAATGACGAGCTGGACGAGATATTCGTTGATAAACGCACCAGCGGGCAAGGCGAGTTCGTCCCGATTGACTTTGACGCGGTCGTCAAAGCACGCACAGGACGTGTGAAGCAGACACTGCAAGTATTGTGGGCTCGCTACACCACCACCCCCGCCCAGCCGGGCCAGCGTCATTACAGCTACGACCGGTTCCGCCAGCTGGTTGCCTCCCATGTCGATGCGGCCGGGCTTACCGCCCGGATCACCCATGCACCAGGGCATACGATGCAGGTGGACTGGGCAGGGAACAAGATGCGCCTGTACGACCCTGCGGGCACACCGGGTGCGAAAGTCAGCATTTTCGTCGCCTCGCTGCCGTATTCAGGAATGCTGTTTGCTTGTGCGTGTGTTGACCAGCGGCAACAGTCCTGGCTTGATGCACACCGCCAAGCGTTTGACTACTTCGGTGGGGTCTGCCAGGTTGTTGTCCCCGATAACGCGTCGACGGCATCAAACGCAATCAGCACTGCCGATAGGAATCGGAAGGTCAACGACACCTACCAGCAGTTCTTGGAGCACTACAACACAGCAGCACTTCCCACACGCGCGCGTCGGCCGAAGGATAAAGCAAATGTGGAAGCTGCGGTAAAGATCGTCACGCACAAGATCATCCACGCCCTTGAAGACCACCAGTGTGTTGACTTGGACGAGCTCAACGGAAAGATTGTGGGCTTAGTCGACGCGATCAACACCTCCGTGCCGTTTCGCAGTCAGCAGTCAAGCCGCAGGGATCTCTTCGAAGCACACGAGCAGCATCTCCTTGCTGACCTGCCGGCAACCCCGTGGCAACATACCGAGTGGAAGCGTGCGAAAGTAGCCCCGGATTTCCATATCACGGTTGCAACGGTGCGCTACTCCGTTCCGCACCAGCTTGTTGGCCGCACTGTCGATGTGCGCATCACAGGCCAGGTCTTGACCGTCTTTGACCAGGGGACAACCGTGGCAACCCACCGGGTTTCGCATAAGCGTGGGGCCTATGTCACTGACTATGAGCACATTCCATCTGGAATGGACTCCACCCGTGGGCTGTGGACAAGCGACTACTTTTATCGCGAAGCCAGCAAAACCGGCCCGGCAACACGCAAGGTCATCGAAGAACTCATCGCGGCGAAAGCCATCCCGGCCCAGGCGTACCAATCCTGTAGAAACGTGCTGTCGATGGGCAAACACGGCAACAAACCAATCCTGGAAGAGGCATGCCAGCGCCTGATGGCCAACGACGGCAGCCGACGAGCGGTGTCATATACCGCGGTCAAAAACATGATGGCCGCCATACGCAAAGAACACGCCACCCGGCCCCGCGGGTTAGACCAGGCCCCGCGCAGCACCACAGTCAACCAGCCCACCGCCCCTGCAATCACCGACCGGGATACCACCGGCGCGTTTCTCGGCGGTGCAGACCAGTTCAGCATGGACAACCTCGCTAAGAAAGGACACTAAAAGCCCATGTCATCACCAACCCCGCCAGCAGATCGCTTCCTCGACGAGTCCGTCCTGCCCGACTTCACCGCGCTGCGGATGACTGCCTTCGGCAGAAGCGTCATCGACATCGCCAACGATCCTGCATTCGACGCATGGACGTTTTCCCAAAAGGTGCTCTACGCACTCGATGAAGAAGTCGCGGCCCGGCGTGAACGACGCATCAACAAACTGCTGAAAGCATCCCGATCGCCAAACCTTGATGCTTGCCTTGAAAACGTGGTCTGCACGCCTGACCGCAACATCAACCCCGAGCAAGTCAGCAGACTCGCTCACGGACAATGGTGCCACCTGGGCCAAAACATTGTCATCCTGGGCAAATCCTCAGTCGGCAAAACCTACCTCGCCCAAGCCCTGATCACAGCAGCATGCCGCAACGACTACTCCGCACGGTTCTATCGCACCGACATGCTCGCCGCCGAACTGGCAGTCCTCCAACCCGATGACCCTAAACGGCTGAAGTTCATCCAGCACCTCCACGACGTCGACGTCTTAGTCCTCGATGACTTCCTGACCACACCTGTTGATGCCGCGACCGCGCACCAACTTCTCAACATCCTCGCCGGGCGGGAAGGCAAAGTCTCAACGATAGTGACCTCACAATTCACCCCACTGGAGTGGTACAAGTCCATCCCCGACGCCGTGATCTCCGAGTCAATCCTCAACCGACTCGTCTCCGGCGCCGAGATCATCACACTCGAAGGACCAAACATGCGCCTCACCACCAACACATAACCACCAACAACGCCTGAGTAAGACACCGCTACCGGATACTCACTCAGGCGCTACCAGATACTCACCACACCGCTACCATTTCAGTCTTCTGAACA
>NZ_VIOG01000024.1:0-2651 GCF_009708045.1 Corynebacterium hiratae | reverse complement strand
TGTCAGATGCGGGTTTTTGGTACCGGTGTTCCGGAGACCCGGTACTGCCGGGTTCCGGGTAGTTGGTACCGGGGCCGGGCCGACGGAGTCGGCCCGGCTGTTTGCTTTATTCGTCCGGTTCTATTGGGGCGGTGGCCTTGCGCATGTCGAAGTCTCCGATACGGATTCGGTGGCCGTTGTTGAGGCGGCTTACGAGTGAATCGGCTCCGACTCTGTCTGGCAGTGTTTCAACCCAGTAGGCGGCGGCTGATTGGGAGGAGATCAGTGTTGGGAGCCTTCCGTCGCGGTCGAATATGATCTTGGTTAGGTCTTCTTGCCCGCGCTGGTTGATGCTGATGGTCATAAAGTCGTCGATGATAAGGACATCGACGTTGATCAGTTTCCGCATCTTGTCGAGGTAGTTTTGGTCAGTCGGTGAGAAGACCGCCAGCATGTCTACAAGTTGATCCAGCCGGTAGTACGCCACGGAGTATCCGGCCTTGCACGCGGCGATGCCGATGGCGCAGGCAATGTAGGTCTTGCCTGTTCCCGTCGGTGCGAGGATGTGAATGTTGGTCGGGTTTTCCCGCCAGTTAGTTGCTGCGATTCGTTTCAGCTGACGCATGTTGATACCGCGTTGTTCTGCCCGGGTAATTTCAGCCAGGCTTGCATCCGGGTATCGGAATTTAGCCTGGGTTATAGCCTTGGCAATGTTGCGTTGTTGGCGTTGTGTGTATGCTTCTTCGACTGCGGCGAGGAAGATGTCTTCTGGTAGCGCATCCGCATAGGCCTCGTCGTTGACAACCTCGTAGAAGATGTCAGCGAAGGTTGATACGCGAAGCTTGCGCATTTTCGCCCGCACAATCTCGTCGTCGATACTGCTCATGGTTTCGCACTCCTTATTCCTTCTAGTTTTCGTAGTGATCAGCAGGCCGGATAAAGACGGCATCGGCCACCTCACCGGTAAGCGGGGTACTTGGGCGTGGGTGGTGCTTGGCCACAGGCTGTGTTTTTAGCCCTGGTGCCCCGGGATGTTGTTGGGCGTGGGCAATGTCAGTCTGGATGCGTTTGATCACTGCCATCGTTGGGGCCAGCTTCTTGTCTAAGACCTGCTGGCATGCAGGTTCCAGGGTGGCTTTGTTGTGCTTTTTGCCCAGGTTGGCCAGCACGTTGCGTGCCTGGATGAGTCCGCGGGGTACAGCGGCACTATTGCGGTCGAGGATCATCGCTATGACTGCGTGCGTTGCTGCCCCAAACGACGAGGCCCAAGCCAAAAGCTCATCACGGGTAAGCGCCTTGTGGCCTTCATCATCGCCACGCGGTGCATGCTGAGGGTTGGTGGAATACCGGTATTTAAATCCATAAAGGCGCGTGTGTTCAGCAACAAGCTGCTCCCCGCTGAAGATGCTGACCAGTTGCGGGGTGAGCCTGACTGTTACCGATTCTCCTACCAGCTGAAATGGCACAGAGTAGTACTGGTAGTCACAGGTGATGTGCCAATTACGGTCGACTTTAAGCCGCTTATAAGACACTTCCGTAAACGGCGTCGGCGGCAGATCGCGCATCACTGGTGCTTCTTCTTGCTCAAAGCGCATGCGCCGTGTTGTGCCATCAGGCCGCGTCATTGCGCTGTTGATATCGGCAAGACGGCAAGCGATCGCCTCATTGAGTTCATCGAGATTGTAGAAGACCTCGTTGCTGAAGTAACCCAGGATTTTGGTGTAGGCGATTTTCACAGCACGTTCTACTGCCGCTTTGTCACGAGGCCTGCCGGGCCGAGTCGGCACGATCGTGACCCCGTAATAGTCGGCAAACGCTGCGTAGCGGTCAGTGACCATCCGGTAGCCTGAATGCTTCCTCGGCCGATAAGTCGCCGTAGAAGCATTATCTGGCACGATGACTGCTGGTAATTTGCCAAGATAGTTCAACGCTTTGACGTGGCACTCAATCCACGACGGCATCTTCTCATTCGCAGCAGCAGTAACGTACATCAGCCCTGAGTATGGGCTGACCGCGACAAACAATGACGCCTTGAACGCGGTATCACCACTGGCCTGATCTACTACAGGCACTTTGTCACCGGCCCAGTCAACGTAAAGCTCTTGGCCTGGCTCATGGGTGACAACTTCGACGAGATCATTGGCACGCAGAAATTCATTGAGCCCACTGCAAAACTGGGAGTACTGGTACTTAGTCTTGTCCGTCGGACACGGCTGCGACACATAGTCCATCCACAGCTTATGCCTGGACACGTGCTTCGTACTTTTCAGCTTGCGTGCGAGGGCTTGAAAATCAGGCTGGTCGTAGGACATCGTCCGTTTACTCCGGCCGTCGCTGAATCGATCATCGAACCATCCCGGTGGGAGCTGACGGAAACGCTCTGGAGTTAGTGCCTCATCGTTGATGACTTTCTTTGCGCGGGATACTTCTCGTCGTGAACATCCCAATGCGTGTGTGATCTGCGCGTAGCTAGCACCATCAAGGCACATCGCGATGATCTGTTTGAAGTTGGCCACAAGGACCAGCTCCTTCCAAGTAGATGTTGACGCGACACCAGCGGATTGTGGTGTCGCCAACATCAACTATGAAAGAAAACCCCCTTGCAGTACCGAGTACGTGGAACACCGGTACCAACTACGCGGACTCGCGGTACCAACTACCCCAAATCGACA
>NZ_VIOG01000023.1:0-3336 GCF_009708045.1 Corynebacterium hiratae | reverse complement strand
TTGTTGTGTTGGTTGTGTGTTCGTTATTTAGGGCGCATGGTGGATGCCTTGGCATGCTGAGCCGATGAAGGACGTGTAAGGCTGCGTTAAGCCTCGGGGAGTTGTCAATAAAGCGTTGATCCGAGGATGTCCGAATGGGGAAACCTGGCACCTGTTATGGGGTGTTACCCTTCAGTGAATTCATAGCTGTTGTGGGGGTTTACGCGGGGAAGTGAAACATCTCAGTACCCGTAGGAGAAGAAAATAAAATATGATTCTGCTAGTAGTGGCGAACGAACGTGGATGAGGCTAAACCGTGTGCATGTGATACTTGGTAGGGGTTGTGTGTGCGGTGTTGTGGGCCCTGATGGAAGCCAGCTACCACTGGTTTGCTTGTGTGTTGTTGTTAGGTGAAGTGGTGTGGAAACGCCTACCGTAGAGGGTGATAGTCCCGTAGTTGAAGGCTTCAATGTGCAAGTTGTTGGGTTGCCCGAGTAGCAGCGGGCTCGTGGAATCTGCTGTGAATCTGCCGGGACCACCCGGTAAGCCTAAATACTCAGTGTGACCGATAGTGTATTAGTACCGTGAGGGAATGGTGAAAAGTACCCCGGGAGGGGAGTGAAATAGTTCCTGAAACCATGTGCTTACAATCCGTCAGAGCACTTTTTATTGTGTGATGGCGTGCCTTTTGAAGAATGAGCCTGCGAGTCAGCGGCATGTCGCGAGGTTAACCCGTGTGGGGTAGCCGTAGGGAAACCGAATCCTAATGGGGTGTTGAGTGGCATGTCCTGGACCCGAAGCGGGGTGATCTACCCATGGCCAGTGTGAAGCAGTAGTAAGATGCTGTGGAGGCGCGAACCCACGTAGGTTGAAAACTGCGGGGATGAGTTGTGGGTAGGGGTGAAAGGCCAATCAAACTCCGTGATAGCTGGTTCTCCCCGAAATGCATTTAGGTGCAGCGTCGCATTAGCTTGGTGGAGGTAGAGCTACTGGTTGGTTGAGCGGGACTACAATCTTAGCAATGTCAGCCAAACTCCGAATGCCATCAATTGTGTTGTGCGGCAGTGAGACTGTGGGGGATAAGCTTCATAGTCGAGAGGGAAACAGCCCAGATCGCCGGTTAAGGCCCCTAAGGGTGTGCTAAGTGGAAAAGGATGTGGGATCGCGAAGACAGCCAGGAGGTTGGCTTAGAAGCAGCCATCCTTGAAAGAGTGCGTAATAGCTCACTGGTCGAGTGGTCCTGCGCCGACAATGTAGTGGGGCTCAAGCACACCGCCGAAGCCGCGGCAAACATTTTGTTTGGGTAGGGGAGCGTCGTGCATGTGTTGAAGCGTTACCGTAAGGAGGCGTGGAGTGTGTGCGAGTGAGAATGCAGGCATGAGTAACGAATTGGAAGGTGAGAATCCTTCCCGCCGGATGACTAAGGGTTCCTGGGTCAAGTTCGTCTTCCCAGGGTGAGTCGGGACCTAAGGCGAGGCCGACAGGCGTAGTCGATGGACAACCAGTTGATATTCTGGTACCCGTATATCCGCGCCCATGATAAAGCACTGATACTAACCACCGCGGATACGAATTGTGCACTCTTTGAGTGTGTGGTTTGTTGATGTCGTGGGGCCTGATGTGTGGTTCAAGTGATGGGGTGACACAGTGTAGTAGCCATGCCGCTTAGTGGATTGTTGGTGTAAGCGTGTGAGGTGGTGTGTAGGCAAATCCGCACACCGAGTAAGCCTGAGGCGTGATGCGTAGCCCGATTGGGGTGAAGTTGGTGATCTAGTACTGTCGAGAAAAGCCTCTAGCGATGTGGATGTATGGCCCGTACCCTAAACCGACACAGGTGGTCAGGTTGAAAATACTAAGGCGTTCGGGTGAACTGTGGTTAAGGAACTCGGCAAAATGCCCCCGTAACTTCGGGAGAAGGGGGACCACACGACTTAAACCAGCCTTTGCGTTGGTGGTGGGTTGTGGGGTCGCAGAGAATAGAGGGAAGCGACTGTTTATCAAAAACACAGGTCCATGCGAAGACGTTAAGTTGATGTATATGGACTGACGCCTGCCCGGTGCTGGAAGGTTAAGAGGACCGGTTAGTAGTCTTTTGACTGCGAAGCTGAGAATTTAAGCCCCAGTAAACGGCGGTGGTAACTATAACCATCCTAAGGTAGCGAAATTCCTTGTCGGGTAAGTTCCGACCTGCACGAATGGCGTAACGACTTCTCTGCTGTCTCAACCACAGGCCCGGTGAAATTGCACTACGAGTAAAGATGCTCGTTACGCGCGGCAGGACGAAAAGACCCCGGGACCTTCACTATAGCTTGGTATTGGTGTTCGGTTCGGTTTGTGTAGGATAGGTGGGAGACTGTGAAACGTGCACGCCAGTGTGTGTGGAGTCGTTGTTGAAATACCACTCTGATCGGATTGGATGTCTAACCTTGGCCCATGATCTGGGTTGGGGACAGTGCCTGGTGGGTAGTTTAACTGGGGCGGTTGCCTCCCAAAATGTAACGGAGGCGCCCAAAGGTTCCCTCAGCCTGGTTGGCAATCAGGTGGTGAGTGTAAGTGCACAAGGGAGCTTGACTGTGAGACAGACATGTCGAACAGGGACGAAAGTCGGGACTAGTGATCCGGCACCTACTTGTGGATGTGGTGTCGCTCAACGGATAAAAGGTACCCCGGGGATAACAGGCTGATCTTCCCCAAGAGTCCATATCGACGGGATGGTTTGGCACCTCGATGTCGGCTCGTCGCATCCTGGGGCTGGAGTAGGTCCCAAGGGTTGGGCTGTTCGCCCATTAAAGCGGCACGCGAGCTGGGTTCAGAACGTCGTGAGACAGTTCGGTCTCTATCCGCCGCGCGCGTTGAAACTTGAAGAAGGCTGTCCCTAGTACGAGAGGACCGGGACGGACGTACCTCTAGTGTGCCAGTTGTTCCGCCAGGAGCATGGCTGGTTGGCTACGTACGGAAGGGATAACCGCTGAAAGCATCTAAGCGGGAAGCCTGTTTTAAGATGAGGTTTCATTTAAGGTCCCCCAAAGACGATGGGGTTGATAGGCCAGACCTGGAAGCACTGTAAAGTGTGGAGGCTACTGGTACTAATAGACCAAAACAAACACACACACCCAACTTCTGGGGTGTGTAAACAACAAACACAACAAGACAATAATCACTGTCGCTTGCGTCCACTACACAGTATCTGACACAACACCAGCAAACCAGAATTTGCTCCGTGTGTTTGTCGGTGGCCTATAGCAGCAGGGAAACGCCCGGTCCCATTCCGAACCCGGAAGCTAAGCCTGCTAACGCTGATGGTACTGCAACCGGGAGGTTGTGGGAGAGTAAGAAACCGCCGACACCAAACAACAA
>NZ_VIOG01000022.1:0-9531 GCF_009708045.1 Corynebacterium hiratae | reverse complement strand
CGGCGCCTCGTGCAATTGCCCCGAATGAAAAGATTCTTAGAGGCCCCCGCGCGGGGGATAGGGGCGTTAGGATGTAGAACTAGCTTCGGCGATTTCTAAAGCCGGTGGTGTTGTGCTGCGAGCGGGCGCCGCTGGCTATCTTGACCATCTGTAGGAAGGGACACCACGCTTTCATGACGACTACGAACAATTCAGACGTGCGCTACCAGGAGATGCGCGATCTTGACCCCGAGGTCTTCGATGCTATTTCTGGTGAGATCGCTCGTCAGCGCGATACCCTCGAGATGATTGCTTCGGAGAACTTCGTCCCCCGCGCCGTTCTGCAGGCGCAGGGTTCTGTTCTCACCAACAAGTACGCAGAGGGCTACCCGGGGCGCCGCTACTACGGCGGCTGCGAGCACGTTGATGTCGTGGAGGACCTGGCTCGCGATCGTGCCAAGGCGCTTTTCGACGCCGAATTTGCCAACGTCCAGCCGCACTCCGGTGCTCAGGCCAACGCTGCGGTGCTGGCGTCGCTGATCCAGCCGGGTGACAAGATCATGGGCCTGTCCTTGGCTCATGGTGGTCACCTGACCCACGGTATGAAGCTGAACTTCTCCGGCAAGCTTTACGACGTTGCCGCGTATGAGGTCGACCCGGAGACCATGCGCCTCGACATGGACAAGGTCCGCGAGCAGGCTCTGGCTGAGAAGCCGCAGGTGATCATTGCTGGTTGGTCCGCCTACCCGCGGACCATCGACTTTGAGGCCTTCCGCTCCATCGCCGATGAGGTCGGCGCCTACCTGTGGACGGATATGGCGCACTTCGCGGGCCTCGTGGCCGCCGGTCTGCACCCCTCCCCGGTGCCGCACTCCGATGTTGTGTCTTCCACCGTGCACAAGACGCTTGGTGGCCCGCGCTCCGGAATTATCTTGGCCAAGCAGGACTTTGCCAAGAAGATCAACTCCAACGTCTTCCCAGGCCAGCAGGGTGGTCCGCTCATGCACGTCATCGCGGCAAAGGCTATTGCTCTCAAGATTGCGGCCACCGAGGAGTTCAAGGAGCGCCAGGAGCGCACCCTGGAGGGCGCTCGCATTCTGGCTGAGCGCCTGACCGCTGAGGATTGCACCAAGGCGGGCGTCGACGTTCTCACCGGCGGCACCGACGTGCACCTCGTCCTGGCGGATCTGCGCAACTCTGAGCTCGATGGCCAGCAGGCAGAGGACCTCCTCCACGAGGTCGGCATCACCGTGAACCGCAACGCGGTTCCGAACGATCCGCGCCCGCCGATGGTCACCTCCGGCCTGCGCATTGGTACCCCGGCCTTGGCTACCCGCGGTCTTGACGCGGCGGCCTTCACCGAGGTGGCCGATGTTATCGGTACCGCGCTGGCAAATGGTAAGAACGCGGACGTCGCCAAGCTGCGTGCCCGCGTGGAGAAGGTCGCCGCGGACTTCCCGCTCTACGACGGCCTTGAGGACTGGAAGCTGGTCTAAGCTTCCTTGCGCTCCTCAGCGTGAGCTTTCCGGGCGGCTTCGAGCCACTCGGGCATCGCGCTGAGGAGCTCTTTGATTTCTGCGGTGGTGAGAGGGCGGTCCATGTCGTTCTTCTTCAGCGCGGTCACGGAAATGCCCAGCTTCTGTGCCACCACCGGGCGCGGGTGCGGGCCCTCGCGGCGTAGGGTGGCCAGCCACTCCGGTGGGTTCTCCTGCAAGTCGCGCAATTGCGCGTGCGTTACTGCAGTGGCTTGAAACTCCTCCGGGGCGGCCGGCAGGTAGATGCCCAGCTTTTTAGCCGCGGTTTGCGCGCGCATGGCGGTACCGGAAGGCTGCTGGGTTTCGTTGGCTGGGGTTTCATTATTCGGGGTATCAGTCACGCTCACCACGCTAGCAGCACCGTAGTATGAGGTGCATGCTCCGCCTTGTCTTTTGCACTGGTACAGAACCCGGTAAATGGTTTCGCCGCTACCGTGACTCGCATTCTCTCGAGTCCCTGGTGACCGCCGACGCCGATGATGCTATGGCGGCTCTTCTTGCCCAGGAAGCTGACCTTGCTCTGACCCGCCTGCCAGATCCGCGGGTCGATGACAGCTTTCATGTGGTTCGGCTGTACGAGGAAGCGCCTGGGATCGCAGTTCCGAAGGATTCCGTGTACGCCGAGGTAGGGGAGGACATTACACCGGAGGATGTCGCCGAAGAGATCGTGAACTACCGGATTGCGCAGGATGGCAGCGTCGATGTCCCTGCCCTGCGTACCGCTCTCCAAGTTGTGGCAGCCAACGTGGGCGTGGCCATCGCACCTCGACCTCTGCTGAAGGTGCTCAGCAAGAAGCAAGTAGTGGCTCTAGGTCTGGAGGATCCCACTGTTGCGCGCACGGAGATCGCTTTGGTGTGGCGCCGAGCAGACGATGGTGACGAGATTCAGGATTTCGTCGGCGTGGCGAAGGGAAGGACGCGGAATTCTTCCCGCAATGTTGCTGAGAAGCGCAGCGCCCGTGACAAAGCAAAGGCTAAACAAGCACGCAGAAAGTCGCAAGGAAAGTCTCACAAGGACTCGATTTCCAAACCGTTATCGAAAAGATATAGGGGGTCTCAGCAGCGGAAACGTAGATAAGGAAGGCTCTTTGTTGTCAAATCATAGGTGCATCGGTGGCGGGGCGGCCGCGGCCGAGCCTACGGTGGACTTTGTTCTCAACAAAAGTACTTAGAACAGTGCTCAACAAAAGAGAAAGGTTTAGATAATGAAGAAGATGACTCGTCGTTTCGCTGCTGGTATCGCCGCTGCCACCCTGTCCCTGGGTGTCGTTGCCTGCTCCGATGCCGAGGACGCCGCTAAGGACGCTGGCGACGCTGCACAGTCCGCCGCGTCCGACGCTACCGATGCTGCCGGTTCCGCTGCTAATGAGGCTAAGGACTCCATGAAGGACTCCGAGTCCGCTGAGGCTTCCGACTCCGAGGGTGCTGACTCATCTGAGGCGGAGTCTTCCGATTCGGGTTCCGCTGATTCTGAGGGTGCCGAGGGTGATAAGGAGAGCGTCACCACCGCTAACGGTGATGTAGAGGTCCCTGCCGACTTTGCACAGGCCATCAAGGACAAGGCCGCCGAGTGGGGCGATCCGGAGTCCATCGAGTCCACCGATGCCGGTAGCGTTGCTACCTTCGCCAAGGACAAGCTGCTGGCATTCAGCGAGGGCGATGGCGCCCAGCCGATCATCGGCAAGATCGCTGAGACTTGGACCGAGGAAGGCGGCTTGGACAGCAAGGTTGGTCTGCCGACCGCCCCGGAGAAGGCTGAGGGCAACGGCTGGGTACAGGAATTCGCCAACGGCACCATTTCCTGGATGCAGGGTGAGTCCGGCGAGTACGAGGCCACCATTAACTAAGAGGGCTCACAATAGAGCCAGCTTTCTAAGAAATGCTCCGCACTGTAAAACCAGTGCGGAGCATTTCTTTGTGGTTTGTGAGGGAGCGAGCCGACTGGTGGGGATGGTGTGGCTCTGGGGATTGTCGTTTTAATACTGTTCATCTTGCACCCATGTAATTTCAACCTTTGCTCTCTAGCGTGGACGGTGTCCGGAGGTTCACAGGGACGTCCGGACAGTTCGAAAAACCACCAGCTTCACCATGCCCACCCAGGTCGTTGAGTTGGGGCGGGCATAACAAGGGAGAACCCTGCCGCTATGACCAATCCTTCCGTCCTGACCGAGCAGCCGCACGAGGCCGCTGTGGTTACCAAGACCTATGTCATCGATACCTCCGTCCTTCTCTCCGACCCTTGGGCGTTGCGTAAATTCGCAGAGCACGATGTGGTGCTGCCCATCGTTGTTATCTCTGAGTTGGAAGGAAAACGTCATCACCCGGAGCTTGGCTGGTTCGCCCGCCAAGCTCTTCGCTTTTTGGAGGACCTCCGCGCTACCTATGAGGCGCTGGATCAGCCTCTTCCCGTCAACGCCGCGGGCGGAACGCTGCGCGTGGAACTCAACCACCAGGATCAGTCCTTGCTGCCAGCGGCCTTCCGTGGGCCGGAGGGAGACCACCGAATCCTGGCCTGCGCGCTCAACCTGCAGCACGAGGGCAAGGACACCGTCCTGGTGACCAAGGATGTTCCGCTGCGCGTTAAGGCGGGCGCCGTGGGCCTGCAGGCAGATGAGTACCACGCTCAGGACGTTGTGCTCACGGGATACACCGGTATGGCTACGGTGCAGACCACCGCGGAGGTCATCGATGAGCTCTATGGGGAAGGCGAGGTGCTTATCGACGGCTCAGTGACCACCGCCGGCACCCGCGTCGAGGACCTTCCGGTGCACTGTGGCGTGACGCTGCAGGCAGGCGGGCAGTCAGCGCTGGGCCGCATGACGGCCGAGGGCGCAGTGCGCTTGGTACGCGGTGATGCGAATGTCTTTGGTCTCCAGGGGCGCTCGGCTGAGCAACGGGTAGCTTTGGACCTGCTGCTGGATCCTTCCGTGGGCATCATGTCCATTGGAGGCCGTGCAGGTACCGGTAAGTCTGCACTGGCCTTGTGTGCCGGTCTAGAAGCTGTGCTGGAGCGTGGCGAACACCGCCGTATCGTGGTCTTCCGCCCGATGTATGCGGTGGGTGGGCAGTCCCTGGGATACCTGCCTGGCTCCGAGAGTGAGAAGATGAACCCGTGGGCGCAGGCGGTCTACGACACGTTGGAGGGTCTCGTATCGGAAAACGTCATGGATGAAGTCCAAGACCGAGGCCTCTTGGAAGTTCTCCCACTGACCCATATCCGCGGCCGCAGCCTGCACGATTCCTTCGTCATCGTCGATGAGGCCCAGTCGTTGGAGCGCAACGTGTTGCTGACTGTCTTGTCCCGTTTGGGCCGCGGATCGCGCGTGGTACTGACCCATGACGTGGCGCAGCGAGATAACCTGCGCGTGGGCCGGCATGACGGTGTGCAGGCAGTCATTGAAAAGCTCAAAGGGCATGAGCTCTTCGCTCACATCACGTTGCAGCGCTCTGAGCGCTCTGCCATTGCGGAACTTGTCACCGATTTGCTGGAAGGTGAGAACTAACTCGTTCGCGAATGGCGATCTTGTAGGGGTCTGCTTGGCATTGGTCGTGCGTGCTCAGTAATAATTGTCCTATGAGCGACAACGCGAAAGACAAGAAGAAGGATTTCCGCATCCGTCCATTCACTGCGGCGGACTACCCGCAAATGCGCGAAATCTACGAGCAGGGCCTCAACACTGGCCACGCTACCTACGAGACCCGGTCGCTGACCTTCGAGGAGTTTAAGAACGTAAAGATCATGTCGTCGGTCTTCGTTGCGGTGGAGGCGGACGATGACTCGAAGGTTCTCGGCTGGGTCTGCGCTGCGCAAGCGTCTACCCGCACCGTGTTCCACGGCGTGGTGGAGGATTCCATTTACCTGAGCAAAGAGGCCCAGGGCCGCGGTATTGGCGGCGCCTTGCTAGATCAGCTCATTGAGGTCTGCCGTGACCTGCACAAGTGGGCCATTCACTCATGGATCTTCCCGGAGAACGAAGGTTCTGCCGGGCTGCACAAGTCGCGCGGCTTCGTCAAGGTGGGCACGTACTCCCACATGGCAAAGATGACCTACGGGGAGCTCGCCGGCCAGTGGCGCGATACCGATGTATACGAGTTGCTTCTGCCTAAGCCGGAGGAAAAGAAGGCAGCAGCCAACGAGAAGAGGAAGTAATTATCTCACTTTTCTAATATCAGGGCAGGAGTGGGGATAGAATAGAACCTGTTCTCATCCACTCTCTATCGAAGGCGAATCATGTCTTTCCGCACCTCTGTGCTTGCCCTTTCTACCGCCGTAGCCGTGTCGACCGGTGCTTTCGTAGCGCCCGTTGCCACGGCTGCTGAGTTTCCACCTGCTGGCTCCGTTCCTGTAGCAGAGCTCAACGTTAACTATCCCGACGGCGCTTTGGCGTATGTTTTCGCCGAGCCGGTGATGCAATCCAAGATCGATCTCATGGTTAAGCAAATTCGGGCGGTACGAGCACGCGCGTGGGATTCAAATCTTTTGCTTGGGGGAGTTCCTCTCCGTGACGCTGCGCGACGTGAAGGACTCAACTCCCGCGAGGAGTATGTAGATTCAATTACGTGGAGCCGCGGGCTGGAACATGCTGCGCTCCAGCGAGCTGCGGAAGAGAACCTAGGTCCACAATTGGATCACGAGCGCATCCCGGGAGTGGAGTGCTGGAGCGTGACCGATGATTTCAAGAGTGCTGAAAACATCAACTACCTCGGTGCTGATGAAGCTATCAACGGCTGGGCTGATGAATGGGCCAACAAGGTGAGTGGGACCGGTGAGACCGGTCACCTCGACAATATGCTTGCTCCGAACCATCGTTACTTTGCTGTCGCCGAGGTAGGTACGGCCACTGCCGGCCTCTTTGGGGACAAGAACTTTGAAAAATCTCCGGAAAACAGAACGTCTACTCGGCTTGACCAAGGGCGCTACGTTTTCCCGGTAGCTGTTCCTTCTGGATCTATCGAGGATGCTGAACTGTTTTTCTCGGATGGTACTGTGCCGAGCGCAACCGGCAGCTTTGGCCTCAGGATTGATGGTTTTAATGGTGCTCGCTTGGGGGTTCCGGTGGCGTCACCAAGCAGCAGCGATCCGGAGGTGCTCGAGGTCAACAAGGACGGAACCTACACGGCCAAGTCAGAAGGTACCGCGACCGTCACCTTTAACACCTATGTTCTGCGTAACGGACAGCCCCAGCTGTCGGACAACCACGTCACCAAGACCGTGAAGGTGACCAAGGAGTCCCTCGGCGGGGAGGTGAGCTCCGGTGGTACGAATATCGGAGCCATTGTAGGCATCCTCGCTGGTGTGCTCGCTCTCATCGGAGTCGCTGCCCAGGTGGCTCGCCAGTTGGGAATTCTGCGTTAAATACTCTGGTATGAAAAATCCTCGTTACGTCATTGTTCGTAGCGAGGATTTCTTGTTGTTGAGCGGGGACCGACCACCTAGTCGATGGTCTCTTTGAGGTGCTCCTCCCGCACCGGCAGGATGAGCAGGAGAGCGATGATGGCCATCGGGACCATGAGCAGGATGACCGGGGTGAGGCCGTCGTTGTAGGCGTTGAGGATGACGTCGCGGATGGGGTCCGGAAGCTGAGCCACCATCGACGGGGTCAGGCTAGAGGAACCGCCGCCCTCAGCGCTGAACTTTTCCGCAAAGGGCGCGCCAGCCTTGCCCATGGAAGCAATGGCGGCAGGCATGTTGGCGGCCAACTCATCCTTCATGTTGTGGATGAACAGCGAACCCACCAAGGAGGCACCCATAGCTGAACCGATCTGGCGGAAGAAGTTGTTGGCCGCCGTTGCGGTGCCCACCAGCGCCACGGGGAAGGAGTTCTGAACGATGAGAACGAGCACCTGCATAACGAAGCCGAGGCCGATGCCGAAGACGAGGAACTCAGCGCCAAGTTGAGTCAGGGAGGTATCCACAGTCAGCTTCGACATCCAGAACAGCGCGCCTGCCGTAATGGCGAGACCGATGATGGGGTAGCGCTTGTAGTGGCCGGTTCGGGCGATGATGAATCCCACTGTTGTAGAAGTGCCGATCATGCCGAGCATCATCGGGATCATCATGAGGCCCGCCTTGGTCGGCGTCAGGGTATGCACCATCTGCAGGTAGGTCGGCATGTAGCCCAGCACACCGAACATTGCCAGGCCCAGCACCATGCCAGCGGCCGTCGTGAGCACCATGTTGCGGTTCTTAAACAGCAGAACTGGGATCAAAGGCTCCTTGGCCCGCTTCTCGACGAAGACCGTGATGACAGCACCGATCACAACGATGACGGCCAAGGTGAGAATGACGGGATCCGACCACTCGTATTGGGTGCCGCCCCAGGTGGTCATAAGGATGAGCGAGGCGGTCGTGATGGCAATGAACGTGGCGCCCAAGGCATCAAACTTGCGCAAGTCAGTATCACCAACGCGCAGGTGCAGAACGAGCACACAAACGGTCATGGCGAGAAGACCGAGGGGGATATTCATCCACAGGCCCCAGCGCCAGCCGGGACCATCAGTGAACCAGCCACCGAGGACTGGGCCGAGGACGGAGGACAAGCCGAAAACGCCGCCCATGATGCCCATGAACTTGCCGCGCTCACGTGCCGTGGTGACCTCCGCAATGATGGACTGGGAGGAAATCATCATGAATCCAGCGCCGAAGCCCTGAATCGCGCGGCCGATGATGAGCAGGTTCATAGAGTTGGCGAAGCCGCCCACGGCGGAACCGATGACGAAGGTGGCAATGCCGCCGATGTAGAGCCACTTGCGGCCCATCATGTCACCGAGCTTGCCGGAGATGGGCATAGCGATGGTCATGGTGACCAGGAAGGCGGAGATAACCCAGCTCATGTGGTCGACGCCGCCGAGCTCGCCGACGATGGTAGGCAGGGCGGAAGCGAAGATCATCTGCCCCAGGGAGCTCATCAACATGGTGAGCACGAGGGCAGAGAAGACGAGGGCAAGGTTGTTTTCCGGCTTGCCGTTGTCAGCGTGGGACGCTGACGGTTTCGCGGTAGCTACCATGAAAGTCCTTTCGAATAGTTGTTGATGAGCGTGAGTGCGGAGTCAAAGCGCTGCTCAAAGGGGATGTCGCAGCTGAAGTCTGGGGAGGTGGTGGCCAACCAGAAAGCCTCACGGATGGTGACAGCAATGAGGAGTGCCTCCGTGTGCGGGGAGACATCCGGCATGGTCTTTAATGCTGGCTCCTTCTCCAGCCGCTGGGTGAGTAGCTCAAGGACTTCGTTGGACTTGGCACGCTTTCTGCTTAAGGACGCCGCCGCTGCGTCCGCATCGCGGGAGATACGGCGGCGTCGCTCAGCAATCTCCCTGTTGGCGTGCTGTCCAATGAGGTGTTCCTTGATGAGGTCTACGGCCAGCTTGAAGAGGTTCTCCGTGGGGGTTTCGAGCAAATAGCTCTTCTGCTCCTGGGAAAATTCTTGGCTGGGGTTGCCCAGAACAGCTGAGTCCTTGGAATCGAAATAATTAAAGAAAGTACGCCGGGAAATACCGGCCTTCTCACAAATCTCCTCCACCGTGACTGCAGCAAAGCCGTGCTCGTCTACCAAGAGGGTGGCAGCATCCTCTATACGTAGGCGAGTTTTTAGGCGTTTTTGCTCGCGTAATGACAATTCTTCTTGCACAGAGTGCAATCCTACACTCGGTGCAAGTTTGCACCAAGTGCAATGATGGTGATTCTCATGATGGCGGGACGATCTTTATGGCGCGGCGCACAGGAAAGGAGATAAGAACAGCAACCCCATCCTTCGCGCCCACCGGCAGCGTGGGCAGTGGCTGGTTAAGGCTCGCCGTGAGCGCGAAGGGCGCGAAGTGATGGCTAGGAAAGAAACTCTCAAGCCTAAAACTGCCCTAGTTGACGAAGTTATTGCCAGATCTTGAGGAGGCTATAACCTGACTTGGCTCACGGTTAGGTGATGAAGGTCACCCTTGACATTGTGGCCTGGAGGTTTGGTGTTGTGGCGGTTATTTTTTCGGCACTAAGCGGGTATCGGCGGGGGTAGCCGGTAGTCTGATT
>NZ_VIOG01000021.1:0-9890 GCF_009708045.1 Corynebacterium hiratae | reverse complement strand
TCGGTCTTTCTACTGCCCCAACTTTGCAACAGCACCATCTGACGCACCCCGATGGGCGGCTCCGGGTCCTCGTGGAGGACAGCCAGCCCGCAGCCGCGCTGGTGGACTCGAGTTCTCGGGAGCGCATGGAGCGGATCGGTGCGCTTCCTTGCGTCGACGTCACCACTGCCGATTCCCACGCCACCACCCACACGCCTGCGGCGGTGCCCGGGGACGATGCCTACCTGATGTACACCTCCGGATCGACCGGCAAGCCCAAGGGCGTGGTGATCAAGCATCGCGGGCTGCACAACATGCTGGACAATCACCGGCGCAAGATCTTCGCCCCAGCTGCTGCCGATGGGCGGACGTTGCGGATCGCGCATGCCATCAGCTTCGCCTTCGATATGTCGTGGGAAGAGCTGTTTTGGCTGGTGGAAGGCCACGAGGTGCGGATCTTCTCCGAGGATTTGCGACGCGATGCTGCGGCCATGGTTGAGGCCATTCGCGCGCATCAGGTGGATGTCATCAACGTCACCCCGACCGTTGCCGAGCAGCTGCTCGCGGAGGGGATGCTGGAATCCGGCGCGCATCGCCCGCGGCTGGTGCTCTTGGGCGGCGAGGCTGTCTCGCACGGCGTGTGGGAGACCTTGCGAAAGGCCGATGACGTGCGCGGATACAACCTCTATGGACCCACCGAGTACACCATCAACGCCCTGGGTGCTGGCACGGATGAGAGCGCCACGCCCGTGATCGGAATGCCGGTGGATCGCACGGCGGCGTTCGTTTTGGACCCGTGGTTGCGCCCCGTTCCTACAGGAGCGCCGGGTGAGCTCTACCTCGCGGGCAGCGGCTTAGCGCAGGAGTATCATGGGCTCGCGGCGCGCACCGCCAGCTCCATGGTCGCCTGCCCGTGGGGCGCCCCGGGTGAGCGGATGTATCGCACGGGAGACATCGTCCGCGTGCGTGCGGATGGCATGTTCGAGTACCTCGGACGCAGCGACGATCAGGTGAAAATTCGTGGTCACCGCGTGGATCCCGGCGACGTCTCGGCCGCCGTGTCCCGCGGCGTTGATCCCCGCATCCTCCACTGCGTGACCGTTCCTGTTCGTATATCCGACGCCACACTCCTGGCCTGTCACCTCGTGGCCCCACAACTGCGCGATGCGGACCAGGGGGAGCGGCAGAGTTTCCTGACTGGCGTGCGTAATGCATTGCGCGAGGAACTGCCCAGCTACATGATCCCGGATCGATGGTCGATCGTGGATGAGTTGCCGGTGACGTCGAATGGAAAGACCGACCTTGCTGCACTGGGTGAGGGAGAAAGGATCACGGAGAAGGGCCGCGAACCGGCGAACGAAACCGAGGAGATCACGGCGGAGCTGTTTGCCGAATCGCTAGATATTGAGCCCGAGGACGTGCCGGTGGATGCTGATTACTTTGACATGGGTGGGCACTCCATGGCGGTCATCAAGCTCTGCGCACTGCTGCGTGGAGAGCTGGGAGTGGAGGTTGGCGTGCGCGAATTCTACGGTCTGCGGACAGTCGAGCGCGTGGCGGAGTTTGTGGAGGCGCGCTCGTAGATTCAGCCCAGCAATTCGGCGAGTGCCGGGATGATCCCGTGGCGCCACATCGCAGGGTCGTGGCCACCGGGCGTGCGGTGATTGGTGGTGGGAAGCCGCGGCGTGTCAGGGCATCGGCCACTGCATCCACGTGTCGTTGCATGGGCGGCTCTTCTGCACCGCACGTCAGTACGATGCGTGCCAGACCGGAGCCACTGTGAGCCGCAGGATTTTCGAGTGAGGGGCCAGTGAGCTGTGCGGCAATGTCGCCTCCTGCGGGCCCGTCCGAGAGCGTGTCCGCGAGCTCTGCAGAACGGTCAGCGGACCACCAGACGGCAGGGGACTGGGCGATGGCTCCTTTGATTGCAGGCGTGGTTTCGGTGGAAGCCGTAAGAGCTGCGCGCAGGGCGGAGAGACCGCCGAAGCTTTGCCCCACCAGGACTATGTGGCTGCTGTTGATGATCGGCGGAAGCTCGGTGGCCAGTGCGCTGGCGAATGTTTGGGAGGTGTACTCCTCGCTGCGGTCTTTGGCTGCCGGCAGGAAGACGCGGTTGATCTGGGGGATAAGCCCTGCCGTGACTGCCCGGTCCAGTGCGCCCGTGAGGTCATGCAGATGGATCCAGTCATCGCCATCCAAAAACACCACGGTGGTATCCGCACCGCGGTCATCGAGGCGCGCGGTGCAGCGCCTGCCGAATACCTTCCGGTCGATGGACAGGCGTGCGCCGGGCAAGTCCGCGATGACTTCTGGGGAGCGAGGCGGCCAGAGTGTCTGGTCCACAGAATCGCCGCTCAATAGGCTCGCCTGTGGGCCTGCGCCGTGTGCGTTATGTGGATCGGGATATTTCAGCTCGCCGGATTGAAAGCTATAGGTCACTGCTGAGTGCGCCGGGATGCGCACATCGACGGTGGACATCGATTCGGTGAGCTCGACGTTCGAGCGGTAGGGGTCCGGGAAAACGAGGGCTTCCGCATCCGCGGGCACCGAGATTCGGTGAAGGGTGGTCACGTCCGGGGAGTCTGGCATGAAAATTGCGCCACTTTCATCATTGACTACATAGGTAAACCTAAGCTAACATCCCCTGCATGCGAGTTGCTGTTTTCGGCTATCAGTCGTGGGGACACCGGACGTTGTCTGCGGTCATCAATGCTGGTCATGAAGTAGTTTTGGTAGTTACGCACCCTGCCAGCGATCACCCTTATGAGCAAATGTGGGCAGACTCCGTTGAGGAGCTCGCCAGCGAACATGAGCTCCAGGTGTGTGTCACTGAGCGCGTGGGTCAAGACGTCATTGAGGCGTTGCGCGATGCTGCACCAGACATCATCGTGGCCAACAATTGGCGAACCTGGCTTCCTCCCGAGGTTTTCAGCCTGGCCAAGCACGGCGCATTGAATGTCCACGATGGTCTCCTGCCCGAGTACGCCGGATTTTCGCCCATCCTGTGGGCGCTGTTGAACCGGGAAACTCACGTGGGCGTCACTGTGCACGAGATGGATGAAGTGCTGGACGGCGGACCCATCGTTGCCCAGCGCGCGATCCCCGTGGGTCCGCAGGACACCACCACGGATCTCGTGGCCAAGACCATCGACCTCATCGAGCCCCTCGTGGAACGCGCATTGAGTGACGTCGCCCAAGGCACCGCCACTGCGCAACCTCAAGATCCCACCCGCGCTACGTACTTCCACAAGCGCGGCGAGCAGGAATCTCGCATAGATTTCACCCAACCTGCGGAAGATATCGCCTTGCTGGTCAGGGCGCAGTCCGACCCGTACCCCAATGCTTACTTTGAATTCCGAGGCCAGCGCGTCCGCGTGCTTTCCGCGCACGTCTCGCAGGGCCGCTTCGGCGGAACCCCCGGCCGAGTCACCATCCCTCACGAGGGAGGAATCGCGGTGGTCTGTGGATCGCCCCGTGCCAACGTGCCGGCGCCGGCGATTGTTCTGGATCGTGTTCGTCTCGACGACAACTCGGAACTGACCGCCACCGAATTCTTTGGACATAGGGCTGGATATATCCAACCAAAGGTTTGACCTTTCCCTTTTGTGTACGGGCCACGCCTCGCGCGGAAATCCGTCACCAGTAACAACGGAGAAAAATGACACTCAAGAAGATTCTCGTTAGCACCGCTGCTGTGCTGACCTTGGGCGCGGCACTGACCGCTTGCTCGACTGATGACCAGTCCGGAAATTCCGGGGACTCCCAGGCAGTCAACGCCGAGCAGGGCGCATTCCCCACCACCATCGAGCACCGCTACGGCTCCACCGAAATCAAGGAAGCCCCGCAGCGCGTGGTCTCCTTGGGCTACACGGATCAGGACGCACTGCTGGCGCTGGGAGTTACTCCTGTCTCCGTGAAGTACTGGGACGGAATGACCCCGGATGGTCAGGCTGCGGGCAACTGGTCCAATGACAAGATCGAGGGCGACACTCCTCGGATCGACAAGGACACAGAAGTCAACGCGGAAGCCATCGCCAAGGACAATCCAGACCTCATCGTGGCCGTGTACTCGGACATCGATGAAGACACGTACAAGAAGCTGTCTGAGATCGCCCCTGTCGTCGTACAAAAGGGCGAATACGAAGAACTACAGCAACCATGGGACGTGACCACGGAAGAGATCGGGCAGGCCGTGGGCAAGCCTGAAGAGGCAAAGCGCCAGGTGGAGCAGGTCAAGGAGAAGTTCGCAGAGCTCAAGGGCCGCCACCCAGAATGGGCCGAAAAGGAACTCGGCGTGGCCACTGTCTCCGACGAGAGCCTGGCTGTCTTTGCCGAGGGCGATCCGCGTAGCCGCTTCTTCACCGAGCTGGGATTCAAGATCAACCCGGCCTACGCGGGCATCACCAAGGACAAGTTCTACGGTGAGGTCTCCAAGGAAAACGCAGACCAGATCAACTCTGACGTGCTGGTGTGGGATCAACTGTCTTACTCTCCGAAGCAGAGCAAGGCTTCTGTGACCGAGGATCCGATCGTGGGCAAGCTGCCCGCCGTGAAGGACGGACACAGTGTCTACCTGGAAGGCGACCTGGAAAAGGCCTTCGGATGGCAGACCGTGCTGAGCCTGAACTACCTGCTGGACAAGATCGAGCAGCCGTTGGCAGACGCCACGAAGTAGTCTGAATCAACTGCCGAACCGCCCCGCATGAACGTGCTGGGGCGGTTTTGCTGTTGCTGGCTAGGGGACGGGCACTCATGGGGATAACGGATGCACGCTAGGGGCGAGCTGCCTGTATTCCGGTCAGAAACCGGGGTAAGAATAGACCAGTTGTTTTCTAGAAGGGATTCCCTGTGCACTTAAGCGACCTCATGGACGCCACCACCCTGCTCCAGAACTTTGGCGGCTGGGCGCTCGGCGGCATTGCGCTGATTATCTTTATTGAATCCGGCGTGCTCTTCCCGTTCCTCCCCGGCGATTCCATGCTGGTCACCGCGGCAATCTTGCGCGATCAGCTGGGCTTGAACGTTCCGATTCTGGTGGGCGTGGCCATCGTCGCGGCGTTCTTGGGCGACCAGGTAGGTTTCTGGCTCGGCCACCGCTTTGGCCGCAAGTTGTTTAAGCCCGACGCCAAGATCCTCATAACCGAGCACCTCGAACAAGCCGAGGCTTTCTTCCTGAAGTACGGGCCGTTGGCTCTGGTACTGGGGCGCTTCATCCCGATCGTGCGTACCTACATTCCCGTGGCCGCTGGTACCGCGGAGATGCCGTACAAGAAGTTCGTGGGATGGAACGTCACGGGTGCAGTGCTGTGGATTGTCAGCATGGTCGGCATTGGCGTGCTGCTGGGGGATATCCCGGGCATTGCGGATCGCATCGACATGATCGCCATCGTCATCGTGCTGGTGTCTGTGACTCCGGTGGTGATTTCCGCGATGATCAACTGGCGGAAGTCCAAGAAGACTCCCGCCCAGGAGCTGATGGAGGACTAAGCCCTGATCGTCACTTGGGGACGATCAGCGGACCGCCGGTGACAGGATCCTCGATGACTAGCGCGTTGAGGGCAAACGCCTCGAGCAGTAGCTCTGGAGTAATGACCTCGCTGGGACGCCCGGTGGCGAGGACCTGTCCATCCTTCATCACCACGAGATTATCGCTGTAGCGTACAGCCAAGTTGAGATCGTGCAGCACCATCACCACAGTCCGATCCAGCTCTCGGCGTAGACGCTGCACCAGCTCCAAAATCTCTACCGACGTGGCCAGATCCAGGTAGGTGGTGGGCTCGTCCAGGAACAGGATGTCCGTGTTCTGCGCAAGAACCATGGAGATCCACACACGCTGCCGCTGCCCTCCGGACAGAGAATCCAGGGTGCGCTCCGCCAGCCCCATCGAGCCAGTCATTTCCAGCGCCTTGTGCACCTCGGCTTCGTCCGTGGACGACCACTGACGGATCCACGATTGGTGTGGGTGCCGACCGCGCGAGACGAGATCAGCCACGTTGAGTCCCTCCGGGGCGGTAGGGGTTTGTGGCAGCACGCTGATGGTCCGTGCGAGGTCCTTGCGCCTGATGGATGAGATATCGGCGCCGTCTAACAGCACTTCGCCCTCATTCGCCGGAAGGAGACGAGACATGGCTCGCAACAACGTGGATTTGCCGCAGCCATTGGGGCCGATGATTGTGGTGATCTGCCCGCGAGGAAAGTCCACGTCCAAGCCTTCGATGACCGTCCGGTCGCCGTAGCCCACGGCGAGGCCGCGTGCGCTCATGCTGTGCTTCTGAGTCATGTGTCCTTCTTTGTTCGCGGCACTGCTAACTTCCAGGGTGGGATCTTTTCTCATGCCGTGGTTGACCTATTCCGTTGGACCAGCAAATAAATAAGGAACGCACCGCCGATTGCCGAGGTGAGAATGCCCACCGGCAGCTCTACGGGCAGAAGAGTTTGGGTGCTGATATCTGCCAGCAGGAGTAGCGCAGCGCCGGTCAGCGCAGAGGCCAGAAGCGGTGGTGCAGAGCAGTTGCACAAGCGCAGCGCCACCTGTGGGGCCACGAAGGCGACGAACCCGATGGGGCCAGCGGCCGAGACCGCCACTGCTGCCAAAGCCACGGCAGCGGCGAGCAGAAGCACCTGCACACCCTGGACGTTTTGTCCCAAAGCCCGTGCAGTATCCGAGCCCAGCAAGGTGGCTAAAAGTTGGTGACCAATCCAGGCCAGCAGCGGTGTAAACACCAACACAACAATGGCGATGGGCCACATCTTGGACCAGTCCGCAGTGCTCAGGGAGCCAGTAAGCCAGAACTGCGCGGCCGCGGCATCGCGCAACTCCGTGCGGATCATCAGGAAGTTGATATACGAGGTCAACAGAGCAGAGATGATGATGCCGAACAGCACTAGCCGGAAGGAATCAGTCGATCTCCTCCACGCCAGAGCCCACATCACCGTTGCGGTGACAGCCGCACCAAGCACCGCGGCCAAGGGAATGCCGATGCTGCTGAGCCAGCCGAGGAAACCACCAGCGCCACCACCCAGAGTGATGACGGTGACCGCGGCCGCGGACGCGCCCGTAGTGAAGCCCAAGATATCCGGGCTGGCCAGCGCATTGCGAGTCACGGACTGAGTGAGGGCTCCGGATAATCCCAGCGCACAGCCCACCAGAATGGCCGTCAGCGCACGAGGCATGCGCCAATCCAAAACCACCAGACGCTCAATGCGGGTGCCCTGGCCGGTGAACAGCACCTCCAGCACACGAGCCGGGGACACAGGATAGTCACCCAGGCCGATGGAGACCGCCGCTAGCAAGACGATCGCCACGAGCAGCAATAGAGACACCGTCAACGCGCGAGGGCGCCAGACCACAGAAAATGAGCCCACGCGGAATGGCGGGCGCCCAGGGATAGTGGAAGAGGTAGGGCGGGCAAGGAGGGAACTCATTAAATGGCCACCACCCGGCGTCGATAAATAAGGGCGATGAAGAACGGCGCGCCCACGAACGCGAGGATGATGCCTACTTGCAACTCGCCCGGACGAGCGATCAGACGGCCCACCACGTCTGCGAACAGCATCATCACCGCACCCGTCAGGGCAGAGTAAGGGAGGATCCAGCGGTAATCAGGGCCCGTGATGGCGCGCACGAGGTGCGGGACCACCAGGCCGATGAAGGTGATGGGGCCGGCGGCAGCTGTCGCGGCACCGGCCAGCAGTGCGATCAGAGCCATGCCAATCAGGCGGGCGCGCTGGGTGTTGATGCCCAGTCCGGAGGCGATGTCATCGCCCAGATTCAGGAGGTTTAGCTGCGGTGCCGTGATGAACGCCAGCAGGAGGCCCACCAGGATAAACGGCAGCACGCCGTAGAACACGGTGAGATCCCGGCCCGCGATGGAGCCGACGGTCCAGAAGCGCATGCGATCCAGATTGGCATCGTCAGTGAGGATAAAACCGCTGATGATGGCGCTGAGGACCGCGGACAAAGCCGCGCCGCCGAGGACCAGCGTCATTGGATTGGCCTGTCCTCCTCCTATGGACGCCAAACTAAACACCAACGCAGTAGCAGCGATGGCCCCACCGAACGCCCACATGCTGGTAGCCCACACGGACGTCACACCCAGCAAGGAGAAGCTGGCAACCACGGCCAGGGACGCACCGTAGTTGATGCCGAGAATGCCCGTGTCCGCGAGAGGGTTGCGCGTGTGCCCTTGGATCAATGCACCGGAGGCGCCAAGGGCAGCACCGGCGACTAGGCCCAACAGGGTGCGGGGAATGCGGAGCTCGACGATCACGCGCTGATCCACATTCAGCCCCTCCGCGTGGCCGAACGCCGTGCCGAGATCGCGGAACACGGCGGACACTTCTCCAAAAGGGATCTGCCGTGATCCAAACACGATGCTGGCAACGATGCTGGCGAGCAATAGGAGGAAAAGGACGCCGAGGCCGACGAGGCGACGCGGGATTTTACCTGATGGAGCGCTGGCAGAAGCGTCCGCAGTAGCGTCCGCGCGAGACCCCAGGTGTGATTGAGAAGGGGATTGCGCATGCGGGGTAGAGATAGCCATGCATCCCTCCTTGACGCGTGAAAGTCCATGATCTTAACGGGAGCAAGCTTATATGAACAAGGTAAGCCTAATCAAAGTACTACAAGGAGGGATTGTGGAGCTGTGCAGGTGAGTGTGTGAGCCAGCAAGTGCGGCTAGTGAGGTCGGTCGGCCCTGAATGGCGCCGACCCTACACCTCAGCTCTATGCTTCTGAGCAGGGATTTGGACATGTTTTAGCTGGTTGCTAGGCTAGTCAGGTCTTGCCGTAGGTAGGTACCCCCATGTTCTTTTTTTCGACGCTAACGCGTCAAAATCCCGGGAATGCCACATGACCTGCGGAAAGAGTCTCCCGCTACAAGGGAGAAAAACTGTACATCCACTTTGTTACAGGCCCCTCGCCCGAAGCGGCCGCACGGATAAAGGCAGCGAGCACCCCTAACTACTGAGTTAGGCGGAGCGTGAGTAGCCAGCGATCGTGCGGTACACGCGATTCATCAAGGGTGAGCACGGGAACCGTAACGAAAAAGGCAACAGGTCACTTCACATGACCATGACTGATCCGATTGCGGACATGTTGTCACGAGTGCGCAACGCAAACAATGCGTTCCACGACACCGTGTCTATGCCATCCTCCAAGATCAAGGCCAACATCGCCGAAATCTTGAAGCAGGAAGGCTACATCGCCGACTACTCCGTTAACGACGAGACCGTCGGCAAGACCCTGGAGCTTAACCTGAAGTACGGCCCATCTCGCGAGCGTTCCATCGCTGGCGTGCGTCGTGTTTCCAAGCCGGGTCTGCGCGTTTACGCAAAGTCCACTAATCTGCCAAAGGTTCTCGGTGGCCTGGGCGTGGCTATTATCTCCACGTCCCAGGGTCTGCTGACTGACCGTGAGGCCAACAACAAGGGCGTGGGCGGAGAAGTCCTCGCCTACGTCTGGTAAGAGGAGGTTTAACCATGTCTCGTATTGGCAAGGCACCGGTGACCGTCCCCTCTGGCGTCACCGTCACCATCAACGGCCAGAACGTTGAAGTCAAGGGTCCTAAGGGCACCCTGGCTGAAGAGATTCCGGCACCAATCACCGTGGCTCAGGAAGGCGAAGAACTCGTCGTCTCCCGCCCCGATGACCGCCGCAAGAACCGTTCCCTGCACGGCCTGTCCCGCTCCCTGATCAACAACATGGTCGTGGGCGTTACTACTGGCTACACCATCAAGATGGAAATCTTCGGTGTGGGTTACCGTGTGCAGCTCAAGGGCCAGAACCTGGAGTTCGCACTGGGCTACTCTCACCCAGTCCTGATTGAGGCGCCTGAGGGCATCAAGTTTGCCGTCGACGGAAACACCAAGTTCTCGGTGCTGTTGCAAAGTTGGGGCAGTAGAAAGACCGG
>NZ_VIOG01000020.1:0-20004 GCF_009708045.1 Corynebacterium hiratae | reverse complement strand
CAAACGTTAACCCTCTTGCGGCGGCCCGAACAACCTTACCCAACAAGCTCAACCAAAGTCAAACCCGCCGAACAAACATTGCCCGAACATCTACCACCAGTTAACCTCCCGGCTACCTCGCGGCGACCTCGATAAATATACGCACACCCCAACAAACAACAAATCCCCAGGAAGACGCATCTTTTGATGCTCGTCCTGGGGCAGTTCTCTGGCTATCGGGCAGTCCACCTGAATGCTAATAGCTAGTGGTAACAGGCCAACAGCCGTCCGGGCCATCGATAACAGTGATGGGGGTTTCAAAGATGGGCGTGAGAATCTCATCGCGCATGATCTCCTCCGGACTGCCGAAAGAAACGATGCTTCCATCCTTGGCCGCACAAATATGGTCGGCATAACGAGCAGCGAAGTTGATGTCATGGAGGACGATGATGATCGTCCGGCCAAATTCCTTAGCGGCCTTTCGCAGGTGCTTCATCATCTCCACGGAGTGTGAGATGTCGAGGTTGTTGAGGGGCTCGTCGAGAAGCACGTAGTCCGTCTCCTGGCAGAGCACCATCGCCACGTAGGCGCGCTGGCGCTGGCCGCCGGAGAGCTCGTCAAGGTAACGGCTCTCCAATTCACCCAAGTGGAAGAAGTCAATGTAGCGCGAGACTATCTCTTCATCCTCCGCAGTCAGACGCCCCTTCGAGTAAGGGAAACGGCCGAAGCTCACCAGCTGGCGCACGGTCAGCTTGGTAATGAAGTGGTTCTCCTGGCGCAGGATAGAGAGGATCTTCGCCAAGTCCTGCGATTTCGTGGAGGACACGTCGTAACCGGCGACCTCGATGGTGCCCTCGTCGACGTCGAGAAGCCGGCCAATCATCGTCAGCATCGTGGACTTGCCTGCGCCATTCGGCCCAATCAGCGCGGTAATACCGCCGGAGGGGATCTCCAAATCGATTGGACCGATGTTGGTCTCGCCGGAGTAGGACTTCGAAACATTGGAAAGCTTGATCACAGCTTGCCCTTTCGCAGAATGACCAGAAGGAAGACGCTGCCGCCCACTAGCTCAATAATGATGGAGACCACGCCCTGCGCGTAGAAGACGTGCTGCATGAGGAAGTAGGCGCCGGTGAGCACAGCAAAGGCCGTGGCAACCGCCATTGGGAACAAAAAGCGGTGGTCATACGTCTCCGCCGCCTGGTAAGCCAAGGTGGCCACGAGGAAGCCAAGGAAGGTCATAGGCCCTACAAGCGCGGTGCTCGTCGCCATCAGAATGGAGACCAAAATCAACGTGTAGATTGCATTGACCTTGTGGTTAACGCCAAGGTTCGTTGCGGCATCGCGCCCGAGCGCTAGCACGTTGAGCTGGCGGGAGTTCAGGAATATCAGCAGTGTCACCGCGAGGACCAACGGTACTGCGATGGGATAGTACTCACTCTCCGCGTTGTTAACGGAACCAAAGAGCCGCGCAGTGAGTACGTCGAATTCACTAGGTGTGAGCATGCGCTGCATAAACGTCGACAGCGATCCCAAGCCCCCACCAATAATGATGCCAACCAGCAACATCGCATGCATGTTGTTGCGGCGGCTGGTCAGCAGCCATGAGTACAGCACGAGGGATAGGGCCACCATGAGCACAAGCTGTACAAGGAAGGTTCCCATGTTGCGGGCCTGAGTAAGGCCGGAGGCGCCAAGGAAAAAGATCGTGGCTGTATTAATCGCGACGTACAGGGATTCAAACCCCATGATGGAGGGAGTAAGGATCCGGTTGTTCGTCACCGTATGGAAAGCCACCGTGGCCACGGCCTGGCATACGGCGACGATGGCCATGGCCGTTACTGCATCAGCGCGGCGACGCGCGATCAACCACCACTTGCGAGTACCAAAATCCATGGGGTTGTCATAGGCCAAGAGCCCGAAGGCGAAAACCAGCCCGGCAACGATCAAGGCTGCAAGGATGATCCAGTACTTTCGCGCCGCAGCAGCAGACTGGAAGCTGCCCACGTTTCGCCGGGCACGTGACGTTTGCACAGGTTCCTTCGTCTTAGGGATAGAGATACTTACACTCACTTGGTCGACCTCACGATCAAGACGACGAATACGATAGCACCGACAACACCCAGAATGACTGATACGGGCATCTCAAACGGGGAGATAATGGTGCGGCCAATGAGGTCACACAAGGTCACCGTGGCGATGCCGAGCAGGCAGACCCACGGGAGGTTAGAGCGCAGGTCATCGCCGCGCAACATGCTCACTACGTTGGGAACGATGAGCCCAAGGAACGGCAGGGAGCCAACGACGACGGTGACTACACCCGTCGCCACCGCGATAAGCCCGGTTCCCAACAGAATCATCCGCTTGTAGTTCAGGCCAATATTGGTGGCAATGTCCTCCCCTAGCCCAGCGACGGTGAGTTTGTCAGCATAGAAATACACAGCCAGCAAAACCAGCAGGACGATCCATAGGACCTCGTATTGCCCCTCATAGACAGAGGTAAAGGATCCCATGAACCAGATTCCGAGCTGCTGCAAGGTATCCGTGGCGAGCGCCACATAGGAGGATACGGCACTAACGACAGCGCCCAGCATGATGCCGATGATCGGCACGATGAGTGAGGAGCGCAGCGCCACGCGGCGAAGGAAAGCGAAGAAGACCATGGTTCCCACAAACGCGAAGGAAACCGAAATGACCATTTTCACCAGCACGGATGAGTGCGGGAAAAGGATAAGCGAAAAGAGCAGGCCCAATCCGGCCCACTCGGTGGTTCCCGTCGTCGTGGGTTCCACGAAACGGTTTTGGGTCAGCAGCTGCATGACCAAACCGCTCATCGCCATCGCAGCGCCCGCCAAGACGAGCGCCACGGTTCGCGGTATGCGGGTGGTGAAGAACATGGACCAGCCGTCCTCATTATCGAGGATGCTGTACTCCCCCACCATGAGGGAAAGGAGGAGCAGCGCGATGACGCCGAGCACGCCGAGGCCTAGCTTCCAGGTCAGCACAGGTCCGCGGGAGTTACGCGGGCTGACAGCTGAGTGCTCTGCCGCAGCGCTGCTCTTCACCGTCACGGTTTAGTCTCCTCCTTGGCTGCCGAGAGAGTTGTTTAGGCGTTGGCCTTCTCGAAGGCGTCGGCAAGCGCGTTCAAGATCTCGGTGTAGGTAATGATGGACTCATCAATGTAGGTGTCATTCGGCGCCACGTAAACGTTGCCTTCCTTCACAGCGGTAACGTTCTTGAGCGCCGCGTTGTCCTTGACCAGCTTCTCGCCCGGCGTGACATCCTGGCCTTCCTTGGAGATAGCGGAATCACGGTCCATGACGAGGATCCAATCCGGGTTGGATTCGGCAATGGCCTCAACGGAGATATCGTCACCCTCGTGGTCATCGGAGGCGTTGGACACCTCCAGGGCCGGGGTCAGGCCAAGCAGCTCAAAGACCGGGCCATACACGCGCCCGATACCGGGAGCGATGTAGCCGATTTCACCGCCGGAGGTGTTCACAGCCATGACCTTCTGCTCTGGGTTGTAGGCCTTCTTAGCGCGCTCAGCAGCGGCGTCGAAATCCTCGATGAGCTTCGCAGCATCCTCTTCGTGGCCGAAAACCTGGCCCAGGGCCTCAGTGTGGCGCTTGAGTTCGTCGAAAAAGTCTTCGTCATCGCGCGGCTCGAAGTCAAGCACCGGGACATCCTCGAGCAGCTTCTCAATGTCCTCTTGGTGCTGTTCGAAGCGCTGGCCGTTCCACACGACGTCCGGCTCTGCAGCTACCAGACCTTCAAGGTCCGGCTCCTTGTGGGAGCCCAGATCAACCTCGACCGTGTCCTTGTTGTAGGTGTCTCGCAGCGACTTCGGTACCAGCCTCAGCGGTGCAGCAGCAAGGTCAATATCCCACTGCGCCAGGATAGAGAAGGCGCGGTTATCCGTCACCGCGGGGTTCTCCACCGGGAGGGTGACTTCCTTCGAGCCGAAGTTATCCTCCAGGGTGATGGTGGAGGCGCCTGCCGCCGCGGATTCGGTCGGCTCAGCGGTCTCCTCAGACTGGCTGGAAGAGCAGCCGGTGAGAGCAAGCGCTGCGACCGAGAGAGTTGCGGCAACTTTGGCGGCGGTCGTGCGCGAGGCACGGCGAGAAAGGTTAAACATAGCTTCCTTGCATATTAGGTGTGGCTAACCACAGTTGGCAAATAAGGACAGCGCCTAACCTAACTCAAGTAAGTCTTACCTTTCAAGCACGCTTATGTTTCCTAATTCACGACGGGGGTAGGAGACCACCACCTGCCACCCCGTGACATGCCTTTTAGAACAAAATATTTACGCTTAGCCTTCCCCCTTCTCCGCGATGAGATCACTCACCGACACTGGCCCTTCCCTATCAAAATCCTCCCGCACCGCGCGGCGGAAATTCGGATCCGCCAAGAAATCGAGGGCAACCTGTGCCAAACCCGCCGCCGAATCAACGGCCGCATCTACCGCCTGCGGCGTGGCAGCCCAGCGTGCAAAGTCCTCCGTGTGCAGGGCCACGTCGGTGGGCGATACCTTCACCATCGGATGCAAACCAGGCACGAGGTGAGAGACATTGCCAAAGTCGGTCGAGGCCGCCACCGTATCCGGCACCGTCCCGGCGGGCAGCGCGGTGCGTCCTCGGCGCGCCTGTGTGGCCGACCACCGATCCACCAGCGCCGCGTTGTTGCGCACGGGCAGGGTCATCGGGTGTTCATCCCAATCCACGTCCACCTCAACACCGGCCATGAGTGCAGCGCCCCGGACGATGTCTTCCACCCTGGCGGACAGATCCATGAGCGTGCGCGTTCCCAACGAACGCACGTAAATAGTCATTTCCGCCTCGCTCGGGATGATGGAAGGCCGATCGCCACCGCTCATGATGGCGTGTACGCGATCCGAGGGCGGCATCTGCTGCCGCATAAGCCCAATCCCCTGGTAGGCCAAGCTCGCAGCGTCTAGGGCGTTGCGCCCCATAAAGGGCTGGGAGCTGGCGTGCGCGGCCACGCCGCGATAACGAACACGCAAGATGCGCCGTCCCACCCAGGCATGCGCGCCGATGTCGTAGCCGAAGCCATGGATCATCACCGCGGCGTCCACGCCTTCAAGACTTCCGCCGCGAATCATGTATTCCTTGCCGGAGTGGCCCTCCTCCGCCGGGGTTCCCTGGAAGAGGATGCGGCCGGACACGGGAGGAGCGGCGTCCAGCACGGCAGTAACCGCCAAGAATCCAGTAACGCCCGCTGCGGCAATGACGTTGTGCCCGCACGCGTGCCCAATCTGGGGCAGGGCATCGTATTCCGCCAGGATGGCCACGGTGGGATGCCGTTCGGGGTCGAAATCCGCGCTCTGCCAGGAGGCTTCGAACGCGGTCTCCACGCCATAGACTCCGCGACGTGTGGAAAAGCCATGCTCCTCCACAATTCCTGCCAGCACCGCCATGGAGCGATGCTCCTCGAAGGCCGTTTCAGGATGTGCGTGCAGGTCCGCGACGATGTACGCAGCTTTCTCCCGCAAGGCCTCAGCCCGTGCGGCCGCCGCGCCCCAGAGCTTGTCCTGGCCTGGGTAATCCTCTCCTTGTTTTTCCGGTGGCGCTGCGGACGCCACGCGCTTGGCGACGCCCTCCTCCATCGCCTCCAGATACGCTGTCGACGGATTGTTGCGTTCGTCCATTCGATTAACCAATCATGACGTTGTTGCCCGGTCCCAGAGGAAGGCCCACGTAGAACCAGATGGCCAGCAAGATCGCCCATGCGGTAAAGAACGGGACCACGAAAGGCACAAGGCGCGACATCAGAGTTCCCAAACCAGCCTCGCGTTCATAGCGCTGGAGGAAGCCAAGCATGACAATCATGTACGGGTTCAGCGGGGTGATGATCTGGGTTGCGGAATCACCAACGCGGAATGCGCCCTGAATAAAGGCTGGCTCATAGCCGAGCAAAGCAAACATGGGAACGAAGACCGCCGCCATGAGCGTCCACATGGAAGAACCGGAAATAATCAGCAGGTTCAGGCAGGACGCAAGGACGATGAAGGCAAAGATAGCTGGGAAGCCCGTCAACCCGATGGATTCCAGGAAGGCAGCACCCTTCACCGCAGTGAAGGTACCGATACCGGTCCAGGCGAAGAGAGCCACGAACTGGCCCAGGATGAACGCCAGGATAAGGAAGCTCATCATGTCCTTGAGCGCGCCAATCATCATGTTCACAACATCGGTGATGCCCTTGACCGTGCCGACGACCTTGCCGTAGACCACGCCGAGCACCAAGAAGTAGGCGAACACGATAAAGACGATGGAGTTCAGCAGCGGGGACTTGGGCAAGAAGCCGCCCTCTTCATTGCGCCACGGCGATTCCGGCAGAAGAACTGCGAAGAGAATGATGGCGGTGAGGATGACCGTGGCCACACCGGACCAGATGAGACCCTTGGATTCGGCCGGGCGCAGCTCAGCGGTGAGCTCTTCGCCGTTCTCGTCACGGTCACCGCGCTCGGCAGCGTCCTCGGGATCGATGTCTTCCTCGGTGGGGACTTCCTGCTTCCACATGCGCGGCTCGATGACCTTATCGATGATGAAGCCGGCCAGCACACCGAGCACGATGGAAGAAGCCACGTTGAAGTAGTAGTTCGACATCGCATTAACGGGTGCGAACTCGGTATTTGGCAGAGTCTCCATGACTGCGGTCGTAATACCGGCAAAGAGCGCATCCAGGGAGGTGGGCACCAAGGCAGTGGAATAGCCAGCACCCACGGCGGCGAAGCCACCAATCAGGCCCGCGACAGGATGACGGCCCGCGGCCTTAAAGACCATCGCGGCCAGCGGCGGGACGATAACGAAGGCTGCGTCCGCCATAACGGAGGCGGTCACGCCGATAACGCCGACGGCGTACGGAAGCAGCCAGGGCTTGGCGGAACCAAAGAGCTTGCGAATCAACGCCGAGAGCATGCCGGAACGCTCCGCTACGCCCACTGCCAGCATGATGGGCAGCACCGTTACCAGCGGCGGGAAGTTGATGTAGTTCTCACCCATTGTCGTGGTGAACCACGTCAGTCCCTCACCGGTGAAGAGACCCTTCACCGGCTGAATCTCATCCGATCCGGGAACCTTAATCTCCACGCCCATCTTGGCCATGATGGTGGAGAGAACGCCGGTAATGAGGAAAAGAATCAGGAAGATGGTGAAGGGCTCCGGCAGCTTGTTGCCGACGTACTCGACGCCGTTGAGAAACTTATCCAGCATTCCCCCGCCGGACTGTTGGCTCGATTTTTGCTCGGCCTTGGCGGGATTTGCTTTCGACTTCTCCGTGGTGCCGGCGCCGCCTTTCGACGCCGTATTGGATGGGCTGTTCATGGGTACTCCTGTCGTAGGGGTCAGTCCCAGTGCTCCACGTCACACTGTTGGAGAAAGGCTACCACGGGAATGTAACTTGGGTAACAAATATTTTCCTTCTTCGTCACATTTTCCCGGCCAGCCCTACTCCGCTTTCGCCCCACGCCCCTACACCCCTCACGGGATTCTGATTACGCTCACTGCAAATAGTGGCCCAAAATCGACCGTTTTTAGCACCTTATCTACCGTAAACGACACTGAGAGGTGTCCATTAGCCCTGAGTTGGCAATGATGCTCGCTTTTCACGATTTCGTTGGAGACTATCTGCGCTCCCAACGGACTTCGCCGTCAACGACCTGTGCCGTGGGGCTCATCCCTACATAGGCAGCGACATGCTGTGAGGCTAAGTGCTCGGGATGGATATGAGCGATGAGATGCGTAATGCCTCGCTCCGCAAGATAAGCGCTAAGCAGTTTCACAGCTTCCTTGGCGTATCCGTGCCCTTGCCACTGTTTCCCAATCACCCATGCGATCTCCGTCGCATCACCGCTGCGGGGCACAGTCGCCTGGACGTAACCTATCGGTTGCTTACTCGAACCGAGGGTGACGATGAGATTGATCCATTCTTCGGTACCGTCGCTCGAGCCGCCTCGGGTTTGGAACGCGTACCGTCGCGCAAGCTCATCAGCAGAAGGCGGCTCACCACCCGTAAACGTGTACAGGGCACGGCTGGAAAGCACAGTAGCCATCTCGGTAGCATCCTCGACACGAAGCGGCCTTAAGTCGATAGGCATCTTTATCGCCATAGTTCACCACGCAAGATTCGATCAGTCACTAGAACATTAACGCTTCTGCTGACGACGAAGTTCCGAGCGCCCTCTCACCAAGAGCGCTTTTCACCCATCGCTACACTCACGGTAAATAGTGGCCCAAAATCGACCGTTTTTAGCACCTTATCTACCGTGAGCGTCGTCGGCTTCCCAGACGTCACTCCCCGCATTCAGCGTCGTCAACGCTCGAGGGCACCAGTCCATAAAGCCGCGCGAAAGGATCCCACTCGCAATCGCGATGCGGCTCGTATTCCGCAAAGCTGGCAGCGTCGATGGCAACAGCTTCGGAGCTGAGGTACTCAATGAGTGCGACCGTCATATCCATCCCCGCCGCCACGCCTGAGGAAGTCCACCGATTACGGTCCTGCACCCACCGCGCCTTGGGCTTCCAAATCACGGACTCCCCGAAGGAGCTCGCCCACGCAAAGGCACGCTTGTTGCTCGTCGCGGCGTAGCCTTCCAAAAGCCCCGCTGCCGCCAAGACCGCAGAACCCGTGCACACGGAGGCAACCCACGGTGCTTGTGCGCCCAACCCACGAAGCCACGACAGAAAAGATTCGTCCCCTACGAGCTGCCGGGTTCCTTTACCGCCGGGAACGAGGAGAGCGTCGGTCGGCCCAATCTGCCCATAAGAAATCGTCGGCACCACTTCCACGCCCTGCGAGCTTGCAACTGGCTCGCCCGTCGGCCCGGCGAAAACCACGGTGATGTCAGGCACCGCTTGAAGCAGCTGGACGGGTCCGAAGACGTCGAGAAGCTCAAAGCCTTCAAACAAGACGACAGCGATGCGGAGAGATTCGGTATCCATGCGGCCATCCTAAAGCAGGCCCTATGAGCACGGACGAGCATCTGGGACCCGGGTTCAATTCCCGGCGGCTCCACACACGAAGAGACCCCAGATAGAACGCTTTCTAACTGGGGATTTTGGCGGAGCAGCCTTAGACCGTGACAATCTGCTGATGGGGCGCTACCCTGGTTGTTGATACGTCACCAATAGGAGTGTTTGACCAATGAAAGCATTCGGATTCTTAAGCTTTGGCCACTACGCATTCGGACACCAGCGCGGCCCGTCCGCGGAAAAAGTCGCGAAGATTCACCTGGAAATCGCCCAGGCTGCAGATGAGATCGGTGTGAACAACGCGTCTTTCCGCGTCCACCACTTCGTACCGCAAGCCTCAGCCCCCATGCCGCTACTCGGCGCAGTCGCCGCCACCACCAAGAACATCGAGGTAGGCACCGGCGTGATTGACATGCGCTACGAAAACCCGCTTTACCTCGCCGAAGAGGCCGCATCCCTCTACCAGCTCTCCGGCGGCCGCGTGGCCTTGGGCGTCTCGCGCGGTGCCCCGGAAGTTGCCGAGCGCGGTTGGGAGGCTTTCGGCTACAAGGGCGAGGCCCCCAACGGCGCGGACGTGGCGCGCGCCCACCTCGAGGCGTTCATGGCCGCGGTAGACGGCAACGGGTTTGCCACCGCCGCACCCCTAGACCGCCAGTACCCAAATATGTTTCAGCCAGGCTCCACCCTCCCCGTCTTCCCCACGGCATCTGAGCTGCGCAAGCACATCTTCTACGGCTCCGGCACTCACACTTCGGCAGAGCAGACCGCGAAGGACGGGCTGAACTTGATGTCTTCCACCCTGGTTTCCGAGACCACCGCCGCGACCTTGGGTGAGATCCAGGCGGACCAAATCAGCCGCTACCGGGCGGCGTGGAAGGAAGCGGGCCACGACTGGACCCCGCGCGTGTCCGTCTCCCGCTCCATCTTCCCCATCGTGGACGGCGCCGATATGCAACGTTTCGGCATGCACGCCTCCGGCTCAGACCAAGTGGGCGTGCTGCCCGACGCCGGTGCTTCCACCTTCGGCCGCACGTATGCCGCCGAGCCTGACAAGCTCATCGAGCAGCTCAAGGCCGACCCGGCCGTGATGTCCGCCGACACCCTGCTGATCACCATCCCGACCGGCATGGGTGCGGACGTCAACGTGAAGATTCTAGAAAACTTCGCAACCCATGTCGCCCCTGCGCTGGGCTGGCAGCCGAATACCGAGGGCCCGGTCACCGGCTATCCGATCGACTAATCCGCCCCTTTTACACAAGAAACCCGCTGGTCGTTATGACCAGCGGGTTTCTTGCCATTCAGTGGAGCCGCCGGGAATTGAACCCGGGTCCTTCGTCACCTCGCCAGGGCTTCTCCGTGCGCAGTCTGCACAGGATCTCTACTCGGCCCTCCGGCTCGGGCAAACTCGCTCCGGATGATGGGCCCAGTTGCTCTAAAAGTCCCCAACCGGCCGAACAACAAACCGGTCAGGCAAGTTCCCTAGTCGATGCCAGGATCTAGGTCAGGAACCAAACCTAGGCTGACAGACACGCGTCGCTGTAATTAGGCAGCGAGGGCGTAGTCACGCTGAGAGTTCTTCTCTGCGTTTATTGGTCGCTACGACGCTTAACGGTGGTCTCTAGCCTGCACCGGCACGCTTCCCCTGGCTCAATGTACGAAGTCGAAACCAAGTCGACCCCTCGATTACACATTGCTGTGAAAGCTGCGCAGAACGCATCTTTATGCGCCCTACGGTTTGTTCAACGCTACTGCACCCGCCCCTATTCCCGCAAGCTCCGCCGCAGGCCACGTGAGGTATAGCTTTCATAAGCACCCCCTTGTGATTAACATCTACTTAAACGCTGTTAAGGTGTGTGAGTCCTATCCCCCTACTTTGTTAAAGGCTGCAAAGTGAGCACACATACCGAAACCACTAGCTCCCCGGAAGACGCTAAACGCCCAGCAAGCAACACCGAATGGGCCATCTCGCTCTTCGGCACCGCCGTGGGCGCTGGCATTTTGTTCCTCCCCATCAACGCGGGCAGTTTCGGCTTCTGGCCCCTCCTCGTGGCCACCCTTCTCATCGGCCCGATGACATACTTCTCCCACCGCGGACTCGCCCGCATGATTTGTGCGTCACCTCGCCAGGGTGAGGACATCACCGCAGTGGTCACGGACTATTTCGGCAAAAGCGCAGGTTTTATCATTTCGGTGGTTTATTTCTGCGCTATCTTCCCCATCGTCCTGATTTATGGCGTGTCGATTACCAACACGGTTAACAGCTTCATCGTCAACCAGCTGAATGGACCAACGTTTCCGCGCCCGCTCCTCGCGTTCGTTCTCGTGGGTTTTATGACCATCGTCTTCGCCTTTGGTCAACGCATCGTGCTCGCCGTGACACAGTTTCTGGTCTACCCGCTGATCTTCTGCCTCGGCGCGCTGTCCATCTACCTCATCCCGCGCTGGGATATCGCCTCCTTCATGGAGGTAGGCAACAATGATTGGCGCATCGTCGGCTCCGTCGCTCTCATCATCCCCGTGCTGGTCTTCTCCTTCAACCACTCCCCCGCTATTTCCCAGTTCTCCTTGGCCATGGTTGCCGCACACGGCCGCGAAAAGAGCTCCGAGAACGCCTCGCGCGCGCTGGCGCTGACCGCCATTCTGCTCACCGTGTTCACCATGTTCTTCGTGTGGTCCTGCACGCTGACTCTCGGCGCGGACGGCCTCACCGAAGCCCGCGAACAGAACTTGCCGGTTCTGTCCTACCTGGCCAACGTCACCGGTGTTCCGGTCTTGGCCTTCCTCTCCCCCATCATCGCGATGATTGCCATCATCTCCTCCTACTTCGGCCACGTCCTGGGAGCTACCGAAGGCGGCAACTTCCTGCTGCGCAGCGCCGCACCGCGCGCTACGGCAAAGCTCTCGGAAAAGCAGCTCAATTCCATCATGCACGGCATCATCTTCGTGGCCGCGTGGGTTGTCGCGATCATCGATCCGTCGATTCTGGGGCTTATCGAAGCCATCGGCGGCCCCTTCATCGCCTCGATCCTCTACCTGCTGCCGATGTATGCCATCCACCGCATCGATGCCCTCAAGCAATTCCGCGGCCGCCCCAGCAACGTCTTCGTCGTCATCACCGGCCTCATTGCCGTGGGAGCGACTGTGTGGAGCCTCATCGGCTAGCGTTCCTCCAACCACGCCTTCAACACAGTGGCGTGGTTGATCTCGCGGTCCTTGGCGGCGAAGAGGAGGGTGACGTCGCCAGCCGCAGCAAGCTGGCGTAGTTCTTCCAGCTCTTCGCCGTCGTTCTCGTCGAGCTCCGCACGGTAGCGCCGGGCAAATTCCTCGAAGGTGTCAGCCTCGTGCCCCCACCACTTACGCAACCCCGGACTGGGCGCGACATCCTTGAACCAGTGGTCATACGAGAGACGTTCTTTGGCCACGCCACGGGGCCAGAGCTTATCGACGAGCACCGCTACCCCGCGCGGCTTTTCATCACTCCGAATAACGTCATGAACCTTGGCCGTATAAATCATGGCTCCCAGGTTAGGCGTTGATCCCCTTTACGCGGCGCCCGAGCTCGCGGGTGATGTCGCGGTCCTGGTCACGGCGCTTGATTGCTTCGCGCTTGTCATAGTCCTGCTTACCCTTGGCCAAGCCGAGCTCGCACTTGGCGCGGCCATTCTTCAGGTACACCTTGAGCGGAATCAGCGTCTTATTGCCATCGCGCACCTGGCCCATAAGCTTGTCAATCTCCCGGCGGTGCAGCAGCAGCTTACGTGTGCGCTTGGGTGAGTGGTTCGTCCACGTACCCTGGGAATACTCCGGGATGTGGAGGTTGCGGATGTAGACCTCGCCGTCGTCGATGGTGGCGAAGGCGTCTGCCAAGGAGATTTTGCCTTCGCGCATCGACTTAATCTCGGTGCCCACGAGCACCATGCCGCATTCTAGGGTGTCGAGAATGGTGTAGTCGTGGCGGGCACGTCGGTTGGTGGCCAAGGTCGAGTTATTGTCGACGGCCGCCTTTTTCTTCTTTGCCTTCTTCGCCATAGTTCGGACTATATTACGCTACTGCCAGGCACAACCCACAACGGGCCTGTTGACCTATGTCCGCACGTAGGCGCGCATGGTCACCTGCGCGGTCAGTGCAGCGCACAGGATTGCCACGAGCCCCACGATGGGCAGAGCCGTCCACACGTCCCCAGACGTCACAGGGGCCAGCAGCTGGTTGTGGTACAGGTCCTTCAGCGCGGGATCGATCACGGTGTTCTTTCCCACGATGACGCCCACCCCGGCGAGGACGACGCCGCCGACAGCACCGAGGACCGCTTCCATGATGAAGGGGGCATGGGTCACCCACCGCGACGCGCCAACGATGCGCATGATCGCGGTCTCTCGCTGGCGCTGGTAAGCGGCGATCTGCACCATGTTCGCAATCAGCATGATGGCGGCCAGCGCCATGACCGCTGCCAGGACGAAGGTGGCATTCCGGATGGCGTCGAGGTTGCCGGCGGCGCTGCGCACCTCCTCCTGCTGATCGATGATGTCGCTGACGGCGGGGTCGGACGCGATGGCGTCGATAGGCGCGGTATCCGTCGGATCCTTCAGCCGCACATGGAAGGCCGCCGGCAGCGCATCCGGGGATGTCTCCTCAACCATGACTGGATCGGTTTCCTTGAACAACTCCACGAAGCGCTCATAAGAATCCGCACGGTTGCGGTAGCTCACAGACTCGATGTCTTCATCCGCTTCCAGCTTCTTCCTTAGCCCCGCGCAGGCAGAGTCCTTGCACTCCGGATCGTTCGCGGAAATATCTTCGTTGAGCTGGACCATGACCTCGACGCGCTCGAGGTAGATGTCTTTGGTCTCGTTGGTCATCTGGGTCACCAGAACACCGGCCACCACCAGGGCCACCGAAATGGCCGTGGTAATCACCATGGCGATGGTCATGGTGATATTGCGCCCAAGCCCCTTGAAAGCCTCTCTAAAAACAAAGCCCAGATTCACCTAAACCGCCTCCCCATACATCGCATTCTTCTCATCGCGCACGAGCGTGCCGTTGTGTAGCTCAATGACGCGCTGGCGGGCCTCGTTGACCGCGCGCGCGTTATGCGTCGACATCACGATTGTCGTCCCGCGACGGTTGATCTTGGTGAGCAGCGACATGATCTCCGCAGCCGTGGAGGGATCAAGGTTGCCCGTCGGTTCGTCGGCAAGCAGCAGCTTGGGACGGTTAACAAAGGCCCTCGCAATCGCCACGCGCTGCTGCTCGCCGCCTGAGAGCTCATGCGGCATGCGGTGCTGCTTGGCGCCGAGGCCGACCATGTCGAGAACCTCGGGGACCTGCTTGGCAATCCGCGCCTTGCGCTTGCCGATGACTTCCAAGGCAAAAGCCACGTTGTCATAAACGTTCAGCTTGGGCAGCAGGCGAAAGTCCTGGAAAACGTAGCCGATGGACTGACGCAAGCGGTTGACCTCGCGGCCTTTCAGCGTGTTGACGTGGAAGTCCCCGAAATAAATATCCCCCGAGCTGACATTGGTCTCGCGCACCATGAGCTGGAGGAAGGTCGACTTACCGGAGCCGGAGGGACCAATGAGGAAGACGAATTCTCCGTCTTCTATCTCAAAGGACACCTTGTCCAGCGCGGGCCTAGTGGAGGTCGAATAGACCTTGGACACATTCTCGAAAGTGATCACTTAAGCCACATTAGCAACATTTGTTACTCGGGCCTAGGGCTCCTGCTGCGCCATGCGCCACCGGATCCCGGATTCCAGGAAGCCATCGATATCCCCATCCAATACCTTGGAAGGGTCTCCTACCTCATAGTTAGTGCGCAGATCCTTGACCATCTGGTACGGATGCAGCACATAGGAACGCATCTGGTTGCCCCAGGAGGCATTGCCACCCGCGCCCAGTGCATCGAGCTCCGCGCGCTCCTCCTGGCGCTTGCGCTCCAGCAGCTTCGCCTGCAGCACGCGCATGGCAGAGGCCTTGTTCTGGATCTGGGACTTCTCATTCTGACAGGTCACCACGATGCCGGTCGGGATGTGTGTCAGGCGCACCGCCGAATCCGTCGTGTTCACCGACTGACCACCGGGGCCCGAAGAGCGGTAGACATCCACGCGCACCTCCGAATCTGGTACCTCGATGGAGTCGGTCTGCTCCACCACCGGCAGCACCTCGACCTCTGCGAAGGAGGTCTGGCGGCGGGCTTGGTTATCAAAAGGCGAGATGCGCACGAGGCGGTGCGCGCCCTGCTCCACGGAGAGCTGGCCATACATGTATTCGCCATGCACCACGAAGGTCGCGGACTTAATACCAGCCTCCTCGGCATAGGAAATGTCGTAGACATCGACTTTGTGGCCGTGCTTTTCCGCCCAGCGCGTGTACATGCGCATGAGCATCTCCGCCCAGTCCGCGGCATCCACACCACCGGCACCGGAGCGGATGTTAATCACCGCTTCGCGCTGGTCATACTCGCCAGAGAGCATGGTGGTCACCTCGAGCGATTCGATGGCGGCGCCAAGCTCCTTCAACTCTGTGTCGACGAGTTCCTGGGAGGCCTCATCGCCTTCTTCTTCCGCCAGCTCCGCCATCACCGGCAGATCCTCAATCCGCCCGCGCAGGGACTGTAACTTGCGCAGCTTTGCCTGCTGCGCCGACAGCTCCGAGGTCACCTTCTGAGCATGGTCGGGGTCATCCCACAGCGACGGGTCCCCCGCCTGGGCCTCGAGCTCGCGCACGCGCTCGGACACCGCCTCCGGGTCCATCACCTTTTCAATGGAGGTCAAGGTGGCGCTGAGTTCCTCAAGTCGTGCTGTTTGTTCCGGACGCATAGCCCCCTACTCTACTTATTCTTTCTCTCTGATTAGCCATCGGCCGCGTTTAGCGCGACAATAGGCGGCATGAGTGACCAGCCAAGCCTCACCGAGATGATCGATGCCATCATCAAGACCTTCATCGTTGCCCACGCGGACGATACCGACGCTCACCTTGCCCAGGCGCTTGTCTATAACGCCGGCCGCCTGGCCTGGCGCCTGCGCGAGCAGGGAGTAGACATCGAGCAAAAGACCTCCGTCTCCGATGTCGTCACCGACGCCGACTTCGCCGCCGAGCGTTTCGTCGCCGGCGTGCTCGAGGCCCTGCGCGGCGAGGACGGCATCGTGGGCGAGGAGGGCGCGAACCGCGAGTCGAAGTCCGGCCGCACGTGGGTCATCGACCCCGTCGACGGCACCTACAACTTCGCCTCGGGCTCCGACTATTGGTGCTCTGCGCTCGCGCTTGTCGACGCTGATGGGGTCGTCCTCGGCGCCGTCCACCGCCCCGCCATGGGTTATACCTGGTTCGGCGGCCGCGACCACACCACGAGCTTGGACGGCAAGGACGTCGCCAAGCTCAGCGATGCCCCCGCCGACAAACTGTGCTTGTCGACGTACCTGCACCCTACGTCCATGACCGACCCGAACATCGCCGCCGCGTGGGAGAAGGTGGCACCACACTTTGCCACCGTGCGCATGCTGGGGGCGGGTTCCGTGGATCTCTCCTGCGTGGCGGATGGCACGTGGGGTGCCTGGATGCAGCACTCAGTTAAGGATTGGGATTGGTATCCCGGCCAGGCGCTAGTGCTGGCCGCGGGCGGCGCGGCGCGCAAGGTTGAGGCCGGCGGTGTGGAATGGTGTATCGCGGGTAATAAACAGGTAGTTGATCAGATGGAGGAATGGCTTCGTGGGTAAGTACAAAGAAGACCTCGGCCTGGCACTGGAGATGGCAGGCCACGCGGACGCCATCACGATGCACCGCTTTGAGGCTGCGGACCTGTCCGTCAAGGAAAAGCCGGACATGACCCCGGTCTCCGACGCCGACCTGGCCTGCGAAAAGGCCATCCGCGAGGCGCTGAAACGCTCGCGCCCGCGCGATGAGGTGCTGGGTGAAGAGTTTGGTGGCGAGGCCTGCTTCGAGGGCCGCCAGTGGGTTATCGACCCTATCGACGGCACGAAAAACTTCGTCCGCGGCGTTCCCGTCTGGGCCACCCTCATCGCGCTACTGGAAGACGGCGAGCCGGTGGTCTCCGTCGTCTCCGCCCCCGCCCTGCGCCGCCGCTGGTACGCAGCCAAGGGCGGCGGCGCCTACCGCGTCTTCGGTGGCGAACCGAAGCGCCTACGCGTTTCCGAGGTCTCCAAACTGGAGGATGCCTCCCTGTCCATGAGCTCCTTGTCTGGGTGGCAGCCGAACCGCGACGCTTTCATCTCATTCACGGACAAGGTCTGGCGTTTGCGCGGCTACGGCGACTTCTGGAACTACTGCCTCGTGGCCGAAGGCGCCGTCGATATCGCCGCCGAGCCGGAGGTTTCCCTGTGGGACTTGGCCGCCCCGGCACTCCTCGTGACCGAGGCGGGCGGCCGCTTCACCAACGTCCGCGGCGAAGACGGCCCCCACGGCGGCTCAGCGCTGGCCTCCAACGGCAAGCTTCACGACGCCGCCCTCAGCGCCCTCTCCTAGCGCCGTGCGGCGCCGCACGCCGGTGCCGCAGCCTAGCGCCGAACTGCGAACCGCACTCCGCAGGTCATTTCGATCAAATAAGGCCCCAGATCTTTAACGATCTGGGGCCTTAAATGTTAGAAACGTACTTCTAGTTCTCCGGAATCGTGAATCCGGAACCCACGCCCTCGCGGCGGTTCAAATCCGCGATGATGGCATCGGTGTTGGACACGACCGTCGGGTTGTGCAGTGCACCCTGCCACGGGGTGCGGCAGGACGGCAGCCCCGGAATCAGACCGCGGGATACCGATCCGACAATGCGGCCATTGTGGAAGACCGGCGCACCGGAATCTCCAACCATGGCGCACACCTGGTTGATGGTGATTTTCTGGCTGTGCTGGAAGGTCATGCCACAGGTGCGGCCGGTAGCCACGCCGCGCTTGCAGGTGATGTCACCCGGCTGGGTGGACCCACCGATCCCGTACGCGGTCACACCGTTGTAGCTGCGGGTCACCTCTGCCTGGGAGCCGAACTCGATGAGCGAGTAGTCCAGCTGCGCGTTCTTGGACACCACGGTGCCAGTGGGACCTACCTGCCAGGAGTCCGCCGACGACACCGGATCACCCACGTTGCCGCAGTGACCGGCGGTAATGCCGACCTTGCGACCTTCAGCATCCATGCCAGCAGCCGTCAGCGTGCACATGGTGTCCTCACGGATGTACAGCGGGGTACCCGGGCCATACAGCGACTTTCCTTCAGTCATCGCAACATTAGATTCCTCGGGAATCTGGGGTGCATCGTAGAAGGAGCCGGGTACCCGGTGCAGAACATAGTCCGCGTGCGGTTTACCGGCCGCAATCTTGGAGAACAGGTCGTTCTTCCACACGTAGTTCGGATCAGTGCCCTGGGGCACGAACTCCGGCTGCGTGGCCTCCTCCAGCAACCCGATGGGAGTCGGGTTCGTCAGCGGTTCACCCGTGATGGCATCAGCGCCGGCATAATCCTGCTGCTCGGACGGGGCCGGCAGCTGCGTCTGCAGGTTCGCCTGCTCCGCGACGCGCTGCACCGCAGGAGAGTTCACGGCTCCTTCGACCGCCTGGTTCACATCCTTCGATGCTGCTGCGGCGGCACCGTTGACGGCGGTGTCGACGGCGTCGGTCAGCGCTGCGTCCACAGGCTTGGTCTCAATACCAACGGACTTCAAGTCCGCGCGCACTTGGTCAACAAAACCAGCCGAATCGATCTCCGGGATGGTGGGGAGCTCCTGGGCACCCGCCGCTGGGTTACCCAGGAAGAACGCACCTGCGAAAGCCGAGCCCACGAGGACTTTCTTAAGGTGCGGAATTTTTCGCATTGAGCAATTCCTCTTTCACTTCTTCTCGTATTGGTCTATAAGACCTACCCATGATGGCACGCGCATCGAAGCGGCCGTTTCTAACGTGTGAGACTGTGTCCAACCCGTTACATTACTGACAGTTTTCGGGTGCCCCCTCTCTTCTTTCACCGCCTCCCCGCCCCGGCGCGGCCCTACTATGGAGGCATGTCTGAGACCTCCAATTCTCCTTCACCCGCTGCAGACATTGAGGAAATTGTCGCCGTTGTCCTACGTGATACCCACGGCCGCGTGCTAGTCCTCCGCATCACCTCCACCCCAGAATTCGTCCTGCCTTTCGGCTCCATCGATGACATGATCAATCCCGCCCGCGCGGCCCAGCTCATTGCTCACGAGGCCATACGTGCCGTGGTCGATATGTCCAAACTGCGACGGCTTGCCACCTACATCTCCCCGGCCGCCAACGACGCCCCACAGACCATCCACGCACACGTCTATGTCTACGAAGAAGAAATCTCCGTGGCACACCCGGATAAGGAGATCGCTGAGCTGGCGTGGGTCGATCCGGCCGCCCCGGATGTCGATGTCGCCCCGTTACTCAAAGAGAGGGTATTCCCCGCCTTGCAGGAACTCTAGCCTCCCAAGCTTTAGACTCCACCCCATGAATACGCAGCGACTACTCCCCGTTCTCGCCGCCGGTTCTCTTGCCCTTGCGCTGGCCGGCTGCGCCACCGATGACAGCACCGACGCCACGCTTTCCGACGTCTCCCCTACAACCACCCAGGCCGCCGACGCCGAATCCGGTGCTCCAGCACCCGCGGCTCCGCAATCGTCCGCGGTCGATGCTCCGGCTCCAGAGGACTCCCAGCCTGCGGCAGGCGACGACGCTGAATCGACTCAGAACACCGACCCGGCCGCAGCTGGCAACGAATCCTGCGCAACGGCCCAGCTCGATATCGGCCTAGCCAACGAGCAAGGCGCGGCCGGTTCACTTTTAGCGGACATCACCTTCACCAATACGTCTTCCGAGCCCTGCACCTTGCACGGCTTCCCCGGTGTTTCCGCCGTCGCCAACGACGACGGCACCCAGCTTGGCGCTGCCGCCGTGCGCGAAACCGGCAAGGAAGCAACAACCGTCACGCTTCAGCCCGGCCAGTCGGCCCGCGCGGGCCTCAAGATGACCAACGTTGCGTCCTCGACCCCGCTTCCTGCCAGCCCCAGACAGCCGACGGCTTGCGTGTGTA
>NZ_VIOG01000001.1:0-381902 GCF_009708045.1 Corynebacterium hiratae | reverse complement strand
ACGCGACACCAGCGGATTGTGGTGTCGCCAACATCAACTATGAAAGAAAACCCCCTTGCAGTACCGAGTACGTGGAACACCGGTACCAACTACGCGGACTCGCGGTACCAACTACCCCAAATCGACACCTCGCGCTGATACTTTCTAGGAACTTATTTCAGCTACACTAATCAAAATGGTTGAACTAGCGTTCGGCGTTGCTTTTTGCGGATCTAGCCCGGGCTACGAGATTCGGTGGACGGATTCGGCGCTCAGTTTTCTAATGTCACGAGCATTGAGTTGTCATTCGTAGAAATCCAGTTGGAGGTGTCTTGAGATGCTCTTAAGGAAAATGCTCTCTCCTGCAACTGTAATCAGAGTGAATGTTCTTGTGGATGCGTACGTGACTTCATTTCTTGCAGCTTCTGTAGGTTACCTGACAGTAGAATCTGGTCTTGATGGTCAAGGTGCTTTGCATGCGGTGGGCACGGGCATTGTTATTGGGACAATTCTGTCGTTGCCGCTTGCACGTCTCGGAGATGTCGTGGGCGAAGCTAGCGTTCTCGGCTGTGTGCAGATTTTTCAGGTTGTCGCATATGTTGTTCTTGGAATAGTCCCTGGTCAAATCCCATTGATGGGTGCTTTGGTTGGAATCTTTTTGCTTGGAAGGTTTGTTTCGCCTCTGAGAGGTGCTCTTCCTCCACGTTACCTGCAAAAAGAGGAGCTAGTTAGTTTCAAAATTGGGCTACGAACAGCAACGTTGACTGTCGTTCTACTTGGGACAGCCACCGTATCATGCGTTCTGCTTTTTGATATCTCGATTCGAACCTTTGCTTCGTTGCTTGGGATTTTTGGATATTTTGTTTGTATGCTCGCGACGCAAGTATTGAAGAAAAATCAAGGGGTCGACGTTGTACGCCGAGCTTCAGTTTCCGTCAGATTTTCATTGGCAACAGATGTATGGATTTCTTGTCTAAAGGTCTTTGTTACATTCGCAATTGTCACAACCGGTTCCGTTCTAGTGCCGTACATACTGGCATCCAAGGGAAGTAAGCTTAGTTGGTTGCTATTGTGCTCTGTATTTATAGAAATTGCGATTAATTATGTTATCCAGAAGAACTCTCGCTTCAAGGAAGGAGGTGGGGCTTCAAATTTCGCCTTACTCTTGCTAGCAGTTGCTTTGGGGGTGTTCGGCGGGATTCTCTTAGTTAGCAGTGCTGTGCTCTTACAATCAATGATTGTCTTTTCATTAGCCTTGATGGCGGTATTCTGCTTAAATCATACCGCCCGGACGTTCGCAACTATTATGGCTTGGCAGTTTCAGTATGAGAAAGGTGATGATAAAGATCGGACATTTGTAGTAGCTATATTTTCGATGGCGTCAGCTTTTGGGATCGGGTTTGCAAATTTAATAGGTGCAAAAATTTACGAAGTAGTAGGTGTGTAAATTCATAATGAAGGATATCTTCGAAAGCCCGAGAATTAACAGTAGGAATAGACGTGGGCGCTGGTACCCACGACATGAATCTTGGATGCAGTGCGCACGAGCGCGAACTTCGACGCACCCATGCGCGAGCCCTAGTAGTCCGTCTGGTCGAGTGAATTAGTCTATTAGCAGTGTCGGTGGCCGTCTATTGGAATGGTTTATTTGCGACCAGCGTTTTAGAACAAGTGAATGAATGCGGCGGCTAAGGGGGCAGGTCTTTCAAATCAGCTTGTACTTCTCCTCGATCTGGAATCATTGGTGACCTTCATGAGTGCACTTCTAAGTCTGCGTTCATAGCCCTGAGGACAAGCAATCACACGGGTTCCTGAACCCCATAACCTCATCATTTAAGGGACTACATGCCTGACGTTTTAAGTCTTTAGCGCTCCCGTATATCGTCGGCCACCAGCACTGTATTGATAGCGGGATGTCGTTTCCTTTTCGCGCTTTATAACTAGAATGAGGTCGGTATCAACTCTTGGCGGGATAGCGAAGGAGAACGCGATGAGGTTCCCGCAGACGTCGGCTCCTTTTACTCATTCTTATAACCCGGTCTTCCTGAAGGAACTGAAGGCTGTTCCCTACGGGAGAAAGAACGAGAACCCCTCTCCCTACAACCTTTGTCCGGTCTTTGAATCAGTAGAGCCTGTTCCGCAAGTGCGCGATATCCGTGGTGGGCTTGTGTTTTTCGGAGCGATGGTCTTGGCAGCGGGACTCATCTTCTTTGTGGGCTTGCTTCTTAACAGCTTCAAGGTTCCGGTTCTCTTGGCGTTTCTTCTTGGCGCGTTGCTTTTTTTATTTTTTGTTTCTCATCGCTAAGCATGCGCTGTTTGCTCTTCGCATTAATAGGGCCTGGAAGAATGGCTGGATTGACTTTTATCCGGTTCTCCTTGGCAGTCTTTTTCACGATGAGGAGAATGCCAGGCGTGGGAAGAAGGGGAATTTTTATGCCACGAAGGCGTTGGTCGTGGCGCCAAACGGCGAGTCCCGGATGCTCGAGGTGTCTGTGGAAGGGCTGAGTCGGGACCGAATGATGAGGGAAGGCGCTGTCTTGGCGCGTGACCGCCAGGGGATCCGCCTTGATGCAATCCGCAATAATGGGTGGACATTCTGGGCCGTCGTTCGTGGTCGGCCGTTGGACGACGGAAGCGTGGAACATGGGCTGTCCGCTTCACAGGTGGCTGCGGGCTTGGATCGCGTTCGGCATGGTTGGCCATTGGATCGGCTTGATTCCTTGCCTGATGGCCCGTGAATTTTGACTATTAGCCATGGTTGTGGGTCATTTCACTCACCAGTCGGTGCATTGCCGGTTTCGGGCCGCTGACCTGTACACTGGTTCGGTACATACGGACGCGTCTACCGCAGAAAGTGCATGGATTTAATGTCTGAATCTAACTCCCGCGACCACGAGCGTGGCCGCGAAGGTTCCTCGGAAAGCAACCGGGGAAATAACCGCTCTGGTGGCCGGAAGTTTGAGAAGCGTGGCGGCGCATCGGGGCGTCGAGAAGAGCGTCGCGGCGATCGCCGCGATGATCGCCGTGGCGGTCGCGCTGGTGCTAAACCCCGTCGTGGGGATCGCCGCAACGATCGGCAGGGCCACGATCGTGATAAGCACAAGGCCTCGCATCCGCAGCGTTCGGGCTACCGTGAGGAGCGGATCAATCGCCGCATGACGGACCCGGATCTGCCATCTGATATCGATATCACTGACCTCGATCCTTCTGTGCTGCAGGACCTCTCCTCGCTATCGAAGGAAAACTCCGAAGCAGTGGCCAAGCATCTCATTATGGCGGCAACGTGGCTTGATGATGACCCGCAGCTGTCACTTCGCCACGCGCGCGCAGCAAAGGATCGTGCTGGACGCGTATCGGTTGCGCGTGAAATGAATGGAATCGCCGCCTACCGTGCTGGGGAGTGGAAGGAAGCTCTGGCGGAGTTGCGTGCTGCGCGCCGCATTTCCGGTGGCCCTGGATTGCTTGCCGTGATGGCGGATTGTGAACGCGGCCTTGGTCGCCCAGAGAAGGCCGTGGAATTGTGGCGCAGCGAAGAGGCCAAGGAGCTGGCACCGGAGGATGCCATCGAGTTGGCAATCGTGGCTGCAGGTGCACGCTTAGACATGGGTCAAGCAGATTCTGCTGTGGTCACGATTCAGCGCGCGCAGCCGAACAAGGACGCCACAGGCGTGTCTGCCTGCCGCCTTTCTTATGCTTACGCCAATGCTCTGCTGGAGGCCGGCCGTAAGAATGAGGCACAGGAATGGTTCCAGCATGCGGTTGACATCGATGAAGGAGACTGGACCGACGCCGCGGAGCGCCTGGCCGAATGTAAATAATGAGTATTCTCAAGACCCACGATTCGCTGCTGCTAGATCTTGACGGAACCGTGTGGGAGGGAGGACAGGCCCTCCAGTGCGTCGTTGACGTTATTAACTCCTGTGGTGTTCCCGCGGTGTACGTGACGAACAATGCTTCCCGCAGCCCCCAGACCGTGGCTGGCATGCTGGGAGAAATTGGACTGAAAACGGATGCCAACCATGTTGTTACCTCCGCGCAAGCCGCAGTCAAGATTGCCCGTGAGGACTTCCCGGCAGGAACCAAGGTTCTCGTTATCGGCGCTGACTCATTCCGCACTCTGGCCCGTGAGGCAGGGTTCGAAGTAGTCGACAGCGCCGATGATAAGCCTGCGGCAGTGTTGCAAGGCATGGATAAGTCGGTCGGTTGGGAACAGCTTTCCGAGGGGGCATTTGCTATCAATCAAGGTGCGAAATACTACGCCTCCAACCTCGATACGTCGCTGCCGACGGAGCGAGGAATGGCCGTGGGCAATGGCTCGCTCGTCGCGGCTGTTGTTTCGACCACGGGCGTTGAACCTATTTCTGCAGGCAAACCGGAGCCCGCTATGTTTACGCAGGCGGCCAAGCTGGTGGGGTCGACCAAACCCCTTGCTGTCGGCGACCGTCTGGACACCGATATCGTCGGTGGTAATAACGCAGCGATGGATACGTTCCACGTGTTGACCGGTGTGTCTCGTGAGCTGGCGCTTATTGAAGCCATTCCGGAGGCACGTCCCAATTTCATCGGCGCGGGCTTCCACGAGCTCTCCCTCTCGGAAGCACAGGCACGACCAGGAGCCCAGGGTGGATTCCGGGCGCGGTATGACGGCTATGACATTGTCCTCCAAGGAGGCGATGAGAAGTCGACTTCGGTCGAGGCGCTGCGCACGGTTTTGGAAGTAGCTTGGGCGGGCGCTGAGCCTCCTCGCTATATTCAGCCGCGGAGCGAGGCTGCTGAAAGGGTAGTATCCGCATGGCGGTAAAGCCCCATGACCCGCGGGCGGTGCTTGCCCCAGAAAAGCTGGATGCGTCCATCGCCGCGATTCTTAACGAGCCATCGGAGACTCTTGAGCAAGAGTTGACCCAGCTGGACCGGGCTCATGCCGTGCTGCGGGATGCGCTGCAAGACAACTAGCGCTTCACGCCGAGGAATCTAGGGGAAAGAGGATTTACTTATGCCACCGCAACGTCGCCGTCTTGACGCGGAGTTGGTACGCCGCAAGATCGCGCGCTCACGAGAGCACGCCGTTGAGATGATCAAGGCTGGCCGCGTGACGGTTGGTGGCTTTAAGGCCACCAAACCCGCGACTGTGGTGGAACCAGAGGCTTCCATCAAGGTCGAGGCCAGCGAGGGGGATGACTGGGCCTCGCGAGGTGCACACAAACTGCTCGGCGCTCTTGAAGCCTTTGACGTGGACTTAAAAGGCAAGCGCGTGTTGGATGCGGGGGCTTCGACCGGCGGCTTTACTGATGTCTGTTTGCGTCGCGGTGCGGCGGAAGTGTTATCGGTTGACGTGGGCTACGGGCAGCTGTTGTGGCGCCTCCAAAATGATGAGCGCGTTACCGTGCTAGACCGCACGAATATTCGTAATCTGACCCTAGAGCAGACCGGTGGGCCGTGCGATGCGATGGTGGGTGACTTGTCTTTTATCTCCTTGAAATTGGTATTGCCCGCAATCGTGGAGTGCATGGTCGATGGCGCGTGGTTGTTGCCCATGGTCAAGCCACAGTTTGAAGTAGGTAAGGACCGTATTGGCGCCGGCGGCGTGGTGCGGTCACCCGAGCTTCGCGCGGAAGTAACCAAGGACGTGGCGGTCTTCGCTCAGGAGCTCGGCCTAAGCGTAAAAGGTGTGGCTGCCTCCCCGCTACCGGGACCGAGCGGTAACGTCGAGTATTTCCTCTGGCTGGTCAAGGACGGGATGTCCACCCCGGAGGATAGGCTGGACGTACTGATTGATACGGCAATTAAGGAAGGACCTCAGTGAGCACTACCAGCGCCGCGGATGGCACCATGCGCCGTGAAATTCTTCTTGTCCCGCACGCCAGTCGCGAGGAAAACCTTGCCGCCACCCACCGGGCCGCGGAGCTGCTGCAGGAGGCAGGCATTAAGGTGCGCGTCTGTGCTGCGGATACTGTGCTTCCCGGGCTGCAGCACGTCCGGCATACACCAGCGGCAGCAGAGGGCTGCGAACTGGTGTTGGTGCTCGGAGGCGATGGCACGTTCTTGCGCGCTGCGGATATGGCCCGCGCCGTGGACGTTCCGGTGTTGGGCATCAACTTGGGGCACGTGGGCTTCCTCGCAGAATGGGAAGCGGAGTCCCTAGACCGTGCGCTCGTGCGCGTCATCGAGCAGTCCTATGACGTCGAAGACCGCCTGACCATCGACGTGAGCGTCTTCGATTCGGAAGGCGCGTTGCGTGAGCGCAGCTGGGCGCTGAATGAGGCGTCGATTGAAAACCTCAACAGGTCCGGAGTGCTTGATGCCATCCTCGAAGTGGATGGCCGCCCAGTATCCGCTTTTGGGTGCGACGGTGTACTTATTTCTACCCCTACGGGCTCCACGGCTTATGCCTTCTCCGCCGGCGGCCCTGTGCTGTGGCCTTCGCTCGATGCCATCCTGGTGGTGCCGAATAACGCGCACGCATTGTTTACCAAGCCGCTCGTGGTGTCTCCGGATTCACAGGTAGCGGTGGAATCGGCATCGGCAACGACTCCCGCCGTGGTGATCCTCGATGGTTTTCGGGAAATCTCCATGCCCCCAGGCTCACGCGTGGAAATCGTGCGCGGTGAACGGCCGGTGCGGTGGGTTCGCCTTGACCACCAGCCTTTCACTGACCGGCTTGTGTCCAAGCTGCGCCTTCCCGTGGAAGGCTGGCGCGGACCGCGGCATTAACCTGCTCTAGCGCGTAACCAGGAAGGAAGATAACTCTCCGTGCTCGTTGATATCAGCATTTCTGATCTCGGTGTAATTGAAAGCTCCACCGCGGAGCTTTCGCAGGGGCTCACCGTGCTCACTGGTGAAACCGGTGCTGGCAAGACCATGGTGGTAACCGGCTTGCGCCTGCTCGCGGGAGGGCGCGCTGATGCCTCGCGCGTGCGCGAAGGAGCCTCCAAAGCTGCCGTCGAAGGGCACTTTTCTTCTGACTCGAAGGCCGTGGCGGAACTAGTCGAGGAAGCCGGGGGAGAGCCCGATGAGAACGGCGAATACATCGCCTCCCGCACGGTGTCGGCTGCGGGACGCTCGCGGGCCTACCTGGGTGGGCGAGCGGTGCCGGCGGCGACGCTGGGGGAGTTCGCTTCCCATCTCATTACCGTCCACGGACAAAACGATCAGCTGCGGCTGCTGTCTACCGATCAACAGCTGGCGGCCATTGACCGCTTCGACCCTGCAGTTGAATCGGTCCGCGAAGCATATACCAAGGCATTTAGCCACTGGCGCGCGTTGGCCAAGGACTACCAGCGCCGGACAGAATCACGGCGTGAGCTGGCACAGGAAGTCGACCGGCTCCAGTTCGCGATAACGGAGATCTCGGACCTTGATCCGGAACCGGGCGAGGACGCGGAGCTCGTGACTCTCATTAAGCGCCTGCAGGATGTTGATGCCCTGCGCGAGGGAGCCGCCACCGCGCTGAGCGCTCTCGATGGTGGGGAAGGTTTCGGTGATGAGGACACCGCAGTCAATCTCGTCGGCACCGCTGAAACCGCGCTGGCTGGGGCCAGCGACGTCGAACTCGCGCGGCTCGGGGAGCGATTGAGCGAGGTCACCGCGCAATTGACCGATATTGCCGCTGAGCTCACCACGTATCTGGGAAATCTCCCCGCAGATCCCAACCTCCTCGAGGAATCCCTGCAGCGCCAACAGGAGCTCAAGCGCCTGACACGTAAGTATGCCGCAGACATCGATGGGGTGTTGGCCTGGCGCGACGCGGCAGAAGCGAAACTCGCGACGTTGGACACCTCCACCGAGGCCCTCGAAGCATTGAAGAAGGAGGTAATGGCGGCCGAAAAGACAATGGTGGCTAAGGCCGAGAAGCTCACCGCCGCCCGCACCAAGGCAGCGAAGAAGCTGGGGTCGCAGGTCACCGAGGAGATTCACGGCTTGGCCATGCCTCATTCCACACTGACGGTCGCCGTGCACAAGGCGAAGTACTCCAAGACGGGCGCGGATGAAGTGGAATTCCAACTCAACGGAAAGCCCTTGGCCTCGGCCGCCTCCGGCGGTGAGCTCTCCCGCGTCATGCTGGCGATGGAAGTGGTACTCGCCAGCGGCGACGGCACCACCTTGGTCTTCGACGAAGTGGACGCCGGCGTGGGTGGTCGCGCGGCGGTGGAGATTGGGCGTCGGCTAGCGCGCCTGTCCATCACCAACCAGGTCATTTGCGTGACCCACCTGCCCCAAGTGGCTGCCTATGCGGATTCGCACCTGCACGTGTCCAAGGAGAAATTCACCTCAGGCGTGGCGGATTTGAGCGCCGAGGAACGCGTCGAGGAACTCGCCCGCATGCTCGCTGGTCTTGATGACACCGCGACTGGCCGCGCGCATGCCCAGGAGCTCTTCGACCGGGCTCAAGCAGAAGTGGAGAGTTTCCGCGCGCCTTCCACACATTGAGCGCCTAACAGGGGAAACTGTCAGGCATGAGTCTGTTTTCCCGTAACACCGATCTGCCTGGAGAACACGGCGCGCTGCGTGATTGCACCCCGGGTGGCAAGGGCATGAAGAAGTTCAGCGCCGGTGACTTCGCAGTCATTAACGCCGCCAACATCTCCCGCCAAGAGGCCCAGACCCTCGTGGATATGAAACCAGCTGCTGTGATTAACGTGGCGGAGTTTTCTACCGGCTCCATTCCGAATTATGGCCCGCACATGCTTCTCGACGCCGACGTCACCCTCATCGAGGGGGTGGGCCAAGATTTCGTCAGCAACTTCAAGGACGGGAAGAAGGCGCGTCTTACTGAGGACGGGACGGTGTATGTGGGGGATACCCAGCTGTCTTCTGGAACGGTGGTTACCCGGGACCGCGCGGAGAAGAACTTCTCCTCCGCGCAACGCGAACTTATCGACCATATGGAAGCCTACTTTGGCAATTCCATCGAGTTCATCCACTCCGAAGGCCCGCTCCTCATCGATGGCCTTGGCGTTCCGGATGCCGGTTCCGTCATGGCGGGACGCAAGGTCCTCGTGGTGTCGCCCTCTGAGGAGCACCGCAAAAAGCTCACGCTGCTGCGCAACTTCATCCGCGAGTATGAACCCGTCATCATCGGTGTCGACTCTGCCGCAGATACGTTGGTTGAGCTGGGCTATCAGCCTAACTTCATCGTGGGAAATCCTTCGGAAGTGAGCTCTGAAACCCTGCGCAGTGGTGCCCAAGTGATTCTCCCAGCTGAGCCGGACGGCACTGCGGAAGGACTCGAGCGCATTCAGGATCTGGGAATCGGCGCGATGACATTCCCGGCTGCGACAGACTCAGCAACGGATCTTGCACTCCTGCTCGCGGACTACCACGAAGCGCAGATGATTGTGCAGGTTGGGGGCGCCCTCGATCTCGATGACATCTTTGCCAACGAGCCGAATGCCACGCCCGCAGCCCTGTTATGTCATATGAAGGCCGGTACGCGCCTCGTGGACGCGGACGCCGTCATCAACCTCTACACCGCGCCGAATTCCGGCGCAATGGGATGGCTGTGGGCGCTGCTGGGCATCCTCGTGGCGCTGGCCGTGGTCATCCTCATCGTGGGCCTGGGTGGCGATGAATCATTCCTGCAGAACCTGATCGATACGTGGAACAACTTCGCGTTGAGCGTGCAGGGGTGGTTTAAATAATGGGTTCGCCTAAATCCCTGATTGTCACCGGCCTTGGCTTCGGCGCAGCCATTGGTATTGCGTTGGGCACGTTGGTCATCGCACCGAACATGGACTCCACCCCGGGGCGCGGTGGGGAGTCCAACGACGAGGTCCGAGAAAAATACAGCAAGCTGGTGCTTGACCACAACATTGCGAAGGCCCAGCTGGATTCCGCTGATTCCGTGATGGGGGACCTCGGCCGTTACGTCGTCGACGGCACTCTAGTCCAGCGTCCGGTCATGGTACTCAGCATGCCCGACGCCAATGATGCCGATGTCACGGCTGTGAAGGATCTCCTCGGCTCCGCCGATTCCACCGACGCTGGAAGCATCAAGCTGACGGAAAAATTCCTGGCCCAGGAATCCGCAGACAAGTTGTTGTCCCTCGTCACCACCACGCTGCCGGCAGGAGCGAAGCTCGATAAGAAGAAGATCGATGCCGGTACTCATGCCGGCCAAGCGCTTGCTGCCGGGCTGATGATGGATGCAAAGACCACCCAACCGCTTGCCACCGTCGACGATCGGGCGACCTTGCTGCGTGCCTTGCGCGATGCCGGCTACATCGACTACAAGGATGGCACGATCCTGCCCGCTCAGGCGGTCGTAATCGTCGGCGGCGGCCTGACACCGGGAGAAGACGAAGACAGCGCTGGCAAGAAGTACGCTATCGACACCACCGTCAAGTTCCTGGAAGGTTTCGAGTCCGCGGACGCCGCCATGGTGTATGCCGGGCGCGTGCAGTCTGCAGGGGATGGCGGAGTGTTGGAAAAGCTGCGGGCGGCCAAGACTGGGATTAGCACCGTGGACTCCATCGACCACCCGGTCTCCCAGATGGCCAGCGTTTTGGCCGTCAAGGAGCAGCTTGATGGCGGCCGCGGCGTGTACGGTTCTGCAGCGAATGCCGAGGGCGCAGCGCCGGCGCTGCCGAAGGATCTCTAAATGCCACACGAGTTTCGTACGGTGGGAAGCGAGCTGCTTGTCGACGCCCCCATTATCGCCGTCCGCCGTGATGACGTTGTGATGCCGGGAGATGTCGTGGCGCAGCGGGAGATCGTCGAGCACCTCGGTGCCGTGGCCGTTGTGGCTTTGGACGAGGACAACCGAGTCGCCATGGTGGAGCAGTACCGCCACAGTGTGAGCAAACGCCTGTGGGAGCTGCCGGCTGGTTTGCTCGACGTCAAAGGTGAAGATGAGCTCAGTGCCGCACAACGCGAACTCCAAGAGGAGGCCGGACTGGCCGCCGAGGACTGGGGTGTGTTGACCGATCTGGTGACCTCCCCGGGCTTTTGTGAAGAAGCCGTACGAGTGTTCGTAGCGCGTGGGCTGCGGGGCGTCGCCAAGCTCGAGGCCACAGGTGATGAAGAGGCCGACATGGGTTTTCGTGGGTGCCGCTCGCGGAGGCCGTCGATCGCATCCTCGCCGGTGAGATTGTGAACTCTATTGCAGTGGCCGGAATTCTCGCCGCCTATGCCTGTGTGCGTGAAGGACGCACACCGCGGCCGGTTGATTCACCTTTCGAGTTGCGGCCGCAGTCGCTGGCTAGCCGGCGTACCGGACCGGATTTGAAGAAGCTGTGAGCAGCACGACTCCCGCTGCCGCCGCTGGGCAAGCGTGGCTGATGCACATCATGGTGGAAAAAGGTGCCTCGAAGAACACGGTGAGTAATTACCGGCGTGACATCAATCGCTACGTGTCGTGGCTAGCGGAATCTGGGATCACGGATTTGCGCCAGGTTTCTCGCGCGCACGTGGAGAACTACCTCATGTACCTGCGTGAATCCCTCGCCCAGTCCTCGGCCAGTCGAGCGCTGATCGTCGCGCGTGGGCTGCATAAATTTGCGCTCGCGGAGGGGATGATTGAAGAAGACGTCGCGGCGGAGGTTTCGCCGCCCAAGCGGGCCCAAGCGCTACCGGAGACCCTCAGCGTGGAGGATGTCGAGACTTTGCTCACCGCCATTCCCACTGATGAATCCGCAACCCCCATAGACATCCGCGATCGCGCTTTGCTGGAGGTTCTCTACGGCACGGGCGCGCGCATCTCCGAAGTGATCTCCTTGAGCGTGGATGACGTAACGGCTGAGGGGCCGACGTCCGTGCGCGATATTCTGCTGCTGAGCGGCAAGGGCGATAAGCAACGCCTCGTTCCGTTGGGTTCGCACGCGGTAAGAGCGGTCGAGCATTATCTCGTGCGGGCACGGCCGGTCTTAGCAACTGGAGCCTCCCACGCGCTATTCCTCAACACCCGGGGCAAGGCCCTGTCACGGCAAAGCGCATGGGCCGCCATCAAGTCCGCTGCACAGCGCGCGCACTTGAGCGCCAACATCTCTCCGCACACCCTGCGTCACTCCTTTGCTACCCACCTGCTGGAGGGTGGTGCGGATGTGCGTACAGTTCAGGAACTCTTGGGTCATTCTTCGGTGACCACGACGCAGATCTACACGCACGTGACTGCGGATTCGCTTCGCGAGGTGTGGCGCACTGCCCATCCACGCGCCTAAAGGCGCCTAGAATCAGTTCGATTTAAATCAATGAAAAGGATTTCTATGACTTCATCTGCTCGCGCTTTCCGGACCTTTCGCGGGGCTGCGATTGCTCTCGCGCTCACCGTATTTCCACTTGCCGGTGTTGCGGCCAACCCGGTGAGCGCGAAGGGCGGGCTCACAGGACTCGGCGCGGCAGTTGCTCATGCTCAGGATGCCACCATCCCCGTGCCGGCTGGACAAACCACGACGGTGTCCCTGCCGGTGCCCGTTGATGTCTCCGTGGCCGCCGATGGGTGGAGTGTGAGCGCCTCAGGTGGCACTGCTACGGTGACGGCCCCGCCAGCAGGTGGACAGATTACCGTTCCGGTGACCTACCAGGGCGTGACCATGACCATCGTGCTCGTTGCTGACGCCGATGTCACCGCCGAGGAACTCAACGACGCTGCCGAAAGTGTCGATCCGGGGCGCCTTGGTGGTGGCCAGCCGGGGCCGGAGGACGCAGAGAACCAACAAGGTAACGACGCAGAGAACCAACAAGGTAACGAAGAACTGGGTGGAAACGGCGACGTCACAGACGATGCAAGCGATGGCGGAGCGGCGACCGGTGCGGATAGTTCCAGCACCGGCCACGCGCAACCGCACCGTACGGGCCGTGGCTGGGAAGGCGTGGATGATTCCCACACGTCCTATGTCAACCTAGAATCCACCATCGAAGGCCAGACCATTCACGCCAAGCTAGGTTTGAAACAAGCGCTGGACCTTTATAACCGCTTCAAGCATCTTGAGGATGAAGGCGTCACGCTGCGTTATCTCAACGCGGAAGGGGAGTTCATCGAGGGCGTGAAACGCGACATTGATAAGGGCTCGCGCACCATGACCCTGACCTACCCAGAGGGCATGGAACCCGACAACCCCTTCATCATGCAGTTCATCACCGAGGACACCCAGTCGGCAGAGCTGGTGGTGACACTCACAGACCCAACCCGAGAGAACACCACCGACGTGCCTCCAGAGCAGCAGCTTGACAGCGACAGCGCCACGACAGCTAGCGAAGAATCAGGCACTGATACGGGCCTTGGCGCCGGCGCGGTGATAGCGGGGATTGCGGCACTCGGCATCATCGCATTGGTCGCTGGGTTCGCACTCCGTCGGTTCCGTTCGAACCGGAAGTAAAAGCTCTCGTCGTCTAGCTTCCAGGCTTTATGTGGCGGCTTTTGCTGGCTATAATCGCGATGCGGGTGCTCAAGGGGGTACCCTATAATCACAAGGATGTAAGAGTGCGGCGCCGGTGAGTGCCGCAGGGCTAACGCGAAGATGGCCTAACTAGAGCCGTACAGGTCAAGGAAGCAGGTGTGACTGTGAGCGACGAGGGACTGTTTGAGGCCTCCGAAACACAGGTCGGGTTGACCGGCCGGCCACTGCGGGAGCTTCCGGAACCAGAGCCATTGGAAAAGCATGGTCCCGCCACGATTATCTCCATGTGCAACCAGAAAGGTGGCGTGGGGAAAACCACGTCCACGATCAATATGGGAGCATGCTTGGCGGAGTTGGGGCGTAAAGTCCTCCTCGTTGACTTGGACCCGCAGGGCGCTCTGTCCGCCGGATTGGGTCTGACTCATGACCAGATTCAGGACACCATCTATGACGTCATGCTCGATAGTGAGGTCTCGGTGCATTCTGCCATCGTTCACACCGGCGTGGCGGGGCTCGACCTGGTTCCGGCCAACATTGATCTTTCCGCCGCAGAGATTCAGATGGTCAACGAGGTGGGCCGCGAGCACACCTTGGCTCGAGCGCTGCGCCCGGTACGCAAGGACTATGACTTCATCATCATCGACTGCCAGCCTTCCCTGGGCCTGCTTACGGTCAATGCGCTGGCCTGTTCGCAAGGCGTCATTATCCCGATGGAATGCGAGTTCTTCTCCCTGCGCGGCCTCGCGCTGTTGACCGACACCGTGGAGAAGGTTGCTGACCGCATCAATTTCGACCTGGAGATCATGGGCATTCTGGTCACCATGTTTGACCGTCGCACCCGCCACGCCCGCGAAGTCATGGACCGGGTAGTCGAGTACTTCGGGGATAAGGTCTTTGACACGGTGATTACGCGGACCGTGCGTTTCCCAGAGACCTCGGTAGCCGGTGAACCGATTACCACCTGGGCACCGAGCTCGCAGGCTGCCAAGCAATACCGCGACCTAGCTAAAGAGGTCATTGAGCGGGCCAACGGCTAGCCGCCTATTATGACCCAACCGGAGATCACCGGCTTTCGCATCGCGCTGGGCAATTTTGAGGGTCCGTTCGATCTGCTGCTCCAGCTCATTCAAGCGAAAAAGTTAGATGTCACCGAGGTGGCGCTGTCTGAAGTCACCGATGAGTTCGTGGCCTATACCCGAGCATTGGGGGAGACCGCGGACCTGGACGAGACGACGGAATTTCTGCTCATCGCCGCTACGCTTTTGGATTTGAAGGCGGCGCGTCTATTGCCGCGCGGCGAGGTCGATGACCTTGAGGACCTCGAGCTCCTGGAGACCCGAGATCTGCTTTTCGCGCGGTTGCTGCAGTATAAGGCTTATAAGCAGGTCGCTGACCAGTTTGCGCAGTGGCAGCGCGCCGCCCAGCGCCGCTATCCACGTGCGGTGGCGATGGAGGAGCGCTTCAGCGAGCTTCTTCCACCTGTCAAACTTGGACACACCCCAGCCACGTTCGCGGAACTCGCCGCCGGGGTATTCCGCCCCAAGCCTCCCGAGGAAGTCGCGACCGGTCACATCCACCAAGTCGCCGTCTCTGTGCCGGAACAGGCTGGAAAAATCCTTACCACGCTCAAGCTGTTAGGCACAGGGCAGTGGATGAGCTTTGATGCGTTAACGCGAGACTGCACCATTCCATGGAAGTGGTGGGCCGCTTCTTGGCATTGCTGGAGCTGTACAAAGCCAAGGCTGTGGATGCGTCTCAACCCGAATCCTTAGGCCCGTTGGAATTGTCGTGGACAGGGCTCGACGTGGATCCGGCCGTTGTTGCGGCGGCGAACTGGGATTAAGGTACGCTACCGACTCATGGAGGACACGTCACCCGCAGCACACAGTGAGGCCCCAGTGCCGAGCGCACCGGCGGCTCTTCCGCTCATCCCGCAATTGCGCTCACGCCTCGAATCGATCCTTCTGGTCATCGATTCACCCGCCAGCGCGGAAGAGTTGGCCCGCGTAGTAGATGCGGAGGTCTCCGTTGTCAGAGATATTTTGCGGGCAGTGGAGCGTGAGCTCACCGAGCGTGGCTCTGGCATTGACCTGCGTGAGACACCAGAAGGATGGCGTTTTTATACCCGCAAAGAAAATGCGGACGCCGTCGAGCAGTTCGTGCTTGATGGGACCCAAACCAAGCTTTCGCGCGCCGCACTGGAAACCCTCGCGGTCATCGCCTACCGCCAGCCGGTCACCCGCGCCCAAGTCGCTGGTGTTCGCGGTGTCAACGTCGATGGCGTTGTCCGCACGCTGCTTCTGCGCGGGCTCATCCGAGAGATCGAAAGCCCCGAGCCCACAGTCGGCAACGCACACCAGTATGAAACCACTGAGCTTTTCCTGGAGCTTCTGGGAATCGACTCCCTCGAGCGTCTTCCAGACCTCGCGCCGCTGCTGCCAGACATCGAGCAGATCGATGAGGACTACTCATAAAGGCCCACCGTGCGGTAGGATTGCGGCCGGACAACGGCGCGATTCCGCGCGCCGCAAATTGAAGAACTATTGAGAGGACACATCCGTGACTCCACCCGCTCGCCGCGATGGCACACCGGACAAGAAAAAGCGAGACAGCGACATGATTGTCTCGAACGCTAAGCCGGCCCGCCATCAGCACGTAAAGAAGAAGGCCACCGCCGATTCTGTCGCCCGCGACTTGGGCGCGGACTGGCTGGCAGACGGTAAAGCTAAGAAGAATTCCCAGAACCAAGGCGAACGCCTCCAGAAGGTGCTGGCCAAGGCCGGCGTTGCCTCCCGCCGCCATGCAGAGATCCTCATCGATGAGGGCCGCGTTGAGGTCAACGGCCAGGTCATCATCACCCAAGGCACCCGAGTTAACCCCAACACGGACGTGATCCGCGTCGATGGCACACGCATCAACGTCAACGAAGAAACTCAGTACTTCGTACTCAACAAGCCCCGCGGCATGCAGTCCACTATGTCGGATGACATGGGTCGTCCGTGCGTGGGCGATGTCGTAGCGGATCGGGTCGTGGCAGGCCAGCGCCTGTTTCACGTCGGGCGCCTCGATGCGGATACCGAGGGCCTTCTTTTGCTCACCAACGACGGTGAGCTGGCCAACCGCCTCATGCATCCTAAGTACGAGGTCACCAAGACCTACCTGGCCACCGTTTTGGGTGAGGCCGATAAGAGGCTGGTTCGCCAGCTGCGCGAGGGCGTTGAACTAGAAGACGGCCCGGCGAAGGCGGACTATGTGCAGATCGTGGACAAAAACCAGGGCTATTCGCTGGTGCGTCTTGAGCTGCACGAAGGCCGCAAGCACATCGTGCGCCGCATGCTGAAGGAGGCCGGCTTTCCGGTCCAGCGTCTTGTGCGCACCAAGCTCCACACCGTGCAGCTGGGCGATATGAAGCCCGGCTCCTTGCGCGCATTGAACTCCAACGAATTGACCAGCCTGTACAAGGCGGTGGGGATGTAATGATTTCAAACATGCCAAACCAGGGACTCGTTCTGGCCGTGGATGGCCCGTCGGGCACCGGGAAGTCCACGACCTGCCGCGCGTTGGCCAAGCGCCTCGACGCGAAGTATGTCGATACCGGCGCCATGTACCGCGTGGCTACCCTTGCCGTGCTGCGCGCGGGCGTGGACCCAGCGGATACCGACGCTGTCATCGCCGCAACCGCAAACCTGCCTCTGGAGGTCTCCGATGATCCGGATTCCACTCAGGTCATCTTTGCCGGCGAGGACGTCTCCCGCGTGATCCGCGAGGACGAGGTAACCCGCAACGTGTCGGCAGTATCTGCCATCCCGGAGGTACGCCAGAACCTCGTGGAGCTGCAGCGGAACCTTGCCGCGAAGGCACACCGTGCCATTGTGGAGGGTCGCGATATCGGCACCGTGGTGCTCGCTGACGCTCCCGCTAAGGCCTTCATGACGGCCAGCGCCGAGGTCCGCGCGCAGCGCCGCCACGATCAGAACCGTGCGGCGGGCATCGATTCGGATTTTGACACCGTGCTTGCCGACGTCGAGCGGCGCGACGCTGCGGACTCCTCCCGTGCCACCTCGCCGCTGCGCCCAGCCGAGGACGCCGTACTCGTGGATACCTCTGAGATGACCCCAGACGAGGTCCTCGATGCCCTCATCGCCGTCGTCGAAGAATCGGCCGCAAAGGAGGCCTCACATGACTAATGGACCGCAGAACCCAAACGTGAACCCCGAACAGCAGCCGGAAGAATTCGAGACGGAATTTCATTACCCGGTAGGCAAACTCGAGGAAGAGGTCGTGCGCGATCCGCACGGCGGGTGGGCGCAGAAGGATTTCGATTCTGAGGACTTCGACTATGAATTCGATGAGTCGGAATTCGACGACTCCGAGTTCGGCGAAGCCGATTTCGGCGAGGAAGAAGATATCGCTGAAGGTGAGAACCCGCTCAGCGAAGAAGAGTGGGAGGTGCTATCTCACGCCTTTGGCGTGGGCGAGGAGCACACGGAGGAAAACCTCTGCACAGTGGCCGTTGTCGGCCGCCCGAACGTGGGTAAGTCTTCCCTGGTGAACCGCTTCCTCGGGCGCCGCGAAGCGGTGGTGGAGGATCACCCGGGCGTAACGCGTGATCGCGTCTCCTACGTGGCGGACTGGAACGGCCAGCGCTTCTTCGTTCAGGACACCGGTGGCTGGGATCCGAACGTCAAGGGCATCCACGCCGCTATCGCGCGCCAGGCAGAACAGGCCATGGAGACTGCCGACGTTATCGTGTTTGTCGTGGACACCAAGGTGGGCATCACCGAAACCGATGCGGTCATGGCCCGAAAGCTGCAGCGCTCTGAGGTGCCCGTCATCCTCGTCTCCAACAAGTTTGACTCGGAGACGATGTACGCAGACATGGCCGAGTTCTACGCGCTGGGCTTGGGCGATCCGTGGCCGGTATCCGCCCAGCATGGCCGAGGCGGCGCCGACGTCTTGGATGAAATTCTGCGTTTGTTCCCGGAAGAGCCGCGCCATTCTTCGATTACCTCCGGGCCTCGCCGCGTGGCGCTGGTGGGCAAGCCGAATGTGGGCAAGTCCTCGCTTCTGAATAAGCTGACGGCGGAGGAGCGCTCCGTCGTGGACAATGCCGCCGGCACGACGGTCGACCCAGTTGACTCCTTGGTGCAGCTAGATCAGCGCCTGTGGAAGTTCATTGATACCGCGGGCCTGCGCAAGAAGGTTAAGAACGCGCAGGGCCATGAGTACTACGCTTCGCTGCGCACGCGCGGCGTGATTGATGCTGCCGAGGTATGCATCATGCTTATCGACGCCTCCCAGGAAGTCTCCGAGCAAGACCAGCGCGTCCTCAACATGATTCTGGAAGCCGGTAAGGCCCTGGTCATCGCCTTCAATAAGTGGGACCTTGTGGACGAGGATCGCCGCTACTACTTGGAGCGCGAAATCGATGAGAACCTGCGTCACCTGCCGTGGGTGACCCGCGTGAATATCTCTGCGGAGACTGGCCGCGCCCTGCAGAAGCTAGAGCCTGCCATGATTGAGGCTCTCGAGAGCTGGGACCAGCGCGTGTCTACTGGTCAGCTCAACAACTGGATGCGTGAGGCGATTGCTGCGAACCCGCCGCCGATGAACAACAACCGCCTCCCGCGCGTGCTGTTCGCTACCCAGGCCTCGACACAGCCGCCGACTATCGTGCTGTTTACCACCGGCTTTTTGGATGCGGGCTATCGCCGCTATTTGGAGCGCAAGTTCCGCGAGCGTTTCGGTTTCCATGGCTCGCCCGTGCGCATCGCGGTGCGCGTGCGCGAGCGCCGTCAACGCCGATAGCTAGTGTGGGCTGAGAGCACGCAAGCGTCTAGATCCAGCCGTTTGCCTCGGCGCGCGCGCGGCCTCAAATCGGTTACTTGCCTGTGTCTTCGTCATAATGGCGGACACGTGGTTGCGCACCGTACCGCCACTGAGATGGAGGTGTGCTGCGATATCGGCGGAGCCGAGGCCGCGAACCAGTAGGCGGCACACCTCGACTTCCCGTTCGCTCAGCGGGTTGTCGGGAGTAAAGAGTATGTCCTGAGCAAGCTGCGGATCGATGACACGCAGACCCGAGTGGACGCGGCGGATGGCATCGGCGAGTTCCTCCGGGGGAGTGTCTTTGACGAGGAAGCCATCGACGCCCGCGTTGAGGGCGCGTTTGACGTAACCGGGACGGCCAAACGTGGTGACGATGAGGCTGCGGCAGTGAGTATTGGCGATAGACTTTGCGGCATCGATACCGTTCATTCCGGGCATCTCAATGTCGAGTAGAGCGACGTCTACCTGATGCTCAGCAACGAGTGCGGCGACCTCGGCTCCGGTGGAACACTCGGCAACGACGTCGATGTCGGGTTCGGTACTCAGCAAAGCGGTGAGAGCGCCCCGGACCAGGGATTGGTCTTCGGCGATGAGTACGCGGATGTGTTCGCTCATAACTATCGCACCTGTTGAATCAGCCGGTGGCCGTCCAAGGCGAGGAGGACCGTGGTCACACCTTCGGCACGCTGAGTAATGACCTCGCCACCGACAGCTTCTGCACGGTGGCGAAGGCCGGCGAGACCCGTGAGGCCGTCGGCAAGCGCCTGCGTGGCATCCTCCGTGAAGCCGTTGCCGTTGTCCGTGACCTGGAGGGAATCCTCAGTGAGAATCACCCAGCACTGCGTGGCACCCGAATGACGTACAACGTTGGTGGTGAGCTCGCGCAGTGCCCACGAGAACAGATCTTCATGAGCCCGTGGCTGGGTGAGAGTCTCTGGAAGGTGAGCTTGGATTCCGGCGGTTTCCAGAATGCGCCGCGCGGCTTGAATTTCGCCAGCAAAGGTGGGGTTCTTCATGCGAGTAACAGTGGAGCGGACCTCGGCAAGGGATAACCGAGACAGCGAACTAATCTCCTCGAGCTCGGCAGCGGCCTTGGTAGGGTCGCGGTCGATGAGCCGGCGGGCCACTTCGGCCTTGAGGTTGATAGCCGTGAGGGTATGGCCGAGGAGATCGTGAATATCTGAGGCAATGTCTTCTCGTTGCTGGGCCAGATCCAGGTCGTGGCGCAACGCTGTTTCGGTGTCTTCGCGCTGGGAGAGGGCACCGAGCGCCAAAATAAGGAGGGGCCACCCGAAGAGAATGATTGCGAGGTCAACGAAGCGCGGGCGATCGAACAACCAGACAGGGATACTAGCTAGGATTCCAGTGACCGTGATGATCACGGCTGCGGTTTTGAGAGGCAAAGTGAAGGCTACCAAGGCCCCGAGGTAGGGCACGAAGACCACAATCCAGGCGCCGTGAGAAGGGACGGCGGCAAGCGCGATCAGCGCGAGAATAACCCACCGGATAGCTACTCGATGGTTATGGGACCACCCACGTGGATAGTCGTGCACCGTACCGAAAGAGACAAGGTAAGCAGCACAAAACACCGCGGTGATAATAACCGCCCAGGTTCGCTGGGCGGTGGAATAGCTGGGCTGGAGGAGGATCTGCAGCAGCACCGGTAGGAGAAAGATGAGCCAGACAGCGGCGAAAGCAGCGTCACGCGGTCTGAAGTTCCGCATCATGCTCGCTCCTTGTCGCGCTTGTGCAAAAGCAGGCATAGCCCGACGAACACCACCGTCCATACAGCGATATTAACGTATGCGTACCAGATCGGGTCCTCAATGAAGAGGCGTTCGCCATTGATCATCTGGGAGCCTTCAGAAAGAGGCCAACGGGCAAGCGCTTGCGCGCCATACATTGGGGTGAAGCGACCTACCTCCAACAGCGATTCCTTCAGCGGCATGAATACGTTCCCGGCAAACGCAAGTATGACGATGGTCGAGGTCGCTACGGAGACGGTGTTTTCCGAGGGAATGAGCATAGCGCAGGCCATGCCGTAGAAGCCGAAGGGAATGGCGCAGACAACAGTTATGAGAAAAGCTAGCGTCCACTGGTCCGGCTGCATGGACGCCTTTGTCAGCCCACCGGTAATGAAGACAGCGGCAATGGGCAGGATGGCACGAACCGAGATGTTGAGAAAGTTGGCAACGGCTAGCTGGGAAGACCGAAGGGGAGTCAGCGCTAGTTGGCGGCCCCAACCCGCGCGATTCTCTGCGACCATAGATCCGGCTGCACCCACAGCGCCAGTGGCTCCTGCATAGAGCGCCATGCCGATCATGACCAGTGCGGCGACATTCCCACCGTTGAATTCGATGTCGCCGTACTCTTGCATCGCGCCAAAGAGGATATAGAAAATGATTGGCAGGCCGATGCTGAAAAAGAGCGTGGGCAGGTCTCGGCGCAGACGTTTAAGGTCGTGGGCCGCGTAGTTGAGGGTTGTCCCGAGCGTGGGAGTTACGGCATTGTTGATGCTCATCGTGGGGTCTCCTTATGGGGTAGTCGTGTCGGGGGAAGCGTTAGAGAGCTCCATAAAGGAGTCTTCGAGGCTATGGCCAGAAATTGTGATGTCCCGGGCCGTGGTTTCGGTGAGTAAGTAGCGAGCAAGTGCATCAGAGTCTCGGGTCGTGATGGACAGACCGGTGTCTGTGTGCTCTTGATACAGCACTCCTGGGAAAGACTCGGTCTCGAGGTTGTCCGGGATGCCGTTGGGGAAGCTGGCACGGATGGTACGGGTGGCGTTTGCATTGCGGATCTCCTCGGTAGATCCATCAGCTTGAATCTCGCCCCTGTTGAGCATGATGATGCGTTGGGCAAACGTATCGGCCTCTTCGAGATAGTGAGTGGTGAGAAGAATCGTTCGCCCAGCGCTTGCCTCCTCGTGCATGGCCTCCCAAAAATGACGGCGGGCGCCGGCGTCCATGCCTGCGGTTGGTTCGTCGAGAAGCAGCACTTCCGGATCTCCCAACAAGGCCAGCCCGAAGCGCAGACGTTGTTGCTCGCCGCCAGAGCACTTGCCCACCCGACGCGAGAGGATAGAGCCCAAGTTGGCGCGCTCGATGATCTCCTTATAGGGGCGGTGGACGGGAAACGCGGCACCGAGAAGCTCAAGGGTTTCCTTCACGGTTATCTCCGGTAATAAGCCGCCAGTTTGCATGACGGCACCGATACGCCCACTTTTAGAGGCATGAGATGGAGAGGCGCCAAGCACACTAATAGACCCTGAGGTTGGGGTGGTCAGTCCCAGGATGAGGTCAAGCAGCGTGGTCTTGCCGGCGCCATTGGTGCCTAAGAGGCCGACGATTTCACCTTGCTGAATGCTAAAAGAGACGTCGTGAAGCGCGCGCACAGGGTTGCGGGAGGAGGCGTTGAAGGTCTTGCTTACACCGGTGACGTCGATTGCTGGTGGGGTGGTACGTGTCGTGCTCATACCTTCACGCTATGGCGCGAAGGTTTTCGCAGCGTAGACAGGGTGTCACGAATCCGGGATGACAGTTGTCATGGTTGACGGAGGTGGCTACTCACTTGAGCGCGCCAGCACGAAAGCATCAGTTCGGTACGGAATACGCAGGACCTGGCCGGGCTTAAAACCCATGTGCTCATAGAGGTACCAATTGAGGTTGTAGGTCATGCGCTCGTGGATTTTTTCCCCATTGCGAAGCCAATACGAGCGAGTATGCATTAGCTCATGCAGGTCCTCAGGGGCGAGCTCGTGTTCCCACGTAAGGCGCAGCTCCTCACGCAGTGTCCACGGCGCGGTAAAGGATGGGTAAAAGCCGGGACGGTGGACATCACCGGAGTGCATGATGCGGGAAAGACGCAGGATCCACGGGTCTGCATTGACGTCAAGGGTGTTCCATACCAAAAGGACCTTGCCACCCGGCCGAAGGATTCGGTCGAATTCTGCACATGCCTGGTCGACGTCGACCCAATGCCAGGTTTGCGCGCAGGTGAGGGCATCAAGGGAGGAGCTGGCGAGCGCTGTGTTCTCGGCGGTGGCGCGCCAGCACGGCACTCCGAGCCGGCGCAGGACACGCGTCATGTCGGGGGATGGATCGCTGGCATAGACGACGGAATTGGTCAGGGATTCAGTGAGCTTGCCGGTTCCTGCACCAACATCGAGAACTGTGTGTGCAGAAGCGATGAGCTGCGACACTTCGCGTGGGTAACCAGGGCGCACGTCATGGTAGGTCTCCGCGCCTTCGCTAAAAGCTTGCGCGGAATGCCTGCGTCGTTGGGCAGTGCCGAAGCTGGGCGCCTCCTTCCCCGAAGCCCGACGGTAGCTGGGGTAGTGCTCGGGCAGAGGGTGAGCGGGAGAGGCGCTGGAGGAAACAGATGGTTCGGAAGGCGAAGAGCACATGATGCTTCCAAACTTACCGTGGCGCTGCGGGTTCGTAGATGTCGGTGCGATGTTTTAAGGTGGACGAGGATTTATTGGCGCGCAGAAGTGAGAGTGTTGAGGGGGAACAATGGGTAAAACGTCTACAGCATGGCCGCGCCCAGTGCACACGCTCGTCGGTCTAGCGGCCAGCGCTGTCTGCGCGCTAGCGTTGGCGTCGTGTGGAACATCCCAGGAAGCCCCGACATCCCCGACACCTGAATCAGCATGGACAAATGATCTCGGTATCCCGGTAGCGCCCATGCTCGTCGGCCCTGAGCCGGGGCACACAAAGAAGATGAAGCTAGCCTCTGGGCGCAGTTTCCTACTTCACGTGCCTGAGAATTACACCCCGGAGCGCGCGTGGCCGGTGCTGCTTTCTTTCCACGGGTATACGGATTCGCCTGAGAATATGGAGAAGTACAGCCAGTTTGATGCTGCTGATGCCATCGTGGCTTACCCTGCTGGGGAGAAGGCGGCGTGGGCCCCAGCACCTTACGCAGTGACGAGCGCGGAAGAAGACCTCGACTTTGTGCGCACAATAGTGGATAGCCTGCGGGCCACTTATGAGGTGGACGACAATGCCATTTTCGCGGCTGGATTGTCTAATGGCGGAGGGTTTGCGGCCTTCTTGGCGTGCCGGATGCCAGGGACTTTTCGTTCAGTAGCTACCGTGTCAGCTGCATACTACGAAGGAATCCATACGGATTGCTCTGATCGTCCGGTAGGCCGTTTGGACATTCACGGAACTAAGGATCCCGTGGTCAACTATGAAGGCGGTGTGCGTCATGGCACGGCTTATTCTTCCGTTGCAGAGGTGCTCGGGCAGCATCAGAAACGCAACAAGTGCCGCGGCGACGTCGAGTCGGTGCGCCTCACAAACGGTGCGACCAGAGAGACGTGGACTGGGTGCCAGGCTCCGCTTCAGCACATCCGCATTGAGGGGGGATCTCACGTGTGGCCGGGTGGTAACAACTCCACGAAAATTGAGGTGGGCGAAGGCTTCGCCACCGATGCGGTGCTAGATTTCTTCGGAATCCCTGGCAGGCCCGAAGGCACAGAAGAGCATAATGTGGCCTAGAGCCGGGCTATCACCTCAAGGTGAAATGCGCACAAGGAGTATCGAGGGAGCGAACCCGCGCTAGACAGATATCCGCGACCGTTTCAAAACCCGCGTGGCGCGCGGCACTAGACGGCTCGGTGGGGTGGGGTATTTGGACCAAGTGGAATGAGCGTTGACCGTTATCCTCGCGGTTGAGCTCAACGACGGCTTGGGCAGTGGTTCCTGAGCCTGCAAAGAAATCAAGGACTACCGCGTCCGTGCCGCCGGTGATGGACAGTAGATGCTTGATGAGGCGCACAGGTTTGGGGAAGTCGAAGACTCCCGTGACACCAAGTGCTTCTTCGGCGTCACGACGGCCTGTTCGGGTTACCCCAAAACGCTCTCCATCGAGAATGGAACGGGGACGCGCACCCTTCTTTTCGTAGTTCTTGGTGTAGACAAAGCCGCGTCGAAAGACCAGCTCCTCATAATGCTCAGCGACCTTGTCTTTACCCCAACGCCACCGCGCGACGCCCGACTTGCCCTCCGGCTGGTGCGGCCAATATTCGTGGCCATTGGGGCCAACGATGGGAAAGTCGAGGCTTGGTAAGTATCCCAAGGTCTTAGAATCCAACCGCACGAGTGAATAATTCCCTTTCTCATCGCTGTGGTTATAGCGGGTTGAAGTGTGCGCTTCCAAGTCCAGGTTGAATCCGGCATTTGAAGGTGACTTGGCATAGCAAAGGATGTACTCGTGCTCGAGAACCGCATATTTGGAATCATTCTTCCCGGTCCCGCCCTTCTTCCAAATGAATTGCCCGGCGAAGCAGTCCTCACCGAAAACCTCGTTGAGTAGTAGGCGCAGGTGAGCGCTTTCTGACTCACCGATGGACACGATGATGAAGCCGGTATCGGCGAGCACATCACGAGCCAGGATCAAGCGTGGCAACATCATAGAAAGCCACTCGGCATGCCACTGCCCAAAATGCTGTGAGCGCATTTCTCGGCGTTGGCGGAAATTATCGCGGTAGACAAAATCTTTGCCGGTGTTATAGGGCGGATCAATGTAGATGATGTCCGCTCGCATCCCCTGTGCAATGAAATCCTTTAAGGCGTCGAGATTATCCGCCACCGTCACGCTGTTGGGGGCCGAATGAGGACCGCTCATCAGTGTTCTTGTGCGAGTGGCCTTGTTCGTGGCCTGCGCCGCAGCCGCCTCCTTACCCGGCCACACAAGGCCAAAGACCGATTTGCCATGAGGGGCTGAGGGAATGTCTAGCTCAGAGGAAGGCAGCTCTTCAGAACGACGAGCTACAGATTGGTGTGCGGAATGAGAATGAAAGGAAGGCATTGTGGTGCGCCGAGGTTTCGACTTCGATCTTTAAAGGTAAGTGAGCGGTCAATGACGTTGTGCAGTACGTGCCGCGCGACGCGGCAAGAATGAGCACATGTGAATTGTGTCCCAGAGTACAAGGGTTCACAAATGAGAGAGTGGCGGCACGCGCCAAGTTGTTGAACGAAAAGGGGTAACCGGAGGGGGTAGACTTTAAGAACGATTCTGAGAACTCTCAGTGTGTGAAAGTCTTCCTTTAACTCGTGCTCTAGATGTATAACGATTTATAACGTTTGTGGCGAAGAGTACGGCTCGTCGGTACGGTGGGGTGACGTGATGGCGCTCAGCTTGAATGTGGCGACCGTAGTGCACGTGCTTGTTGCGCGGGGAGCCGGTTAACGTCTCCCACTGTCACCGGCATTACGCAGTATTTGGCACATTCGAGCCGTGAGGGTCACCACTGTTAGGGCAGTATTTACTTAAGGAAGGAACAAAGTAATGGGTATTTTTGACAAGGCGAAGGATGCTCTGAACTCCGATAAGGGCGAGCAGATTTCGGATAGCGCACTGGATAAGGGTGCAGATTTTGCTAAGGGCAAGCTGGGTGAGGACAAGGCGGATAAGATTGACTCCGCTCGCGACCAGCTCGATGAGCGCATTGGCAACCAGGGTGCTGAGGCTCCCCAGGGGGATGAGCAGAAGTAAAGCGATTGTCGCGCTTGGTTCCGAACCACATCAAGGTTCCGGCGTTGTGTGACACGTAGCCTGAACGCTCAGGTGTCCCGTCCGCATAGCGGGCGGGACTGTATAAGTTTTACAGCAACGTATACTTTGGATTTGGGGTGACGGGGTGGATTGTCTTGCAGTGCGGGCAAAAGCTTAAGAAAACCTGTGTATATTCCTATCCTTTGTTTATGGGCCTAAAAGTGATTGTTTCCTAGGTAAGCTGAATTCTGTGATTACTTCAGTAGGTGTGGAACAAGGTAACCAACCCTCGCGCCAGCTCCTTATTGAGCAGGCCGGTCGGGTTATTGCCAAAGCGGGCATTGATGAGGTGCGCCTCCGGGAGGTGGCCGATCAAGTGGATGTTCCGCTAGCGGAAGCCCAAGAGCTCTTTGCCTCTGAAGCTGAGCTTGTAAATGAAACCAAGCGCACCCTGAACGAGGCGCTGACCTCAGTCGTTGATCTGCATCTCCAGCGTTTGCCTGAGAATGCGACGGCCGTGGATAAGCTTCGCGCCACGGCGCTGGCGTATTTCTCCTTCGCGGTGGAGGATCCCTCTGCCTTTGCGGCATTTTCTGCGGTTCATGCAACGCCTCGGGTCGGCGTCACCGCAGAGGACTTTGTTAATCCTGATGGGGATGTCGAAATATGTCCTATCATGCAGATTCTTTTTGAGTTGACCGAGGAGGCTATCAAGGAATCTGGCGGAGTAGATCCTGATGTTAGTGGAACCTTGTTGTCGGCGCTGTCGATTTTTTCCCACCTACACGGCGTGACGCAACTGGCAGCTGAAGGAATCCTGCGTTACCTGTCGCCGGCAGCGAAAAAGCAGACATTTGGCGCTGTTATGGACACGCTGAGTGTCGGCCTCTACCCATTCTTTAGGGGAGAGCGCGTCGAGCGCACTATTCCTTATGGCTTGGCGGGAGAGCAGCCGGAGGCGTTGATAGCAAAGGCCAAGGATTACCCACGGGGAACCGAGGATGAACAGCGTACGGCGTTGCTGCGTGGTGCTATTGAGGAGGCGCTTGACCACGGCGTTACCGGTCTTCATATCGGTGGTGCTGCGAAGCGGGCGGGCCTTAGTGTGCAGGAAGCTGAGCACCTGATTGAAAGCGATCAAGAGCTGGCCAGCTTCCTTGAGCGGTATTTGGACAAAGTCAACTATGAGTTCATTTTCCGGCAGGTAGCTGCGCTTCCGGAAGACGCTAAAGTAATGTCCAAGATTAAGGCCACCGGGTACGGCTACGTCTCGCATGCGCTGGCTGATCCGAAGGGCTTTGAAGCTCTCATCAAGATCGCGTCCGGGCCGATTGTTCCCATGTCCTTCGAGGACGACTTTTTGCCGAACGCGAACAAAGCGGTTGAGCTCCAACGTGACTTTAGCGAATTTGGACGGGCTTTTGGCTTCATTATGTCTCTCATGCGTGAGGCAATCGATGAAGTTGACGGGCCGCGCACTCCGTGGGTTCTTTTCACCTTGGTAATTTCCGTGTGGGCGGGCGCTCATGGTCTAGCCATGCTGAGTACCAAGGGTCCCTTGCGTGGATTTGATTCAGACTATATTTTCGAGATTCTCACCCACTATATGGACATTGAATTTGGTGGCATCATGCGCAGTCTTAGTGGAACGACTGACTAATGCAGCAACGTAACTGAGAATTGCCTCTTGGCGCGTCATCGTCGCCGTTTCTCTACCCGCTTTCTTAATGTGAAAGCGGGTAGTTCTTTCTATTGGCACCTAGGGAGGGCCGGGGTGCCGGCGGCTAAACTCGGCGTCTATCCGCAAGTTGCCCGTTGGTGATGGGGGTAAGATAATCGTATTGTCAACGATGTTGACGCTGTGAACTGCACTGATGTTGAACTGGGGGTTTCCAAACGGGGGTAACGATTAGTTACTCAAATGTAGAAAATATATTTCGACGGTTGTATGGTGACCACGTCCGAACCTTAAGCACTTAGCTCACTGTGTTAAGTGTGTGCTCATCAACTTGCAAGAAAGACTTCGCATGCGTTCCCTACACTCTCGCATCGTTGCCACCGCAGTGGCCGTAGCAACCTTTTCTTCCGTTATTGTCGCCCCGCAGACCTTCGCCGTTGAGGAGCCGAGCGATACGTCTTTTGTCCACGAACAGTCCGGCGCTGACACTGTCGACGTCAATGGCACCGCCTTCGACGAAGACGGCAACCTGATCGATTCAAACAACGCTGGCGACAACACCATTGAGGAGTTGGAGCGTGAATCCCGAGACAACGACTTTGGCTTCTACGGCGCGGAAAACGGCAAGCCAACGACACTCGATGAGCTGGAAACCGCCGAGGCATCGACGGCTGACGCGACTATCAAGGTCGTAGAGAAGAACGGCAAATTGGTGTGTGAGATCACCGATGCCCCAGGCAAAGAAGGCGAGATTCTCGAGCGCAAGCTGGACCTTGCACGGGCTTTCTACGACGGTGGAAACAAGCTGCTCCAGACGGTGTGGGAAGTAATCCCAGTCGTCGGTGAACTTGTGCCTTCTGACTTCATCAAGAAGATTGGCGCAAGCTCGTGGGAGGGAATTGCCAAACTTGTTCGTGATGGTGAGGCAAACAAGGACGTCACCTGGGATCTCGCACGCGCGCAAGGCATGGCCATCGCCAAGATTGATAACGCTGATGCAGAGGTGGACTTAAAGAATCCAGATGCCGCCAAGAAGACCGTTTCTGGCCTCATCAAGTTTGCTGACGGTGCTTTTGGCACTGGTGTGGCCACCGTTCTGAAGATCTTCAATGCCGCTGTCACCATCGCAGGTCTCTTCCCAGGCGCCAGCGCAGCCAAGGATTTGAAGTTGAGCAAGACCCAGCGAAAGGAAATTGAGTCTACTCTCTCAGATATTTCGGCTTCTGCCTCCGCGCTCGCAGAAATCAATGCACCAGCTGGTCAGAAGTGTGCGGATATGCTGAACGGCAAGAAAGTAAGCAACGACGAGCCCGCTTCTCCTTCGACGTCTAATACCACTGAGCCTTCAGAATCCCCCGAGTCTTCTGAGCCGTCTAGCTCAGTAACGCCGAGCCCTTCTGAGACCACCGAGCCCGAGGAATCGGAGTCTGAGACGCCTACGACGACCGAACCCTCGACTTCTACCACCGACGGTGCTGAGGCTCAGGACGGCAAAGACGGTAAGGACGGTGAACCAGGCCGCGATGGAAAAGACGGTAAGGATGGTATCGACGGCAAGGATGGCCGCGACGGTGCCAACGGTGCACCGGGCGCACCCGGCCGCGATGGCGTCGATGGCCAGGACGGGCGCGACGGTCTTAACGGTCTAAATGGCCGCGACGGCGCTGACGGGAAGGATGGCAAAGACGGTCAAGACGGAAAGGACGTCGATTCCTCCTCCATGGCTGGCTACACATTCCTCGCAGCTATCCTCGGTGGCGGTCTCGTCGTTTCTATTCTGGGCGCGATGGATTACCTCTACCTTTTGGGCTACCTGCCCAAGGAGGGGATCCCGTGGCGTGCTAACAGCTAAGCACCCATTGGACGCTGAGTCCGGACACAGGAGCCGGTCTCAGCAGGGAGCGGGCTGGATGCCGCGGAGGACGTTTTCCTAAAGCTCGCCCTCGTTGCGCAAGTGCCGTAGCTGATTCTCCGTAAAAGTTCGCTCCGCTAGGGATTCGCCGGCACCGTCCTGCAAGTGCACAACGACACTGAGCCCGAGCTCCTGCAGGTCCTCGACGTCTTCACGGTACATGGCCACCGAGCTGATGGTGCATTCTTCGGTATTGATGCGGGAAGCGTAGATTTCCTTGACGGCGTCTACGTTCGCGTGCTGGGCCGGCATGGCGAGCATAATCATATCGATCTGGTGGCTGTCCTTGACGCGCTCCCAGAAGTCGATATCTGTTGCATCGCCCTCCACGACGTTGTAGCCACTCTCTTGGAGATGGCGAACTCGTGCTGGATCGTGTTCCACTCCCAAAACCTTGGCGCCGTAGACGTCGACGAGCTCCTTGTAACAGGAAAGGCCGAGCCGTCCTACGCCGAGGACGAGCGCATGGGCGTCGCCAAGCTCGATGGGGCGATCCTCCGGGTGAATCTTGTGCGGTGGGCGGGCCGGCAGTCGCTTGGCTAGGTGTGTAGCTCGCGAGACGTTTTGTGGGTTGAGGATTGCCGAGATGACAAAGCTCAACGAAACAGCGAGCACGAGTGACAGCAGCCAGCGTTGGTTGAGCCAGCCGTCCTGTACTCCCACAGCGGCAATGATAAGGGCGAACTCAGAGTAGTTCGCCAGCAACAGGGAAGCAAGGACAGAAGTGCGGTTGCGCAGTCCCAACATCCACAGGATTGCCCAGTAAGCGAGGCCCTGGATGGGCAAAAGCAGCAGGAGCAACCCGGCGTCGACGATGTTGTGCCACGTTGGTAGGCCCAGGAAACCGATGTTGACGAAAAAGCCAACCAGCAGCAGTTCTTTGAGGGTAAACAGTGAATGGCTGAGCTGTTCTGCGCCAGGGGAGCGGGAGAGCACCACGCCCATGATGAGCGCGCCGAGGCTTCCGGAGAGGCCGACCCACTCGAAGAGAGCATAACCAGGCAGCAGCGCCATGACGATGCCAAAGAGCGCGCCCAGCTCACCGTGCCCGAGCTTGTACCAGCGGCGAGTAGTCAGCGCTAGCAGCGGGACGATGAGGACAAGCAACACGGCCGCTAAGCTTGGTGGCTCTCCCCGCAGGATGCTCATGAAGACGACAGCGATGATGTCCTGCATGATGAGGACGCCGATGCAGATATTGCCGTAGAGGGCTTGTTCATCGCCGCGGTCTTGCAAGATTTTGACGACCACGATGGTGCTGGAAAAACTCAGCACGAGGGCGACGTTGACCGCTATCGAAAAACTGGTCGGACCGAATGCGCCGAGTGCGCCGAGAGCCGTGATAAAACCCATGCCGAGGAGGGTCATCACGAGCACGTGGGCGGTGGCGGTAAGCCAGACAGCCTTGTCGGTCAAGGCCCTCAGATCGAGGCGCAACCCGATTGCAAAAAGCATCAGCGTGACACCAATGTCGGCGAAAAGATCTAACGCTTCAACGTGCTCGATACCCCCGGCATTGAGCGCGAAGCCAGCGACGAGAAACCCGATGAGAGGCGGCAATCGCACCGCCCACGCAACGAGGCCGCAGCCAAACACCACTGCGAGGTAGATCAATAACAATTCCATGGATTGTAATAGTGCCCTAACCCGAGCTTTGGCCAGAGTTTGAAACACTATCTACCCCATGAGGGTGAGAAACATGGAGTGGCCTTGCTTGGCGATACATGTCGTTCACGGTAAATAAGCGCTAAAAAAATTATTTGACCTCTATTTACCGTGGGCGTAGTAACCCAAGGCTTAAGCCTTAACCCGTCGACTCGTTCCAGAAGAAAAGGCTGGTCAGAGTTTTCTGACCAGCCTAAATTTTGTCGGACTAACAGGATTTGAACCTGCGACCCCTACACCCCCAGTGTAGTGCGCTACCAAACTGCGCCATAGTCCGCCGCCGCACCATTTGGTGCAACTGCTACAGATTACACCAAGGGTATTCGCCACAACAAATCCCAGTCCACCCTTGTTTTAGCGGCAGCTAAAACTCTCCGGCGGAATAGACCCACTGCCCGTTTTGGCGGTGGAAAGAGGAGCGCTCTCGCTGCGAGCCCTTCGCGGCCCCCTTGTAAAAGGCTTCGAATTCAACGATGCCGGTCTGGTCCAAGGGGCCGCCGGCGACGGTGTCGATAATGTCGAGGCGGTAGAAGCGGATCCCAGTATCCGCTAGATCGAGGCGCTCGGGGCGGGTTTCGGGGTCCCAGGTACGCAGCAAATAATCCTCGTCGCCGGCGACGAAAGCGCTAAAGCGCGAGCGCATGAGGGCTTCCGCGGAGGGCGCAGGAGTACCGGCGTGGTAGCGCGAACAGCACTCACCAAACGTTAAACCGGTACCGCAAGGGCAGCGCGCAGCGGGATCAAGTGGGTTGAGAACGATCATGCGTGCGTTACTTCTCAGCGGTGGTCGTGACGGTCGTGGTCACTTCGGCCGCTAGGAGGGCGTCGATGGGGGTGTTCGCAGAGGCGTCGCCCAGCGCGCGTTGTTGCGCTTCGGTCAGCGAGGTCGGCAGCGAGACCGTACGGGTGAAGCTAGAGGCGGACTGCTGCGTGATGCTGACGCTCACTGCTTCCAGAGCCTTGGCATCAATCTTCTGCTCCTTGCCCGCCGCCCTGATGGCCTGGGTGCTTGCCGCAGCCAGGGAGGACATGAGCAGGCCTTCGGCGGTGAAGCCCTGGCCCTTGCCGCCATCCTTCTTGGTACGGTCGGCGGTTACCGAGCGATCGTTGTGGCGCACCACGACGCCCATCTTCGTGCCCACGGCCGGAATGGCAACGGCCGAGTCCTCAGCAACAGGTGCGGGAAGGTTCTCCGGAACAATGAACTGCTCTGCCCACGCCCCGATGAGGTCGGCGGCACGGGCTGCTGCGCCTTGCTTAGTTAAGAGGTGGTCGGCCTTGTCCAAGGCGACCAGGGACTTGGGGTAGCGCGTGGTACGGAAAATATTCTGTGCGTTGTCAATGCCCACGGTCTGATCAATGGGGGAGTGCAGCACCATCAGGGGCTTGCGCAGGCGCGGGAGGTACTCCTCCGGGTTTGTCTCAGCGAGATCTTCGAGGAAAAGGCGCGAAATGGTCAGCTCGCGGCCACCCAAAGTGACCTCGACTTCGCCATTAGCATCGACCTGGCCGATCTTGTCGGCGTAATGGAGCACGGAGTGCGCTGGGTCGAAGGGTGCCCCGATGGTGGCGACGGCTTTGAGGGAGCGGATGCTGTTGGCTGCGGCAAGGGTAGCGGCGCCACCGAGCGAGTGCCCCATGAGTACCTGCGGAGCGGAATAATTGGCAGCCAGCCAGTCGGCGGCGGCCTGGATATCGGCGACATTTTGGCTGAAGCAGGTGTCCGCGAAATTGCCCTCGGACTGGCCCAAACCCGGGAAATCAAAGCGCAGGGTGGCGATGCCAAAGTTGGTCAGCTGTTTGCTCACGCGGGCCGCGCCCGGCGTATGGCGCGAACCGGCAAAACAGTGCGCGAAGATAGCGAAGGCTTGCGGAGGGGAGTCGGGAAAATCGATGGTTCCGGCCATCGCGGTACCGGTGCTGGAAGGGAGCGACACGTTCACGGATTGCATGCCCACAAGGATATAAGGGCGAACGCACGCTTGCGAACCGGGGTTGACTAGAGTCGATAGAAGACCTGTATGACGCACAAGGATGGAGGAGTGCTCATGGGCGCATTCGATTGGTTCTGGAAGGCAATGGGCGCGCAGTCCGAGCGCAACAACAAGAAATCGAAGGCTGTCGTGATGGCAGCCGATTCAGCAGTGGGGGACATTGCGGCCCTGTCGGATGCTGACGTTGCCGCCACTGCGCGCGCTTGCGTGAAAGACGGGGTAATTGCAGATAAGTCTCGTTTCCTCGCGGCCCTGGCTGTGGCGAGTGAACGTAAGCTCGGTATGCGGCCGTTTAATGTCCAGTCCCAGGCCGTATTGCGTCTTCTTGAAGGTGACGTCATCCAAATGGCCACCGGTGAGGGAAAGACACTGGTGGGTGCCATGGCCGCGACTGGTTTCGCGCTCACCGGCAAGCGCGTCCACTTGGTGACGGTTAATAATTATCTAGCGGCGCGTGACGCCGAATGGATGCGCCCACTCGTGGAGTTCTTTGGACTCACGGTGGCTTCCGTGACGGAGAAAATGGGGCCGGAAGAGCGACGCGGGGCTTACCTTTCCGACATCATTTATGCGCCGGTTAATGAGCTCGGTTTCGATGTGCTGCGAGATAACCAGATCACCTCCCGGGAACAGACGGTGCAGGCGCGCGCGGACGTGGCGTTGGTGGATGAGGCCGACTCGGTGCTTGTCGACGAAGCCCTCGTCCCCCTCGTCCTCGCCGGAAATCGCCCCGGTGAGGAATCTACGGGCCACATCACCAACGTGGTCTCCCACTTGCGCGAGGAGCAGGACTACGTCATCGCGGAGGACGGCCGCACGGTGGCGCTCACCGATGATGGTGCGGCTCGAGTAGAGCGGGAGTTGGGCATTGACTCGCTGTATTCGGAGGAGAATATCGGCTCCGTATTGGTGAAGGTCAACCTGGCGCTACACGCGAAGGCGCTGCTCATCCGTGACATTCACTACATCATCACGGACGGAAAGCTGCAGCTTATCGACGCCTCCCGCGGCCGCGTGGCCGAGCTACAACGCTGGCCGGATGGACTCCAGGCAGCGGTGGAGGCCAAAGAGGGCCTGGAGGTATCAGAAGGTGGGCGCATCCTCGACACCATTACGCTGCAGGAGCTCATGCGTCGCTACCCCTTGGTCTGTGGCATGACGGGCACCGCGGTGGAGGCCACCGACCAGTTGCGACAGTTTTATGACCTGCACGTCTCGGTCATCGACCGCAACAAGGAATTGCAGCGCTTCGACGAAGCTGACCGCATCTACGCGTCTGTGGATGAAAAATCGCGCGCCATCGTCAACGAGATCGTTGCGATCAACAGCACGGGTCAGCCGGTCCTCGTGGGTACCCACGATGTCGCGGAATCCGAGGACCTCGCTGCAGCTTTGCGTGAGCGCGGCATTACTGTCAACGTCCTCAACGCTAAGAACGACGAGGACGAAGCGCGGATTGTTGCGGAGGCAGGTGACGTGGGGCGCGTGACCGTTTCAACACAGATGGCGGGCCGCGGCACCGATATCAAGCTGGGCGGCGCGGACGAAGCTGACCGCGACGCGGTCGTCGAGAAGGGCGGTTTGGCAGTACTTGGCACCTCGCGGCACCGTTCCTCACGCTTAGACAACCAGCTGCGCGGCCGTGCGGGCCGGCAGGGAGATCCGGGCATGTCTCTCTTCTTCGTCTCCTTGGAGGACGACGTAGTTCAGCAAGGTGGGGAAGATGAGTCCCTGTCGGCGCGTCCAGACGCCGATGGCCTCATTGAATCCAAGCGTGTTCGGGACTTCATCGCACACTGTCAGCGGGTGACGGAAGGCCAGTTGCTGGAGATTCACGCGCAGACGTGGAAGTACAACCAGCTGCTGGCGGATCAGCGCATCATTATCGATGAGCGCCGCGCCAAGTTGCTCGATACAGACCAGGCCTGGCAGGAGCTCGCTGAGCGAGCGCCCGATCGCGCCGCCGAGCTAAGCGACGTCCCCGTGGATGCCCGTGAGCGCGCCGCCCGCGAGATCATGCTCTACCACCTCGACTTGGCGTGGGCCGACCACTTGGAGCTGATGGATGACGTGCGTGAATCCATTCACTTGCGTGCCATTGCCCGTGAGACCCCCATCGATGAATACCATCGCATCGCGGTACGCGAATTCAAGGATTTGGCGCAGCGCGCGGTTGATGATGCCGTCGATACTTTTAAGACCGTGCTTGTTGATGCCGATGGTGCGCACCTAGAGGATCATGGACTGTCCCGCCCGAGTGCTACCTGGACTTATATGGTTTCCGATAATCCATTGTCTGGCGGGGGAAATTCCGTGCTCAAGGGGATAGGAAACATTTTCCGTTAATGTATTTGTGGAGAGGCGACTCGCGCGCGCAGCGGAGTCGCTAATATGGAATGAGTCAACATCGATCCGACCCTTCGGAGGTAAAAATGAGCGAGAATACCGGAACGCCGGAACCGCAGGCAGAGACTACTTCTGTCTTCCGCGCTGATCTTCTTAAGGAGATGGAAAACGGCACCGCGGCGGGTTCCGACGCCTCCGTTGCTGGTGCTGAGAACCTGGCTGAAGGCCAGGCCCTGCTCGTCGTGAAGCGAGGCCCGAATGCTGGCGCGCGCTTCTTGCTTGATCAGCCGACCACCACCGCCGGCCGCCACCCGGAAGCGGACATCTTCCTCGATGACGTCACCGTCTCCCGCCGCCACGCAGAATTCCGCGCCAAGGACGGCCAGTTCGAGGTCGTGGACGTCGGATCGCTCAATGGCACCTACGTCAATCGCGAGCCGCGCAATGCGCAGGTACTGGAAGTAGGCGACGAAATCCAGATTGGTAAGTTCCGCCTCGTCTTCATCGCCCCTAAATAGGGCAGTACCCGTCAGCAAGGACGAAGCGGGGGTACGAGGGGAGCAGCCGGTCTTGCTTCCTCACTGTGCCTGCCCTTTGTCAAAGTGAATCCGCGTAGAAAGCAGTAGTAGTCCCATCGTGAGCGCTCAGAAGTCCACCGCAGCTGCAGCAACAGCATCTTCGGCGGCCAAGAAGACCAAGCAAAAGCCCATGTCTATTGGCGTAACGCTGAAGCACGTGCAGAAGCAGTTCCCGGACGTGACGGTGTCGAAGATTCGCTTTTTGGAATCTGAGGGTCTGATTACTCCGGAACGCACCGCGAAGGGCTACCGCCGCTACTACCAGAAGGATCTTGACCGTCTGCGCTACATTCTGACCGCGCAGCGCGACCACTACACGCCGCTCAAGGTTATTCGTGAGCAGCTGGAGGCGATGGATTCGGGGCAAGTCACCGCCATTGTCTCCTCCCAGGCTGAGGCACTGATCAGTGCCGAGCAGCTGCGAGCACCAGTGGTGACAAGGCTTACCGACGCCGACGTGGCCGACCAAGCCGGGACCACGCAGGAAAACATTGCGGAGCTGGTCTCGGTGGGGCTCATTAAGCCGGATCCGGCGGGATTCTTTGACACGGATGACGTGTCTATCGTGTCGGCGGCTGTCGCCTTAGAGTCCTTCGGCTTTGAGGCACGGCAATTGAAGTCGCTGCGCAATGCCGCCCGCCGGCAGGCAGACATGATTTCACAGGTGGCTTCACCGGTGGCGCATTCGAAGTCTGATACGGCCCCGCAGCAGGCAGAAGAGCTCTCGCAGCAGATGGCGGCGCTTGTTCTGTCCCTTCATGGAACGCTGGTCAAGACTGAGCTGCGGGACGAGTTCCGCCCTTAGCGGATTAGAGGCTGCTCTGTTAATCGCCACGCGTGAGGAAAGTGTGGAAAAGTGGGTGCCATGACTGCAGAAGTATTGAAATTTTTAGGAATCCACCCCGTCGGCCCCGAGAATAACCTGTGCGCCCTCTTTTACTGGGAAGAGGCAGACCGGCACGTACCTGTGTGGGTCTCGCCTATTGATGGAGCCCGCGTTCTCCAGGTGCTGGAGAGCCATTACAACGCGCGGCCTAGTACCTATGAACTCTTGATTGCCTTCGCCGACCAGCTTGACGGGATCGAGCATATTTGTGTCTCCGAGTACCACAAGGGCGCTTTCATGGTCGACGTGGTCGACGGAACAGGTGAGGAACACGACGCCCGCATCTGTGACGCCCTCGTCCTAGCAGATCACTACGGGGTGCCCATCCGGTTTGAGAAGGAGGTGCTCGAGGAGGTCGCTGTTTACATTAGCGATGAAGACCTTAAGGAGTACTACGGTCTCGAGCGCGAGGCTAAGTCCCCAGAGACCTTCCCGGAGAAGAGGTCGCGCGATTTTCAAGAGATGGCGGCCCGGCAGAAAGCTCAGGAAGACGATGACTTTGAGCAGATGATGCGTGATTCCGGCATTTCCGAAGAAGATTTGCTTGGGGGCGACTCGCCGGAAGATGAAGACTAAGGCCCGCGCATCCGGCTGAACGACGTACGTAGAAAGGTAGCGGTCGGCTCGGCATACTTACCAGCACAACAGACTAGACACAGCGGCTCCGTTTCTGGGTGCCGCTTTTCTTGTCATCAGCGATTTTTTAATGACACGCGTGTGACTAATGATGACAAAGTGACCAAAGAAGTCTAAAGTTCTACTAGAGGTTTACGAAGGGCGACCCTTGACGTGGTCGCTGACGTGGCCTTTAATAGAAAAATAGAACTCCCCTCAAACATCACTGGAGTAATTACGTGAGCAGTAAAAACAACCGCACCGAGTCCCGCGCCCTGCCGCTCGATGACGCCGCATCGAACGGCTACGTCCAGGAATCCCTCTTCGACGTCGGACCGGACGAGGAGCTGGGTTACCGCGTGCCCATCGCGTGTCAGGTAGCCGGCATTACCTACCGTCAGCTGGATTACTGGGCACGCACCGACCTGGTCAAGCCCTCTATCCGCACCGCGCGTGGTTCTGGCTCCCAGCGTCTGTACTCTTTTAAGGACGTATTGGTGCTCAAGATTGTCAAGCGCCTTCTAGACACCGGTATTTCTCTGCAGAACATTCGCCTCGCCGTGGAATCCCTGCGGGATCGCGGCGTTAATGACTTGGCGGAGCTCACGCTTGTCTCCGACGGCACCACGGTCTATGAGTGCCGGTCCAACGATGAAGTCATCGACCTCCTCGCCGGAGGCCAAGGCGTATTCGGTATCGCCGTACCTGGCATCCTTAAGGAGCTCTCCGGTACCATCACGTCCTTCCCGGCCGAGCGCGTCGTGGAGGAAGAAGAGACTGACATCGTTATTGGCCTCGACGAGCTCGCTGCTCGCCGCAAGCGCAAGAGCTCTTAAACTCGCGCCACTCGCCGCCGCGTCTTTCCTGCACTGCTGCTCACGTCAGTGTCCTGGGGAAAGATGCGGCGGCTTTCTGCGCTCTGGGAGTGCACCCCGCGGACTCGCTTTACACGAGAGCCCGCGTCTAGCGTGCGCCGACTGCGGCCGAGATGGCCGTTGCATTGTCCTGGGCATCGGATGGATCTGCGACCGTGCTGTAGGAATCAGCCAGCTTTTCGAGTTCAGCATCCTTCTCGCCGTTACCCACGTGCACCACGCTCAAGCTCACTCCTTCGCCGCGGGCATTCTTTACGGCTTCGGCGAAGGCAGCATCATCCATATCTTGCTGCGTGCCGGTGGTCACGAGCACGACGCGCGTGTCCTTGCCGCTTTCAGCCACTTGGTCGGTGGCGTTATCCAGCGCGGCAACCACAGCGCTGCGGGTTTGCGGAACGCCACCCGTGCCAAACATACCTACGGCATAGGCAACGTTATCGGCATCCCCATACGACAGGTTTTGGCGGTAACCCACGGTTGCCGAGGCGGAAAGAGGAGAGGAGTAGTTCCAAAGGCCCACCTGGCTTCCCTCCCTGTCGGCTGCCGACGCCGCCTCAGCTACACCCTGGCTTACCGCATCGAAATATGGCGTGAGGTTCTCGGACGTATCCAAGAGGAACAAAGTATTCGGCGCAACCTGTGCCTCTGCGGCCTTTTCCTCCGAGCTGGGGGCGGCCGACGTCGATTCGGTGTCCTTCGCCGTTTCCGACGACGCAGGCGCGGCCGAGGTTGTCGCCTCTGCAGTAGAGGTCTCCTCCGTCTTAGCTGTAGTTGATTCTGCCGCCACCGTTTCACCGGAATCGGAATCGTTTCCGCGGAAGAGGAAGAACCCTCCGATAACCAGCGCCAGCACCGCTAAAACGGCCACGATGATGACCCACGGTGCAAATGCGTAGTTATTCTTTCCATCCGAGTGCCGGGCCATCTCTTTCCTTCCGCGCTGGGTTCGCGGGGCGGCACAGCGCGCCCCGACGGGTCACATCAATGGTTCTTCATTGTAGCGGGCAGTGCGGCGCGAATTTGGGAGACAAGCCGCGCGCGCAGGGGCTCGGCGACGTCGGCAAGCGCGCGTTGGCGACGCACGTACTCGGACTTTCCTTCCGCCGTTTCGATGGGGACGACCCCAAACCCCCACTCGCGGCAATCGTAGGGTGAAGCTTCCATATCAAGTGTGCGTGCTGCCACGGCTAGCCGGAAGGTGTCGAGGAACAAATCACCCGGTACCAATGGCCCCAATTTCCACGCCCATTTATACAAATCCATAGTCGCATGGACGCAGCCAGCCTGGTCGTTCTCCGGTTGCCCTTCGCGAGTCAGCACCGTGAGGTTGAGCGGGCGCGCGGGCTCAGTGAAGAAGCGGAAAGCATCGTAATGCGTGCACTTGATGCGGTGCCTATCGACGACCTCATTCGTCCCCTCCGCCCCTAACCGCAGCGGCAAGTCATGGCGAGGAGAATCGGTGTGGTAGACCATGGCCCATTCGTGCAGGCCAAAGCAATCGAATTGGGTAGGGTTATGCGCGGTCTTTTCTAGCAGATTCAGGATGTAACGAACGGTGCTACCGCGGCGTGCGAGGAAGGCCTCAGTGTCCACCGTGACGCCCTCATCAGTGCGGTGGTAGTAGTTCCACTCAACATGCGGGGCCTCGCCGGCCAGAGTCACACCGACGCCTGGGTGCCAACGGCGCAGGTGTGACGGGCGGACGGGGTAGTACTCGAAAAGGAAGTCGTAGACAGGGTGATACGAGCCCGGGTGGCGGTAGCGGGTGAGATACTCGTTGGCCGCCTCCTCGTGCATGGTCATCCGGGTTTGCCAGGTTTTAGGCTGGAGAATCATCTCTGACCTGCGTTGCCCCGTCGGCGGCGCTGGTTACGGCTACCCGATCGCCGCCGCGAAGGCTGCCGTTCGGACTGACTCTGTGGCTTCTTCTTTGATGGTTGCTGGTGTGGTGGGCCGAGCGGCTCGCCCTTGGGCTTGCGAGCTCCCGTCATCTGGGCAAGCTCGGGACTGCTGGCTGGGTTGGCGCGGTCACTGATGTCGAGGTCGGTGTGCGCAACCCCGGCCTTCGCGATGAGCTTTGCCACCTCATCGCGTTGCTCGTCGGTGACGAGCGTGACTACGGTGCCGGAGTCGCCTCCGCGTGCAGTACGGCCCGAGCGGTGCAGATAGGCCTTGTGTTCAGCTGGCGGATCGACGTGGACGACAAGGGAGACGTCGGCGATGTCGATACCGCGGGCAGCGATATCGGTGGCGACGAGTACCGGAACGCTGCCGTCTGCGAAGCCCTCGATGGCCTTGGTACGTGAGCCCTGGCCCTTATCGCCGTGCAAGGGCAGCGCGTTGATTCCGACGCGGCGCAGCTTTTTGGCCTGCCTGTCGACGCCATGTTTAGTGCGCATAAACATGATGGTCTTGCCTTTGCGGGCACCCAGGCGCAGGACGACATCGTTGCGGGCCTCGCGGGTGCCGATGAAGATAAGGTGGTGTTCCATCGTGTCGACGGCTGCCTCGACGGGGGCGGTGGAGTGGGTGACGGGGGCGTGCATGAACTGGTTGACCAGCTTGTTGACTTCGCCGTCGAGGGTGGCGGAGAAGAGCAAACGTTGACCATCGACCGGCGTGAGCTTGAGCAGCTTGCGTACCTGGGGGAGGAAACCCATGTCCGCCATCTGGTCCGCCTCGTCGAGGGCGGTGATAGTGACGTGGTTGAAGAAGAGCTTGCCCTGGTCGATGAGGTCCTGGGCGCGTCCCGGTGTGGCAACGAGCAGGTCAACCGGGCGGGCAAGCGAGCGAATGTGGTTGTTGATGTTGACGCCCCCGACGACTGCCAGTACCCGCAGCCCCAATGCCGCCGCGGGTTCGTCTAAGCGCTGCTGGATCTGGGTTGCCAGCTCGCGCGTCGGTGCTAGGACCAGCCCGCGCGGGTGGGCCGGGCGCGACACCCCGGACTCCGCCAATCGGGCCAGCATAGGGAGACCAAACGTAAAGGTCTTTCCCGAGCCTGTGGGGCCACGTCCGAGGACGTCCTTGCCAGCGAGGGCGTCGGGAATAGCGGCTTCTTGGATAGGGAAGGGGGTCGTGATGCCCTGTTTGTCTAAGATACGAACAACATCGCGGGGGAGGCCGAGTTCGGCGAAAGTAGTCATCGGGTAAAAAGTCTAGTGCTCGGGCCTGCCAGACCGAAAAGCATCACAGTTACCGGTGGGGATTAGGCCTCGCATCCTGCATTTTTAGGGTTTGTGTGACGTGGTTCTCTGTTAAATTGAGCGACATGACGAATCCATTCGACAACTCTCAATCTCAGTCTCCTCCCCGCGGTTTGGCCAGAACCCGCACCACGTTCAACCTGGGCACAACCAAGCGCCTCCCGGTTTTAATGGGCAAGGCCAAGGGATGCCGCAACCGCCACAGAAGAAGCCCGGTTCGAAGAAAGTGTTGTGGATTGTTCTAGTAATAATCCTCGGTCTTATTCTGGTTACAGGGCTCGCTCTTGTGGCGGCGTTTTCTGCTTTTAAGGACTTTGCCGCTGGATTGGAAGATGGGCCAGGAGAGGTCGCTGCCTCTGATGCCGGCTATTGGGAGCGCACGATTGACGTCGATGATGTTGACGCTATCCGAGAGTCCGAGGTGCCAGCGTCTGTTCCTACACCTCTGGCTGAGCTGACGTCCGAGTGTTACGAAGATTCGTCCTATTTCGGTGTGTCAGCAGATCAGGGCTACGACGCGCAGTGGGTCCCGACGATTTCCTGCCTCTATGGGGCCGACGGTGAGTTTGTGGCTCAGTACACCGAGAATCAGGGAGCGATTCAGGACGCGGAGCGCGTGGGGCTGCAGGAGTCCGTTGTGGATTACACATCCGCGCGCGGTTCCCAGATCGCAATTTTTGGCCAGGATGAGGAATTCGTCATGGTGGAAGTGCTCGAGGGTCGTAACGCGGTCATTGAGTACGTGATGGGTGGTTACGACCCGGACGAGGTGGTGACCAACTACGGCGACCTTGCCAGCTATCTGGTAAACGCGGGGATCCTCGACGAGACTCCGGGGCCACCGCCGGTCGACGCCTAGTTATACGCCTATGCTTGACGACGTCCCCGCCTCACACTCACCCAGAATCGCCGCTGTGCCTAATGGGCGGCCGTCGTTGTGTGGGATCGCCGATGTCCCCGTCAGCATGTTTTGTCTGACGGGGTCTTCTATCGGGAGCGCCTTTGTTGCAGGTTACCGGCGCTTTTACTCGTTTGTGTTTGGTGGCTGAGTGTTAGCTGCTGTCGGGTGGTGGGTCCGGTGGCTGGGCTGGCGCTGTGGCTGCTTTTTCGGCGTTGAGTCTGGCGACTGCTTCTTGGTATTCCGGCATTTCCGTGATTGGTGTACCCCAGGGTGGGATGAAACTAACCCCGGTATTCAGTCGGTACATGTAGCCGCGCCCGGTGGGTTTTAAAGGGTCATCATCGTTAATACCGTTGTGGTAGGCGCACAAGAAGGTCAAGTTCTTAATGTTGGTGTAGCCACCAGCCTGCCAGGGGATGAGGTGATGGATTTGGCAGTAATCAGCTGGCTTATTACACCCAGGCCTAGAACACGTCTGAAACTCAGCGTGCAGGGTAAGGCGTTGGTTGAAGTTTGCCCCGCGGGATAGCCGCCAGGTGTTAATAGGCCCTTCGACAGGGTGGACGATGGTGGCGTAGCCTATTTCGGCAAACTTGTGGGTTAAGAATTCTGCCCCGGTCATGCGCGCACCGTTGGTGAGGTTGAGTTCTATTTCGTCGCCGTCACCGTTGATGATCTGGTCCAACTCATTCAGTGTGACGATGACTTGGGTGCGCACCGCTGGCTTAGTACCGGTGGCTTGGTTGAAGAAGACGTCGTTGGCGGCTTGAAGTAGGTCGGTGTTGGTGGATTCTAGGACTGCGCGCATGTTGGCAATCGTGGTGGCATCGTCAGTAATGGAGAGCGTGTTGGGCCCTTCGGATCTGTAGGTGATGCGCACGCCTGGTTTGGCGGTTCTTTTGCGTTTGAGTTCTTTAAGCCGTGCGGTGGCGACCTGGCGGATGCGGTGTGCGGGTGTGGCGGCGAGTTTTGCGCGGAGGTTCCAGGCGTCGAGGGTTTTCTTGATTTTTGAAACGTAGGTTTCAATCAGTGTGAGGGTGCTCAGGCTGTGGCGTTGTTTGAGTGCGGACGCGCGGGCTTTGCGTTGTTTGCCGGTGTAGCGGGTGGGGCCGAAGTACACCTGGTGCAGGCCTGCGAGTTCGGTGGCGTCGGCTGGGTCGGCGCCGAGCGTGCGGAGCTCGTCGGGTGTGCCAGGTATGTTTTCCACCAGCGCAATCCCCGAGTTGCGGAGGCGGAGGTAGGTTTCGATATCCCCCATGGGCACGAAGATTAAACCAGCACTCCCGACCCCGCAACCGGAGGAACAAAACTCCTGGTTAGAGGGGTAGTGGGGCTGGTACGAGAAAAGCCCCTCAGGTGAGGGGCTTGGCAACTACATCTCGGTGAGTGAGCGGTCACCCGACCATTCGATGTGGAAGGTGCCCTCGCGGTCCACGCGCTTGAAGGTGTGGGCGCCGAAGAAATCGCGCTGGCCCTGAATCAAGGCCGCAGGGAGGCGCTCGGCGCGCAGGCTGTCGTAGTAGGACAAAGAAGAAGCAAACACGGGTACCGGCAGCCCCAGCTGGGTGGCAGCCACAACGACGCGACGCCACGGGTCAATCAGGTTTTCCAGCTCACCCTTGAAATACGGGTCCAGAATGAGGGCCGGCAGGTCGGCGTCATTGTCATAAGCCTCACGGATACGGTCGAGGAACTTCGCGCGAATGATGCAGCCGCCACGCCAGATGGTGGCCAAGTCGCGTGGGTCGACGTTCCAGCCGAACTCGTCCGAACCAGCCTTGATCTCATCAAAGCCCTGAGAATAGGCAATGAGCTTTGCGGCATAGAGTGCACGGCGAACGTCCTCGACGAACTCCGCCTTGTCCACGTTGAGCTCGGTGATCGTACCGGAGGGCAGCTGCCCCTCTTGGGCGGCAGCGCGCTGCGCGGTGGCCGAGGAGAGCGCACGCGCGAACACGGATTCCGCAATGCCGGTGATGGGGACGCCAAGATCGAGGCCGTTAATGGCGGTCCAGCGGCCGGTGCCCTTCTGGCCGGCGGCGTCCACGATGACGTCGACAAGCGGGGCGCCAGTGTCAGGATCGGTTTGCGCCAGCACCTCGGCGGTGATCTCAATGAGGTAGGAGTCCAGGTCGCCGGCATTCCACTCGCGGAAGACCTCAGCGATTTCAGCCGGTTCCATGCCCGCGCCATAGCGAAGGAGCTGGTAGGCCTCGCCGATGACCTGCATGTCGGCGTACTCAATGCCGTTGTGCACCATCTTCACGAAGTGCCCCGCACCATCCGGGCCGATGTGAGTGACACACGGCGTGCCGTCCACCTCAGCAGCGATGGACTCCAGGATCGGCCCCAGAGTTTCCCAGGACTCGGCCGGGCCGCCGGGCATGATGGATGGGCCGTTGAGCGCGCCCTCCTCGCCACCGGAGATACCAGCGCCGACGAAGTGACGACCCTTAGCTGCGACCTCCTTCTCGCGGCGAATGGTGTCCGTGAACAAGGCATTGCCACCGTCGATGATGATGTCGCCCTCATCCATGGCCTCGGTGAGCTGGTTAATGACGGCGTCGGTAGCCGCGCCCGCCTGCACCATGATGATTGCCTTACGCGGGCGCTCCAGGGAGGCCACGAAGTCCTCAACGGTCTCGGAAGGGATGAAGGCTCCTTCATCGCCATGCTCGCTGATGAGCGCGCGCGTCTTCTCCGGACTGCGGTTGTAGACCGCGACGGTATTTCCGTTGCGGGCAAAGTTGCGCGCGAGGTTGGAGCCCATGACGGCCAGGCCCACAACACCAATCTGAGCGAGATCTGTCTTTTCAGCAGTTTGAGTCATGTCAACCATCCTACGTCACCGAAATCCACTAACCTGGTGTGGTATGAAACACTCTGAAATCTTCGAAAAGCTCGTCGCAGTATCCCAAACACGGCCGCTTAACGCCGAGGAACTGCAGCTCATCAATTCTCACCCGCAGGGCCTAGCCGGGCTCATCGGTTTGCGTTTCACGCGCATTTCCGCTGATGAGATTCGCTCCGAGGTTGACGTTGTTCCGGATCACCACCAGCCCTGGGGCGTGGCGAATGGAGGGCTTTTCTGCACGATTACGGAGTCCACCGCATCTGTGGGCAGCCTCATCCTCGCGGGCAAGCCGGTTGTGGGCGTGAACAACAACACAGATTTCCTCAAGCCCGTTGCCGAAGGCACCGTCACGGCTGTCGCTACGCCGCTGTACAAGGGCCGCCGCACGCAGCTGTGGGAAGTGAAAATCAGCCAGGGCGATGTACTCCTCGCTGCTTCCACGTTGCGCACCATGGTGGTGCAATAATCCCTACAACCAGTTGTTGCGCCGGAACCACCACCACATTCCGGCCACCACCAAGATCATGAGGCCAATTGCCCCGTAATAGCCCCATGCGAAATGCAGCTCCGGCATGATGTCGAAGTTCATTCCATAGATACCTGCTACAAGTGTTGGCGCTGCCCACATGCCAACCACCGCGGAGATCGTGCGCATGTCGGAGTTCTGCTGCATGCTGATCTTGGCCACGGAGGCGTCGATAAGCGAGGTCAAGCGCTCATCGAACCCCGACACGTGGTCCTGGACCACCAGCTGGTGGTCGTTGACGTCGCGGATATAGGAGCGAATCGTCTTCGGAATGAGATCCTTGTGGTCCGCTACCATCGCCCGCAACGCTGGGGAAAGCGGCACGATCGCGTGCTTCATCTCCAAGATTTCGCGCTTGAACATGTAGATACGGTCGATGTTGGGCAGCGAATTCGGAGTGAAGATTTCTTCTTCTAATTCGTCGACCTCGATGGCGATGAGGCGGCAAATCTCCGAATAGCGGTCCACCATCATGTCCAGGATCTTCCACGCCAGCGAAATAGGACCCTGCTCGACGAGGTCTTGCTCATCCTGGATCACATAGGCGAGATTGGGCAGCTTGGCGGAGTGGCGCACCGTGATAATGAACGTGGCGCCAATGATCATCTGGATTTCACCAGTGGAGATGATTTGGCGCTTATCGGCGACCTCGTCGTGGTCGCGGTAGTTCACCGACCGTGCCACCACGAAGAGCTGGTCGTCGTAGCGCTCCAGCTTGGGACGCTGGTGCGCCTGGACGACGTCCTCGACGATGAGCTCGTGGATGCGGAATTCAGCCGCTACCTTCGTCATCTGAGATTCGAGCGGCTCGTGCAGGCCTACCCACACGAAGCCGCGGCCGTATTCTTCCACGGTTTGCAGCGCGCTGTGCGGGGTAAACTCACCGGGCAGCGCCTCGCCGTCGATGAACACTCGGCAGTGCTCAATGGCACGCTCGACAGGCACGGAAAAACTCGGCGTATTATTGTCCGAAGTGTTTTTCTTGCGTGGCTTGAATGGTGACGGTACAGATGGCATCGTGTCTCAGCCTCCTTCGCTTCGTATAGGCGTTTTATCAGAGCGGCTAAATCTTACACCTCTAAAGGCCTATACTCGTTGTCATGCCTACCTGGAAAGAAGTTACTGCTGCGAACCCCGCCCATTCCCACAACTTTGCACGGAAATGGAAGACGCTTCGCGCCCAGGGCAAGGATATCGACGGGGAAGCCCGGCTTATCGACGCCATGAGTGAACGCCACTCCCGCGTCCTCGACGCCGGCTGCGGTTCCGGACGGCTCGGCGGCGAGTTGGCCAAGCGCGGGCATACCGTAGTGGGCGTGGACGTCGACCCGATTTTGATTGAGCACGCGGTGAATGATTATCCGGAGGCCCGCTGGGAGGTAGGTGACCTTTCGGAAGAGGAAATCCCGGAGGGCAACTTCGACATCGCCGTGGCTGCGGGCAACGTCATGACTTTTATCGCCAACGAAGGGCGCGAGGCGGCCCTGCGCAACGTGTTTAACGCGCTTCGCCCCGGCGGCCGCTTCGTCGTCGGTTTCGGCGAGGGCCGCGGCTGGGGTTTCGAGGAGTTCCTCGAACTGGCCCGCGTGGTGGGCTACCGAGTGGACTTCATTTTCTCCTCGTGGGACATGAAGGTCTTTAAGGAGAACTCCACCTTCATGGTGGCCGTGTTGACTCGTCCTGGCGCGGATCTGCTGGGCTAGCTTTGTGCCTCCGCGGCTAGGCGCCGGAGCCGGTGGCCGTGGTCAACGGGCCCGTGCCCGTGTCCGACGTGAAGCGCATCGGCATGTTTAATCGCCTCGTGGAGCCACTCGGTGGCCCATACCAGTGCCTCGTCGAGGGATTCGCCCGCGCCTAAACGCGCCGCTAGGGCTGAGGACAGGGAACAGCCGGTGCCGTGCGTGTTCTTTGTATCAATCCGCGGGCAGGGCACGCGCGTGATATCGCCGGAGGGACTTACGGTCGCGTTATCGGCCTGGGCACCATCGAGGTGACCGCCCTTGACTACGACCCACGTGTCGTTTTCGTGGGCCCATTTAGTTGCGACAGAGAGAGCATCATCAAAGGTGCGCGGCTCTGCTACTCCAGCGAGGACCGCTAGCTCAGGTAGGTTCGGCGTGACCACGGTCGCGCGGCGCGCCAGCTCCCGTACGGCGCGCTCCGCTTCCGGCTCGAGCAGGCGGTCACCGCTGGAGGCGACCATGACCGGATCACAGACAACCGGCACTCCCGCGGGGAGGGAAGCGATGAAGTCGCTCACCGTTTCGGTGATAGCGACGGATCCCAGCATGCCGATCTTGACGGCGTCGATAGTCACGTCGTCCTTGACGCTTGCCAGCTGCTCACGCAGAAAATCCACCGGTGGGGTGTGGATAGCCCGCACGCCCTGCGTATTCTGCGCAACCAGGGCGGTCACCACGGCCATTCCATAGGCCCCAGCGGCCTCGAAGGACTTGAGGTCGGCGTGAATACCAGCGCCGCCCGTCGGATCGGTGCCGGCGATGCTGAGGACACGGGGCAGCGCAGGTTGGCTCACGGTTTCTCCTTAAGCTTGGCTATTCTTTCGTCCACCGTACATGGCAAAAGAAAAAGGAGAGAGGAAATTTCCTCTCTCCTTTTAAGACGCGTAAGACCTAGTGGAGGTCGCGGTCAATCACGTTGCGAGCAACGCGCTGCTGCTGGGTGATTTCCAGGTTACCGCGGTCGCGCGAGAAGGCGTTGAGCAGCCAGTGCAGCGCCACGAGGGTACGGCTGCGGAAGCCAACGATGTAGAAGATGTGCAGTCCGAGCCAGGAAATCCAGGCCGGGAAGCCAGCGAACTCGGTCTTGCCCAGCTTGACCACTGCGTTGAAGCGGGAAATGACGGCCATGGAGCCCTTGTCGAAGTACTCAAACGGCTCGGCCTCGTTAGCGGTGGACTCCTCATCAATCTTGGCCTCGATGAGCTTGCCCACGTGGTTGCCACCCTGGATGGCCACCTGGGCCACACCCGGAAGGCGGTTGAGGGAAATCATGTCGCCGACAATGTAGACGTTCTTGTACTCACCAACCGTGAGGTCCTCGTTTACGGAGACGCGACCGGCCCGGTCTGCCTCCACGCCTGCCTGGTCGGCAATAAGCTTGCCCAGCGGGGAAGCGGCGACACCTGCAGACCAGATCTTGGTCGCAGCCTCGATGGTGACCTCTTCCTCGGTCTTCATGTTCTTGTAGGTGACGGCGTCAGCGGTGACGTCGGTAACCATGGCGTTGAGGCGCACGTCAACGCCCAGCTTCTCCAGGGTGCGCTGAGCCTTGCGGCCGAGGCGCTTGCCAAACGGAGGAAGCACCTGCGGCGCACCATCCAGGAGGTAAATCTTGGCGGAGGAGGAACCAAAGTTGGAGTAGGTGCCAGCGAAGGTGCGCTGGGCCAGCTCCGCGATCTGGCCGGTGAGCTCAACGCCAGTCGGGCCGGCGCCGACGATGACGAAGGTCAGCAGCTTTTCACGCTTGGCAGGATCCTCTTCCAACTCAGCCTTCTCGAAGGCGGAGATGATGCGGGAGCGGATCTCGAGGGCGTCGTCAAGCGTCTTCATGCCCGGCGCGTGCTCGGCAAAGTGGTCGTTGCCGAAGTAGGACTGGCCAGCGCCGGCGGCGACGATGAGGGAGTCGTAGCCGTAGGTGCGAACAGCGCCGTCAAGTTCTGCGGAGACGGTCTGTTCCTTGATATTGATGTCAGTGACTTCGCCGTTGACGAAGTTGACGTTGTCCTGATGGCGCAGGAGCTGACGCGTGGACGGGGCGATTTCGCCGGCGGAAATGACGCCGGTGGCTACCTGGTAGAGCATCGGCTGGAAGAGGTGGTGGTTCTTCTTGTCGATGAGGGTGATCTCAACATCCGCGTTCTTGAGCTTCTTAACGGCGTTGATGCCGCCGAAGCCGGCACCGATAACAACGACGTGGTGGCGGCCGTTACTAGGACGGTGGGGAGTTTGCGCCATGGTGATTGAATACCTTCCTGAAGAAAGCTTGATTATTTTACCCGAGTCAGTCTAAACCTTTCTAGCGGTACATGCATACTTTATGGGTTATTAACTGGCTTTTTGGGCCGCGCCTCCACCTCTTCGTGGCCCGCTCGTTTTAGTCTAAGAAAATACGTGTGTGCGATGAGGAAGGCTGGCTAGAGCGTGTATTCCCACTTGGCATCGATTGACGCTGCGACGTGGCCCGGCGTAGCAACCGTGCCCTCACCGCGTTTGCTGCGCTTTACGGGCGGCCGGACTGAAGCGGAGTTTGCGCAGGCCTGCGCCAAAGCAGGGGTGGAGCTGGAAGGCGAGGAGCCGGATCTGGCTGTGCTTCACGACGCCCTCTTTTCCCGCATCGCCGACTCGGGCTGGCTGGGCCTGGCTGAGTCTTATATGGCAGGGGAGTGGACGACGCCCGATTCCGATCGCTTGGTCAAGGTTCTCCTGCGGCTGTTGGGGGTGGGGTATCGGCCGAAAGCGAAGGAACTGGCGGTCGAGGCGTCGAGCCCCGGCGAGCTGCCCCTCGACGTGGTGAAGCTGTACGCGGGTGACTCCTTGAGCCATTCGGGCGGAATTTTCGCTAGCGGCGTTCCCACCACGGTGCGCGAGGCGGTCCGCAGCTATAGCGCGCGGGTGGGGAGCAAGGAACCCAAGGAGCACTTCGTCGATGTGACGAGCGTGACCGAGCCGACGCATACGGACCGCGAGGACTTGGGTGATGCACAGCGCCGCGCTGCACAGTGGCTTCTCGATGCCACCCGCACGGGCGCCGGCACACATCTTCTGGTGTACCCGGCGACTGGTCTGCAGGTAGCAGTACAAGCCGTAGCCCGGCGCGCCACAGTTGACGTCCTTACAGGCGACACAGAGCAGCAGGCGCTGTTCGACGAACAACTGCTTCTCGAAGGCGCCGCCGACTCTGTCCATGTGCAGGGCATCGAAACGGCGTTGCCCAATCCGAAGAAGTGGCGCGGGCGCTATGACGCGATTGTCAGCGTAGAGAAGTTAGAGACGCTATCGCCCCCCGAGCGCCGCCGCTACGTGCAGATGCTGGATCGCTCGCTGGTCAGCGGTGGGCGTGTGGCTGTGGCCTCGTTGTTCGCCACCGACGCGTTGACCCCGGCCGCTCGGTCCGCGATTCAGGTTTTGCGCGCCTATATTTGGCCCGGATTGGACTATCCGACGATCGAGGAGACACACCGACTCTTCGATAGGCGTTCCAACCTGCGCATCATCGCTCAGACCCACACCGGAAGCCACTACCTGGAAACGCTTCGCTACCAGCGCAGTTTCTTCGATGGGCGGCACCGCGAAGCTGCGGCAGCGGGCTTCGACCAGGTTTTCCGCCGCCTCTGGACTTTCCAGTTTGCGCTCCGTGAGGCGCTGCTCACCTTAGGAATGCTGGATGCCGTGCACGTGGTGGCGACGCACCGCAACCGCGGGGGCCGCCGTTAGCGGTCTACACTGGGCGGCGCCAAAAGCACAACCACTTTGCGGCCCGGAGGAAAAACATGGCAGACCGCACAGGAATTATCGCGCACCGAGGATATAACGGGTGGTTCCCGGAGAACACGTATCGTGCCTTCAAGGAGGCTCTCAAGCTTGATGTGGCCGGTGTGGAGTGCGACGTCAACCTGACCAAGGACGGGGAGGTAGTGGTTATCCACGACCAGACTGTGGACAGGACGTCGGATGGCACCGGCTCTGTCGGTGACATGACGTTGGAGGAGCTGCGCACACTCAACTTTGGTACCCACGAGGAGCCCCAACGCATCCTGCTTCTCGACGAACTTGTGGACCTCATCGAGTCATACCCCGGAAAGCAGCTGCTTATCGAGACGAAGCACCCGTCTCCTTTCGGGGCGCGACTCGAAGAGTCGGTGGCCGAAGTCCTGCGCAACCGACATCTCGATGCCGATCCACGGTTCAGCCTGATTTCCTTTAACCCTGAAGCAATTGCGCGATTCCGAAACCTATTGCCATCCCTGCGATCCTTTCTTCTTCTGGAACCGGATGCGGGGCTACCAGATTCTCTCGAGGACGCTTCGGGCTTCGGGCCTTCCATTCGCCAGGCGCGGTTGGACGCTGACTTCTTTGCAGGCGTCGACAGTCAGTCCTACGTATGGACGGTGAATTTACCGAAGGACATGGAGTGGTGCCTTAACAACGGGGTAGAGCTCATGGCAACGGACTTGCCAGAGCTAGCACTCGACGTTGTGCGCCCAGCGAGTTAGCGCCCAACTACGCCCGTAGCCGTAGTGTTCATGCCCGAAAAGGTCTAGCTGGAAAGATGGTGGCGCTTTCTTGCCCGGGAGTTTCTATGGAGTTCTTTCTCCCGTGCTTTGTGTGACGTTCCCCACGCACAGGGAGCGCTTTTGGGGGCTAGGCCCCTGGAATTTTCTTTTTGTTTATTCAATCAAAACGTTGAGTAAACCTTCTGTTTACCGCCTTGGTCTAGTTTCTTCTGCATGGCAAAAACCATCCCCGCGAGCGGGCGAACGGCTGCGATCCCTCCTGTCAACGAGAAGCCGATCGTCTCCGAGGAGTACGCGCGCCACCCACGCAAGCGAAAGCTTGACTGGCGCCAGATCGGCCTAGCGGCATTGCTGATTGGCCCGAACCTTCTCCTTCTCATTCTTTTCACCTATCGACCACTGGTCGATAACATCCGCATCTCTTTCTTTAACTGGAATATTTCATCGCCGACGATGACTTTCGTCGGCCTGCAGAACTACATCGACTGGTTCCAGGCGCCAGATACTGGACGCGTGGTGTTCAACACTGTCGTCTTCACCTTCTTCGCGGTGGTCGGTTCGATGGTTCTGGGGCTAGCGCTGGCATTGCTTCTGGATCAGAAACTGTTTGGCCGTGCGGCTGTGCGTTCAATGGTTTTCGCGCCCTATGTCATCGCTGGCGCGGCGATTGGCGTTGCCTTTCAGTTCGTCTTCGATCCTAACTACGGGCTCATTCAATACTTTTTGGGTCTTATCGGGGTCGATGTGCCGAACTTCTACCAGCAGCAGAACTGGGCACTGTTCATGATTACGGTGACCTACGTGTGGAAGAACGTGGGCTACGTTTTCGTCATTTATCTTGCTGCCTTGCAGGGGCGCCGCCGCGATCTCGATGAGGCCTCTGAGATTGACGGCACCCCGGCCGTGCGACATTTCTTCCGCGTGGTCCTGCCACAGCTTCGCGGTACCACGTTTTTCCTGTTAATCACTGTGCTGCTCAATTCCTTCCAGGTCTTCGACATCATCAACGCGATGACCGGCGGTGGACCATTTGGTTACGGAACCTCAACGATGGTTTTCCAGGTGTACCAAGAGACGTTCATCAACAACCGTGCCGGCTATGGCGCTGCCGTGGCCACCATCATGTTCCTCGTCGTGCTTGTCATTACGGTGCTGCAGATCAAGTTGCAGGAAAGGATGGATAAGTAAATGTCCGAAAAACGCGCGATTCCGGCTTCCATCAAGGTAGGGCTCCCGCAAGCAAAAGGAGAGCTGCCACCGGTTCCTGGTTCGCAGTCCCTCGCAGCACCAGTCATCACCGAGACCCAGCGCAAGCGTAAAGGTGAGCCGGTTGATCACGGTCATCCAGCAACGAAGGTCGTCGGCTACATTGCCTTGGTATTGACAGTGCTGATGATTATGGTTCCGCTGTACTTCATCTTCATCACCAGCTTTAAGTCTTTCCAGGATGTGTATTCGGATCCGATTTCCTTCTGGCCTAATCCTTTTAAGGCAGAAAACTATTCCTATGTCTGGCAGACTTCTGGCTTTTCGAGCTACCTGAGAAACTCCATCATCATCACGCTGATTCTCACGGTGGTGGAGGTAGTCCTCGGAGTGCTGACTGCCTATGCCTTCGCATTCATTCGCTTCCCCGGCCGGAATCTGCTGTTCTTGCTCATCATCGCCTCGTTGATGGTGCCCAACCAGATCACCATTATTTCCAATTACTCGCTGGTTGCGTCATGGGGTTGGAGAGACACCTACGCTGGAGTCATCATCCCGTTGGCGGGCGTGGCGTTCGGTGCCTTCCTCATGCGCAATCACTTCCAATCATTGCCGCCGGAGATTCTCGAGGCCGCGCGCATGGACGGGGCAGGATTCTTCACAACCTTGTTCCGAGTGGTCCTGCCCATGTCGTGGCCAACGCTGTCCGCGTTCGTCCTGATCACCGTGGTCAATGAGTGGAACCAATACCTGTGGCCTTTCCTGATTACGGATACACCGGCTGCAGCCACCCTTCCGGTGGGCCTGACCCGCTTGCAGGATGCGGAAGGCGTGACCAACTGGGCGCCGGTGATGGCCGGCACAGTGCTGACAACCCTGCCCATGATCATCATCTTCCTCATACTCCAGAAGCCGATGATTAAGGGCCTGACTGCTGGAGCAGTCAAGGGCTAGCCTGCCTGCTATCCCGACGCCCAACTCGAACAAGTCCCCTGAACTCTTCACTTCTCAAGGAGAACCTCCCCATGTCTCGTAAGATTTCTACTCGCATTGTTGCCGCTTGCGCGGCACTTCTCACAACTATGTCCTTGACCGCCTGTGCAGGTGGTTCGACCACCGCAGGGAACGACTCAAAGGACGGCGGAGACGCCAACACCATCACCTTCTGGTCCAACCACCCGGGTTCTTCCCGTGACATAGAGCAAGAGCTCATTGATGAGTTCGAGAAGGAGAACCCAGATCTGAAGGTCGAACTGGTTACCGCAGGTTCCAACTACGAGGAAGTTGCACAGCGCTTCAACGCTGCCCTCGCAGGTGGCGACCTTCCCGACGTCCTCGTTGCTTCTGACGTCACGTGGTTCAACTTCGCGCTGAATGAGGCCACGACGCCGCTCGATGAGCTGTGGGAGATGAACGACATTGACTATGAGAGCTACGTCGACACCCTGCGCGAAGACTACAACTACAAGGACAAGCACTACGGCGTTCCGTACTCCCGATCCACGAACCTGATGTACTGGAACACCGATGACCTCAAGGCAGCTGGACTTCCTACCGACCGTGGCCCGAAGGACTGGGAAGAATTCGACGAGTGGGCCACCAAGATCAAGGACAAGCTCGACAAGCCGGCCGTCACCGTTCCGGATGGATCCAACTACCTCGACTGGTACTTCCAAGGCATGATTTGGGCCTTCGGTGGCTCTTACTCTGATGAGTGGGAACCGAACTTTACGTCGAAGGAGTCCATCGAGGCTGGCAAGTTCTTGCAGGACCAGGTCAAGGCCGGTCACATCGAAATCTCCACTGACCCGACCGTAGCCTTCGGCTCTGGCAAGGCCTCTGGACTGCTGGAGTCCACCGGTTCCCTGGGCGGGCTGAAGGAGACGGCGACGATTCCATTCATCACCACCTACCTGCCAGGTCCTGGTCCTTCGGCAGCCACCGGTGGTGCTGGTCTGGCAGTGCCGGCTGGAATCTCTGACGAGCGCAAGGTTAACGCGGTCAAGTTCATTGACTTCCTGACGAACACCGAGAACACGATCAAGTTCTCCCAGAAGACGGGCTACATGCCGGTGCGCAAGGACGCCCTGGATGATCCGGAGGAGAAGAAGTTCTTGGAGGAGAACCCGAACGCCCAGACGGCAATCGAGCAGCTCAACGAGAACACCAAGCCGCAGGATTACGCTCGTGTCTTCGTGCCGGGCGGCGGACAGCGCATCGGTGGCGTTCTTGACCGCATCACTGTGGGCAATGAGGATGTGGAGTCCGCATTCGGCGACCTGCAGAAGGAGACGCAGAGCGTTATCGACCGCGACATCACCCCGAAGCTCAAGTAACACTTCGGATCGTTTGAAAGGACACCATGGCTACTGTTGAATTCCGTCAGGCTTCCAGGATTTATGACCCGAAGAAGCCACCGGCGGTCAGCCGCATTAACCTCGATATCAAGGACGGCGAGTTTCTCGTACTCGTCGGACCGTCTGGTTGCGGCAAGTCCACGACATTGCGCATGCTTGCTGGCCTTGAGCCAATCGACGAAGGCCAGATCTTCATCGACGGGGCCGACGTTACCGAGACCCGCTCGCGGGACCGCGATGTAGCCATGGTGTTCCAGTCCTATGCGCTGTACCCCAACATGACAGCACGTCAGAATATGGCGTTTGCATTGCAAAATGCCAAGGTGGATAAGGCAACCATCGAAGAGCGCGTGAGCTTCGCTGCGAAAATGCTGGAGCTGGAGGACCTTATCGATCGCAAGCCCTCCGCAATGTCGGGTGGCCAGCGCCAGCGTGTGGCCATGGGGCGGGCTATCGTGCGCCAGCCCAAAGTCTTTCTCATGGATGAGCCCCTCTCCAACCTGGATGCGAAGCTCCGCGTATCCACGCGTGCGCAGATCCTTCAACTGCAGCGCGAGCTCAACGCCACCACGGTCTATGTCACCCACGACCAAACTGAGGCAATGACCATGGGTGATCGCGTGTGTGTCCTCAAACAGGGCATTATTCAGCAAGTCGCCCCGCCTAAAACACTGTATGAGAACCCCGGTAACTCCTTCGTCGCGACGTTCATCGGTTCGCCGGCTATGACTCTCATCGACAACGTCCCCTTCGTTGACGGTCGCGTTGTCAGCGGCAAAGACCAGGCGCTGGACTACTACATGCCACAGGAACAGGCCGCGAAGGTGGGAGCGGATCACGTCCTCGTTGGTGTGCGCCCAGAGAACTGGGAAATCATCGGCGTCAACCAACGAGGTGAAGAGTATGGGATACCGGTTAGGGTCGATATTGTGGAGCACTTAGGCTCCGAGCTGTACGTTTATGGTGGCCGCGAAGAGTCGGCCAATGACGGGACCGTGGTCCGCGGTGACCGCATCACGGTGAAGGTGCCGCGCGGCATTGACGTGCACCAGGGCGACACGATCTACCTTCGCCCGATGAAGGGCGGGTGCGTGTTTTTCGCCCCGGACACCGAAATCAATTACGACTATCTCTAACCCGGCTCCACCACATCTGTTGCGCCGGTGGCAGAGCTCTCGCCGAGGAGTATTGCCACCGGCGCGTTGCTTATGGAGTGACGACCGGACGGGAGGCCCGCTCCAACAGCACTGCGATTGATTCATAGGTCCGCCCGGAGATCATCTCCAGGCCCATCTCGCAGGTGCGGTTATCGGAGACGAAGGCGTCGAAGTGCTCCGCGTCGAGAGAAGCGCGTTCTTCGCGCGTGGCGGACTCGACGAGCTCCGGGTGCAGCATGACGCGGTCACCGGCGGAGCCACAGCACATCGCGCCCTCCGGCACCTTCGCTGTGCCGCAGAGGTTCGCCAGGTCAACCAGGGCCTGGCTCATGCCCATGTGGTCAGTCGAGCAAGTTGGGTGGACTGCGATGGAGCCCATGTTTTTCACGATGGGCAGGTGCGGGGCGATTTCATCACGGAGCCATTCCACGACATCGAGGATGCGCAGATCCTCCCAAAGCTTGCGGTCGGCAGGGGAGATCACCTCAGGAACCGAATCGAGCAACCCGTGGGTGCAGCTGGCAGCATCAACCACGATGGGCAGCTGGCCATGCTCCGACCAGTGCCAGAGGTCGCGCACAATCTTTTGAGCTTGGTACTCAAACCCTTCCTTGTAGCCCTTGGAGGACCACGGTGTGCCACAGCAATCGCCGGCGACATCCTCGGGGATCCACACCGGCTGGCCAGCCCGGCGTCCGAGTTCCACGATGGCGCGCGGGAGGTCGACCGAATCCTTAGCCGCACCGGCTGGGCGGCCGAAGATGCGGTTGATGCAGGCAGGGAAGTAGAGCGCGCCAGCGCCCTCGCGCGGGGTTTCCGGCAGACGCGATGCGGCCTGCGGAAGCGGCCCCGGGACGGTGGGCAGCAAGTCGGGTGCTACCACGTTACGTGCCATGTTGGCGCCCAGCTCAAGGGGCTTGTGGGGAATCTTGTTGGCGGAGATGATGCCAGCGCGGGCAAGCTTTTCCACCAACTCCCAACGCTGTGCCGTCGTCAGTGCCACCTTCTCGCGGGCCGGGGTGGCCTGCTGGACGCGCAGCTGCTTCATCACTGCGCCGGTGTCGATGCTAATCGGGCAGGGGATAGAGCAGGTGCCGTCGGCGGCGCACATGTCGACGGCGTCGTACTGATACTCCTTCTGCAGCTGCGCCAAGACCTCCGAGCCTTCTTCCTGCCGGGCCATCTCGCGGCGCAGCACGATGCGCTGGCGCGGGGTCACCGTGGCGTGGCGGGAGGGGCAGACAGGCTCACAGAAACCGCATTCCACACACGGGTTGATCTCTTCCTCGACCTTGGGGAAAGACTTGAAGTTTCGCAGGTGGATGGTCCGGTCCCGGGTGAGCTTCACGTTCGGTGCCAGGATGCCCTTGGGATCAATCATGTTCTTGACCTCCCAGAACAGCTCGAAGGCCTCCGTGCCCCACTCGTGCTCCAGGAAGGGGGCCATGTTCACGCCGGTACCGTGCTCGGCCTTCATCGAGCCCTGGTACTTATCAATGACCAGCTCGGCTAAATCATCCAAGAACGCGGCATAGGATTCGCGCTCCTCCTCAACATCGAAGCGCGGGGTAAAGAAGAAGTGCAGGTTGCCAAAAGCAGCGTGACCCATAACCGATTCCGGGTAACCATACTTGGCCTGCAAGTCCAACAGGTCCGCTGCGGCTTCGCCAACCTGAGAAGGCGGGAAGCAGACATCCTCGGTGATGTACGCCGTGCCGTTCGGACGGTCCGCGCCCAGCAGGCCGTAGAGACCATTGCGTAGCTCCCACGCTCCGCGCATACCTTCTGCGGTGGTGAGGAATTCGAGGGGGCGCAGTAGTGGGGCGTCGGCAAGCACGGTGCGTAGGCGATCCATGGCCTTGTCCAAGTCTGCCTCGTCGCTGCCGCCGACCTCGACGAGGAGTGCTGCGGCGTCATCATCGAGGTTGCGCCAGGACTCGGGGGCGTGGGAGTAGTGCTCGGCCGAGCGGCGCATGACCGGGGCAACCAGAAGCTCGCAGGCTTCCGCGCCGGTCTCCATGATGGGGTGCACGTAGTTTGCGGCATCGCGGAGGTTGGGCAGCTCGACCCAGGTCGTGGCCTTCACGCGCGGAAGCTTCACCGTGCGGATGACGGATTCCGTGATGGCACCGAAGATGCCCTCGGAGCCGATGAGGAGGCGCTTGAGAATGTGCACGGGTTCGTCTTCATCGAGGAAGGCATCAATTCGCAGTCCATTGGTGTTGCGAATAGAGAACTTAGTGCGCAGGAACTTCACCATCTCGGTGTTGGCGCGCAGCTTATCGCGGAAGGCCAGCAGATCGGCGTGGAGCTTCGGCTCCTGCTTGCGGAAGGCCTCGTCCCCACGAGACGTATCCACGATGGTGCCAGAAGGCAAGACGAAGATCAGCTCTTCGATGCTGTGGTAGCTATCGCGTTCCAAGGAGCAGCGCATGCCGCCGGAGTTATCGGCCAGCACGCCACCGATGGTGCACACGGACGTGGATCCCGGGTCTGGCCCCAGCATGAAGCCATGGCGGGAGAGTACTGCTTGGGCATCGCCCAAGATGACGCCGGGGCGCGACCACAGCTTGCGGCCTTCCTCGCGCACTTCCATGCCGCCGAAGTGGGTTTTGACATCGACGAGGATGTCATCGCCCATGGCCTGGCCGTTCAGCGACGTTCCTGCTGCGCGGAAAGTCATGTGGCGATCGTGGGTATCGCAGTACTTCATGAGCGCAGCGAGGTCCGCTGCGTTGCGCGGGGAAACCACGATGTTCGGGATGGATCGGTAGGGACCGGCATCGGAGGAGAAGCGCACGAGGTCGCTGAGTCGGCCGTGCACGTTTTCTGCGCCGACGATGGCTTCCATGTCCGCAACCAGCTCGGCGGGGGAGCCGTGGCGGTAGCGCTCGGAAACGGCGTCGGCCTGGCTGGTAGCGCCGGCCGGGCGTGAGAAACGAGAGGAATCGGGGCTTAGTAGCTTGGACATATATCTAATCTATCGCTTGACAGTAAATCTCGACCAAACCGGGTACGTGAGGTTCATCATATGGGATACTCAATTCATATAGTGAGACACATTTTGGAAAGGAAACACTATGACGAACCCGCGCACAGAAGGGGAGACCGGCGAGAAACTCGCCGTCTACATATTCCCCATCGTTATTGTTGCCTGCGCCATTGTCGCCTTTTTGAGCCCCAGCACCTTCGATCCGGTGGGGCAGTACACCTCGCAATTGCTCATGGTCATCATGTTTTCCATGGGGCTTACCCTGACGATTCCGGACCTGGCCCTGGTGGCGAAGCGCCCATTGCCCATCTTTTTGGGCGTTATCTGTCAATTTGCCATCATGCCGACGAGCGCCGTGCTCGTGGCTAAACTGCTAGGGCTTTCCGACGCCGCCACCGTCGGCCTCATCCTTCTCGGGTCTGTGCCCGGCGGTACGGCCTCCAACGTGATGGCCTACCTGGCCAAGGGCGATGTGGCGCTGTCGGTGGCGATGACCTCGGTATCCACGCTGGTCTCGCCGATCATGACGCCGTTGCTCATGCTGTGGCTGGCGGGGCAAACCGCGGAGGTCGACGGCGCCGGCATGATGTGGTCGCTGGTTCAGACGGTGCTTATCCCCGTGGGCCTGGGACTTCTCTTGCGCGTTATTGCCAGCAAGGCGGTGGACAAGATTCTTCCGGCTTTGCCGTGGGTAGCCATCGCCGGCATTGGCGGTGTGGTCATGGCGGTGGTGTCGAAATCTCAGGATAAGTTGGTCACCGTTGGTCTCGTGGTCTTTATCGGCGTGGCTATCCAGAACCTCATCGGCTTCCTTTTTGGCTACTACTTAGCCAAGCTGGCGCGTGAGCGCGAGGCTGCGGCGCGAACTACGGCAATCGAGGTGGCAACGCAGAACTCTGGCCTTGCCTCCGCACTGGCGCTGCAATTCTTCACTCCGGAGGCGGCGCTGCCGGGCGTCGTGGCCGCGGTGTGGGCAAACGTCACTGGTGCACTCTTCTCCGCCATCGTGCGTCGCAAGCCCATCGACGACGCGGTGGAATCCGGTAAAACGGCCGTTTCTGTGTAGCAGGTTACCCATCCGGGCAACGAGCTCCGTATAGGTGGTTGGCACATGTTTGCCGGCCACCTGTTTTTTATTTGTGCATCCCTGGAAGTGCATTCATGCAGGTGGTCGTCGTCAAGCGCCCAGGCAGTGCTTTGCGACGACCAGCGAGTCTGTACTTCTAGGTCTGCACTTTTGGAAGTAACGGGGCACGGCGCGACAAAAATCTCCCCGCCCCTCGGTGAGCAGCACCGGGGGAGACGGGGAGATGCTTGTGTCTGAAAACCTAAACCTGGGAAAGCTCCTGGTCCTTCAGCTCCTGCATCATGAGGATAGCGATGAGGGAGATGAAGCAGACAAGGATGAGGTAATAGCCCACGTAGCTCACGTTAAAGGCGCTGACCAGCCACGTAGCGATGAACGGGGCCACGGCGGCACCTAGGATAGAGGAGACGTTGTACGCGATGCCGGAACCGGTGTAGCGGACGTTAGTGGGGAAGAGCTCTGGCAAGACAGCCGACATGGGGCCGAAGATGAGGCCCATGATGAACATGCCGACGAGCAAGAAGCCGAGGACCGAGTTGCGGTCAGCGTGTTCGATGCCGAGGAAGAAGGGGAAGCTGAAACCGAAGGCAATCATGATGAGTGAAGTCACGACCAAGATCGGCTTGCGGCCATACCTATCCGACAGCATGGAAGAAACAGGAATGCCGATGATGAACATGAAGATGGAGATCAGCTGGATCTCCAGGAATTCCAGGTAGGGGATTCCCAACCCCAGCCCCTGGGATTTATCGCCGATACCGTAGGAGAGAATCCAGGTGGTGACTAGGTAGAACAGCGTGTAGCAGGAGACCATGACGAAGGTACCGATGATCATCGGCTTCCAGGCAGTGCGGAAAGCCTCCACCATGGGGGTCTTGACCTTCTTGCCTTCGTCTACTGCCTGCTGGAAGACAGGGGTTTCCTCCAAGCGCAGGCGGACGTAGAGGCCAATGAGGACCATGACAGCGGAGGCGAGGAAGGGCAAGCGCCAGCCCCATTCCATGAAGGTGCCGGTCGTGTCGCCGCGGGAGTAATCCATGGTGGCAACCAGGGTCAGGAAGAAGCCATTGGCGAGCAAGAACCCGAAAGGTGCGCCGAACTGCGGCCACATGGCGGCGGAAGCGCGCTTGCCTTCCTCGGCGGTCTCGGAAGCCAGCAAAGCTGCACCGGACCATTCGCCGCCCAAGCCCAAACCCTGGCAGAAGCGCATCAGGGCCAACAGGGCCGGTGCGATAATGCCCGCGGTCTGGTACGTGGGGAGGACGCCGATGATGAAGGTAGCAATGCCCATCGTCAGGAGTGCACCCACGAGGGTGGCCTTGCGGCCGATGCGATCGCCAAAGTGTCCAAAGAGCACTGAGCCCAGTGGCCGGGCGATGAAAGCCAGGCCGAAGGTGGCAAAGGACTGGAGCAAAGCAACGGTGGGGTCCTCGGTCTTCGGGAAGAAGAGGAAAGGAAAGACGGCTACGGCTGCCGTGGCATAAATATAGAAGTCATAGAACTCAATGGTCGTGCCAATAGTCGATGCCACGGCCACACGCACGCGGTCACGTTTTGTGAGTTTTGGGGTTGCGCCCGGTGTCGGCGGCTTGGTTTTGACTGCGGTCATGTGGGAAGCGCCCTCCTTGATGATTTCAATAGATTGATTGGTTGTGCGGGAAACATTACCGTCCCATAGATTGAAATCCAACTCTCACCACATGATAAATTCGCGAAAACTAGGGAGGGGTTGACATGTTGTGGTGCTGTGGCCGTGACAATTGGGCGGGGAGGGTGCGCAAATACACTCTGACATAATGTACATTATCGGACAACAACCTATGCTGCGGGAAGATATGACTTAGCATCTCCCATCTCTGGGCTCGCATGGATCTACGCTCAGGCCTTGACGGCGCGACCCGTGCTGAGCCATGGGCGCCGGCGGAGTCATGCGTGCGTTGCGCGTACTCGACAGGCCTTTGATGCTTTGCTCCGAGTTGCCTGTCCCGTCCGCATCGCCGTTCCGAAAGTTCGAGCCTTCAGCTTATTTGGCGACTTCTTGGTTTGCCGCCTTCCGGGCGCTTTCCTGTGTGCCATGCGTTGCCTGAGGGTCGCTATGCGTGCGGGTGGGGATATTTGTGATGGCGCCTTTAGATCTGGGCTGATCTGCATCTCCCCAGCCGCCTTTGGAGCAACCCCTTTTAAGGCGCTATATAGTCACTGTTGCGTAATTGTGCTGCATTTAGGGAGCTCATCGGAAAGCTCTTTTAGCGCCGTTGGTAAGCCATCACCAGCTGCACGACGGTGAGAGCTACAAGCACTACAGAAAACGCTGCCAGAAGCTTCGTCCCCTGAAACCAGATGAAAATGCCGAACCCTGCGAGCACTACAAGACGCACCCACAGGACAGGAATAAGATACCGATAATTCATGACTAACCGTGCGCGCTACTTCTCGAGGGTAACGCGAACGTTAACGTCGCCGACCTCAGAGATCTTCGCGGCGATCATCTCCGGTGCCTCGACGCCGAAATCGAGGCGATTTATCGGAATATCGCCGCCCAAGATAATGGTGTCACCATCGCGGACCACCTGGAAGTCCTGCGTCACGCTCTTGGTCTCGCCGTGGATGGTCAGGTCACCAGTCAGCGGGACGGTGACCAGTGAGCCGTCGTCAGGCACGGCGGAGACATCTGCCGGCTCGGTCAACGTGAAGGTCGACTCTGGGTACTTTGTTACCTCAAAGAGCTTCGACTTCATGTTCTGATCGCGCACCTTCTTGTCCGTGGTCAGGCTCGCCATGTCCACGGTGATGCTGGCTTCCTCAACGACGCCGCCCTTGATGGTTGCCTGGCCTGTGACATGCTTGGTGGAGCCAGACGTCGTGCGCTTATCCGCCGGCAGGATTTCGTCGATGGTAAACCCGGCTGAGGTGTAGTTATAGGCCGAACCTTGCACCACGTGCCATTCGCCATCAACGTCCGTCGTTGCGGGATGGACCTTATCCGCGTTGATCGGCTCGGTTTTTACACCGCGACCCATGATCACCGAAAACGCTAGCGGCCCTAGGGCCAGTGCAGACGAGGCCAGAATCAGGACCACGAAGATACTGACAACCAGTTTGCGGTTACCTAATACGGATTTCATGTACTATCTCAATTCCTCAAGCTTACGAGCTAGTGCGACCAGTTCGGCACACAGCTGTTCCATCTCTTCAGCACTGGCGCTTTCCGACGCCGCCGTGGCCACGTCCTCGGCACAGCACCGGAGCTCAAAGAGACCGTCGCGGAGACGGTCCGCCTTGTCTGGAGTTAGGATGACAGCGTCCACGGGAATGGATGTCCCGACCACGTTGTGGCGCTGCTCGTATGCTCGTTGCTTGCACGAGGGCGAACAGAACTTGCGTGGCCTTCCCCGCCCGCCTTGTGCGATCTCTTTGCCGCACCACTGGCAGGTTGCCGTCCGGTGCCTCGAGGGCTTGCCGGGCTGCGGATCCTGTGTACCAATCACCTCACTCACCTTAGCCCATTAACCCGAGGGTGGGAACAAAGGCCGTGGGCCATTCGTTATAATGATAGAACTTTGGGTGATATAGGTCGACCCTGATCCCTTCCCTCAACGCTTGAAAAGGATGATGTTGCATGGCAGATCGCGTACTCCGTGGCAGCCGCATGGGCGCAGTGAGCTACGAAACCGACCGCGACCACGACTTGGCCCCGCGCCAGATGGTGAAATACCGCACCGAGGACGGCGACATCTACGAGGTGCCCTTCGCCGATGACGCGGAAATTCCCGAGGAGTGGATGTGCAAGAACGGTAAGCTCGGCACCCTTGTTGAGGGCGAGGGCGTTGAGTCCAAGCCGGCGAAGCCGCCGCGGACCCACTGGGATATGCTGCGCGAGCGCCGCTCCATTGAGGAGCTGGATGAACTGCTGACTGAACGCATCGAAAGCCTGCGTTCGCGTCGTCGGGCGGCAGCCCGCCTGCTCAAGGAGCAGAAGGAACAGGAAGAAAACGAAGGCTAAAAAGCCTGCCGCGCGCCGGTCCCACGGTCAAGGGGTAGTAGCTCCACGAAAGTGGAAGCCACTACCCTATTCGTCGTTTTGGGCCCTAAAGGCGAACGTCGCGCTAAGCACTGGCGCCTTCGTGCGGCGCTGAATTAAGTTCCGGCCACTGGAGAACCAGCTCGGCAAGATAGACCGCTAGGGCCGGGCCCAATACCGCGAGGAAGAACGCATAGCCTCCCCACTGCGCCGGGAAAAAGAGCGGGAACAGCACCAAGAGTGCCGCCGGAGATACCGCCACTAGAGTACGCGGTAGGTGCGCTACCGCCTTCGTCATGGCGCCCGTGCACCGCTGGCTAAAGCTCAGCCCCGGGGCATCGAGGTGGAAGAACCACACGCTGATGCAGCCCAGCACGAGGAGCCCAGAAACCAGCGCGGCACGCAGAACGACGCCCATTGTCCCGAAACCGGCCTTCGCGATGATGGCGAATTCATAGGCAGCTAAGGCGCCCAGTGCCAGGCAGATAAGCCACCAGGCGGTATTTGTTCCGGGGCGGGTCAAAAGGCCCCGAACGAAGGCCGCGCCGCGGCGTGAACCTTCTTCGCGGACCATCTGTCCGGTCACCGCGTGGGCGGTGCGCAGAGACATTCCCCCAGTCACCACGGGAAAGCACGTGATAACGAGGAGAACGTTGACGATGACAAGGTCAGCGAAAAGGCTCAGGGCGGCGTAGAACTTCGATTCGGGGCCGAGCAAGCGATTCATGGTTCTTTAACCTATCGCACTTGATTAGCCCTTCACGGCACCGGCAGCCACACCTTCGATGATGTGCTTCTGCGTGGAGAAGTAGAAGATGACGATGGGGATGATGGCAAGGACCAACATGGCCATCATGGCACCCATGTCGCGGTTACCGTTGGAGCCGACGAAGGACTGGATGACCACCGGGATGGTCTTGTACCGAGTCGACAGACCAATGACCAAGTACGGCAGCAGGTAGTCGTTCCAAACCCACATGGCGTTGAGAATGGCCACGGTAATGGCCGTCGGCTTGAGCATGGGCCAGACGACGCGGAAGTAGTTTTGTAGCGGACCGCAGCCGTCGATCATCGCGGCTTCCTCGACATCCAAGGGGATCGACTTGACGAAGCCCGCAAACATAAACACCGACAGACCAGAACCGAAACCGAGGTAGAGCACCACGATGCCGATCGGGTTGTTGAGGTGGAGCATGTCTGCAATCTTGACCGTCGGGAACATGACCATCTGGAACGGGATAATCATGGACACCACGAAGAGGTAGTACAGAAGGTTTGTCCACCACGTCTTGACGCGCGTGATGTAGTAGGCGGTCATCGCGGAGAAGAACACGATGACGATGACGGACAGAATCGTGATGACGAAAGACCACAGGGTGGCTTCCAAGAAGCCCTGCTTGGTCAAGCCCACCATGAAGTTCTCGAAGCCGACCCAGGTTTCACCGATGGGAAGAGAGAAAGGATCGGAGGAGATAGCGAACTTGGACTTAAAGGAGTTAATGAAGATGAAGAGGATCGGCCCAAGGAAGACGATGGTGAAGAACACCAAGATGGCGTAGACCACGAACTTGGCGCCGCCAGACATCCGGGTCTTATTGTCCGAGGGAAGCTGGTGATCCTTCTTCTTCGAGGCCGGGACGGCCTGCGCTGAAGTGCTGGTAGTCATGACTTATGCCTCGATTTCCTTGGAGCGGGTCGCGCGCAGCTGGAAGTACGCGATGACGACCACGACGACGACGAAGATGACGGCCTTGGCCTGACCCACGCCCTCGACGTTCATACGGTTGAACAGCGTGTTAACGATGTTGAGCGCGACCATCTCAGTTTGTCCGCCGGGCGCGCCGTTGGTGAGCGCAAGGTTCTGGTCGAAGAGCTTGAACGAGTTCGACAAAGTCAGGAAGAGGCAGATAGTGATGGACGGCATGACCATCGGGATGGTGACATGGCGAAGCATCTCCCACTTGTTGACGCCGTCGAGCTCGGCTGCCTCGATGAGCTCAGGTGGGACATTCTGTAAGCCAGCGATGTAAATAATCATCATGTAGCCGATGAGCTGCCAGTTAAGCAGCATGATGAGGCCGGCGTATCCGAACTTCCAGTCCGCGCTGATGGTCGTGGCATAGTGCGAGAGCACGGCGTTGATCATGGTCTGCCAGGTATAGCCCAGCACGATGCCGCCGATGAGGTTCGGCATAAAGAAGACCGTGCGGAAAAAATTGGTTCCGCGAAGTTTGCGGGTCAGCATCCACGCCAAGAGGAAGGCGAAGACGTTGACGGTGATCACAGAAACGATGACCACGAGGACGGTGAAACCGAAGGCCGAGATGAAACCTTCGCGTTGGGAGAAAGCTTTGACGTAGTTGTCGATGCCAACCCACTTGGCGTTGGTGATGGTGGTGAACTTCGTAAAAGAGAGGAAGAATCCCACGATGAACGGCACCAAGAAGGCAATCATGAATGCCAGAAGGGTGGGCAAGACAAAGACTGGGAAGTACTTCTTCAGCGTTGCTTGCATGGTGGTGAAACCTTAATTTCAAGTGGTGCCACACGCTTCCTAGCGGGAAGGCGTGTGGCGAGGGGGTGGGGACTTAAGGCCTAGCCCCAGTTGGATTCCTTCTCAGCAGCCCAGTTGTCCTTGAACTGCTTGACGACGTCCTCCCACTTCAGAGTGCCGGAGGCGTACTGCGACAGGGCCTGGCCGAAGTCATCCTTGAACTGCTGGGACGGGAAGTACTGGAAGTTCCACGGGTAGGTGGTCAGATCCTTGTTAGCAATAGCTTCCGCGACCTGCTCAGCGAGGGGATCATTCGGGGTGTCCTCGGCGGTGTAGCTTTCGAACGGTGCGATGAAGCCAAGGTCCTTAACCACGTGCTCCTTGCCAGTCTCGGAGGTAAACAACCAGTCCACGAAGTCCTTGGTGGCCTTCTGGTCGACCTCGGAGGCCTCAGAGTTCACACCCAGGTAGTTCTCGGTACCGACGTTGATGCCGTAGTTTTCTTCGTCCGGCAGGCCCATGTACATCGGCAGGAACTTGATCTTGTCTTCCTTGACCACGTTTCCGGAGGTCTCAGCGATCTGGGACCATGCCCAGTTACCGTTCTGGACCATGGCGGCCTTGCCCTGCGCAAACTCAGCCATGGAGTCAGACACGGTCTTGGAGGGGGCCAGGGTCTTCGCCACGGTGGAATTATCCAGGTAGAGGTCGAAGAGGTTCTTGAATTCCTTGTTGTAGGAGAAGTCGATTTCGTTGGTGTCCTCGACATTCTTGTCCTGGTACTCCTGCCAGATAGGAGCATTAGCCAGGTGAGTCTGCCAACGCCAGTCTTCGCCGGAAGTCAGCGAGGTGGAGGCGAAGGCGCCCTCGATGCCAAGCTCATCCTTCTTGGCCTGCATGTCCTCGGCGACTTCCTTGAGCTTCTGGTAGCTCTTGATTTCGTCGGTGGACTTGATCTTCGCGCCGGAGGTGGCGATGTACTTGTCGAAGATCTCGTCGTTGTAGATGATGCCGAAGCCCTCGACGGCGAATGGAACGCCACGCACCTCGCCATCTTCGGTGGTCAGCGGCGGAATATCGTCGGTGAGCTGCTTGGCTACCTCAGTATCCGACATATCTGCCATGTAATCCTGCCAGGTGATGAAGCCAGCGGGGCCGTTGACCTGGAAGAGGGTCGGGGCTTCGTCCTTGCCAATTTCTGCCTTGAGGGTCTGCTCATAGGAGCCGGAGGCGGCAGTGACGACCTTGACCTTGACGCCGGTCTCTTCAGTGTAGGCCTTTGCGATCTCCTGGTATGCGGCGTCCTGTTCGGGCTTGAAGTTCAGGAAGTAAACATCGCCTTCCTCGTCGGTAGAGCCGGAGCACGCGACGAGACTAGCGGCGGCGAGCATAGAAGCCATGCTGATGGATGCGATGCGAGTAAGACGCTTCATGAGGTCCTCATCTTTCTTGATGAAAAGCGGGATGATGAGCCGAGATGGATATCCGGCTCGTATTCGGTTGTGTCTGGGATGCCTTCCGCGACGAAGGATTCTTCCCAGCGCCACCAAGTGCTTCATAGCGGTTTACAATCCAACTATGAACTGGTTAGCCTGTCTCCTACCTTAGTGAGGTATTCCACATAATCAAAAGAAAACGGGCTTAAAGCGCCCGATTGTGACTATATCCATATTCGGACATGAAATCTTTCCCCATTTAAGGGGCAATCGGGCTTAAACCATACAAATCAATATAATAATCAGCTGAGAGCCGCGTTTTCGATCTGTGGTTTTGGAGGCCACTGGGGCACGCAGGCGGTTATGACAAGTCTCCGTTTGCGGGCTGTGTGTGGAGAAGCCGCGCCTCGTCTCGGCGGGCGGGCAGCACGGACTCAAGGTAGGATGCCGTCGCCTCCGGAAGGGACACGTCCTCTCCCCTCTCTTGGGCAAGGAACCAGCGGTGGTCCACGATTTCGTGAAAAATCTGCGCGGGTTCGAGCTTCTGCAACATCTCTACGGGGACAGCGGCGATGGTCGGCTCGTACTCTTGCGTCATCCACAGGTGCGCGGCCTGGGTAAGCCCCACGTGGGCCCACATTCGACGGCTTGGTAGGCCTGGATGGAACCCAAGAGGCGCTGGGCCTGGTGCTCCTCGACGCTTAATCCCGTCAAACTCAATAACTGCGCGCGGTAGTGGCCGGGATCGACCACCACTGGGCGAATCCGCACCACGTGTTTCGAATCGTCCTTCGTGACCTTGAGCTCGCCTACATCGAAACCCAGCTGATTGAGGCGGTCAATCCGCTCGGAGACGCGCCAATACTCGCTGGCGTCCACGGATTCTTCTGCGGTCAGTTCCGTCCACAGCTCGAGGTAAGAGCTCTCGACCAGGCTGCCTAGGGCGATGACATCGATGGAGGAATCCAAGCATTCTCCTGCTTGCAGGTCCATGAGTTCACCGATGATGTTGACGCGGGCGATGTCGACGTCGTAAAGCCTGCGCGACTCGGAGAGATTGGGCTGGAACTCCCCCGTTTCGGCGTCGACAAGATAGGCCGAATAGGTCTCGGCGTCCCGCCGGAATAGGGTGTTCGACAGCGATACATCGCCCCAATAGAAGTTCAGCAGATGCATGCGCACGAGCAGCACTGACAGGGCCCGGATTAGCTTTTCTGCCTCGACTACCGTGAGGTGTCGCGAGAAGATCTCGCGGTACGGTAGGGAAAACTCCAGGTGCTCAGTGACCAGCGCTGCGGTGAGCTCTCCGTAGCTCTCTTTGGCTGGGTGTCTGCCGGTAATCACGGCAACGGGGCGCACACTGGGTGCGCCAAGACGCTGCAGTTCGCGCAGCATCTTGTACTCGTGGTGGGCGGTGCGCGCGCCGATTTCTTTGACCGCGACGATGCCGCGGTTAATCCCCACGAAACGCACGATGTGCCGGGAAATACCCCTAGGCAGGGCCGCGATGAGTTCAGCGGGCCACTGTTCCAGGGGCGTATCCCACGGCAGCGTCAGAAGTGCCGACGCGTACGTCGAGGAGGTGATACTCATAGACTCTTTCACGTCGAGTCACTCCACCTTCGTAGCTGAATTAATCCTGGCTCTATGCCTATCCGTACTGCTTGGCTCGCAGTAGCCGGGCGCGGGCTACGGCAGGCGCTTTCCAGTCGAGGCTGAGAAGTTGTGCTGGCCGCCTTCGACGATGCGTGCATAGAAAACGCTGCCCGGGGCGGGTGCGGTGTTCGGTGCGGAACGAACGACGATTTGGCCGGATTCGGGGACATCCTCGCTCGAGGAGCCGAGGTCACCTTCGCCCACCAACTTGCCGTAGAGGAAGGAATCAGAGCCAAGTTCCTCTACGAAGTCGAGCTTGATGGGAATGGAGTGGTCGGTGGATTCGCCCTCCGGAATGATCTCTAGGGCCTCCGGGCGGAAACCGATGGTGATGCGATCATTGTCCTCCGGGGTCATGGCCGCGATGGTTTCCGGGGACAGCTTGATGCGGGCGTGCCCCGAGGTAGCGTCACCATCCTTGACCGTAAAGGTACCGAGGTTCATGGCTGGGGAACCGATGAAGCCGGCGACGAAGACGTTGGCTGGGCGGTCGTAGAGCTCGCGGGGTGCGCCGACCTGCTGTAGGTAGCCGTCCTTGAGTACCGCGATGCGGTCACCCATGGTCAGTGCCTCGGTTTGGTCGTGGGTGACGTAGACGGTGGTGACCCCGAGCTTGCGCTGCAAAGCCGCGATCTGGGTACGCGTCTGCACACGCAGCTTGGCGTCGAGGTTGGACAGTGGCTCATCCATGAGGAAGACCTGGGGATTACGAACGATGGCGCGGCCCATGGCTACGCGCTGGCGCTGACCACCGGACAGGGCCTTCGGCTTGCGCTCCAAGAATTCGGTCAGACCCAAGGTAGCGGCGGCTTCATCGACGCGCTTGTTGATCTCGTCCTGGGATTTGCCTGCGATCTTCAGCGCAAAACCCATGTTCTCGCGCACGGTCATGTGCGGGTAGAGAGCATAGTTCTGGAAGACCATAGCGATGTCTCGGTCACGCGGTGCGACGTGGGTGACGTCCTTGTCGCCGATGAAGATGGCGCCGTCCGTGACGTTTTCCAAGCCGGCCAGCATGCGCAGCGTAGTGGATTTACCACAGCCGGATGGGCCGACCAAGACGAGGAACTCGCCGTCAGCGATTTCCAGGTTGAACTTCTTGACGGTGGGTTCTGTAGCTCCCGGATAGGTTAGGGATGCATCTTTGAACGTTACGGTTGCCATAGCAAACTCTCCTCCATCGGCAGGTACGTGCCGAACGATCCGTAGTGTGAGAATGAAGTGAAGCAAGTCACTGTGCACCGGATAAAGTGCCACTTACGACATTAGCACTGATGGTGGTTATTACCACAAAAGCCCGAAAGCCATGACAGGCCTTCGGGCTCGTGGTGAGGAAAGCAGTTTTAGCGGTTGAGTGTGCCCTTCACCAAGCTGGATACCTCGGAGACAAAGTCGGAAACAGCAGTCTTAGCGTTGCTGAACTTGGGGCCAAGCTCCATGTCCTTTACCGTCCGTGAGGTGATCTTGGATACCTCAGAGGTAAAGTCGCTGACCTGCTCGGAGCGGTGCGCAACGCCCCACTTGGTGACCTCCAGCAGGGAATCCTTGACAAAGGAGCCGTCAAGCTTCGACTCACCCAGCTCGCGCTCGGTAAAGGTAATCGGTACCTCGCGGACATCGAAGCCATCCTTGATGGCGCGGAAGGCAACGTCAACCTGGAAAATGTAGCCGGCGTTAGAGAGCTCATCGAAGTCTAGGTGCTCGAGTAGCTCGCGACGGAAGGCACGGTAACCGGCGGTCATGTCGTTGATGCCGGCGCCCAAGGCGACCGAGATGTACTTGTTGCCCAGGCGGGAGAGCAGCTCGCGGTTGGCCGGCCAATTGACGGTCTCACCGCCCGGAACATAGCGAGAGCCGATGACCAAGTCAGCACCCTTGTCAATTTCCTCGAGCAGCAGGTGCAGCTGCTCCGGCGCGTGGGAGCCGTCTGCATCCATCTCGCACAGCACCTGGTAGTCCTTCTCGAGGCCCCACTTGAAACCGGCGATGTACGCGCCGAGAAGTCCGCCCTTGCCCTCACGGTGGAGAACGTGCAGGTGGGAGTCCTCAGCGGCCAGCTTATCCGCCGCGTCACCGGTGCCGTCCGGGGAGTTATCGTCCACAATCAGGATGTGAACCTCCGGCGTTGCCTTGCGCACGCGCCCGGTAATGAGCGGTAGGTTCTCAATCTCGTTGTAAGTAGGGATGATGACCAGGGTAGATTCGCGGGTCGAGCTCACTAGTTCCTTGCTCCTTTAGATTTCTTTTTCAGGCGCGCTGCGTCGTCCGGACAAGCGGGTGGAATAGATCGCATACAGCGCACAGACCGTTCCAATAATAGCCATGAGCCATTGCAGGAGCGAACCATAACGCACCGCAAATGTGCGCCCTTCTCGCAGCGGAAGCTCTTCTTCGAGATATGCCGGTTCAAAGATACCGCTGGCTTGGCTCACTGAGCCATCCGGGTAGACGATCGCCGAGACCCCGGACGTAGCCGCCACAACGACGGCCCGATCCGCTTCGATCGCGCGCAAGCGGCTCATGGCCAACTGCTGGTAGGTCATGTCGGAGTCACTAAAGGTGGCATTGTTCGTCGGTGTCGTGAGGATCTGCGCCCCGTTGTTGATGGCGGTTCGGAACGCCTGGGCAAAGCTGACCTCATAACACGTGGCAACGCCCACCGCGGTCCCAGCCATGGTGACCACGCCCGGACCGTCACCGGGCTTCATGTCGCCCGCCAGATCCACCAGATCGGTGATCTTCCTAAAGAAATCACGCATCGGCATCGTCTCACCAAAAGGCTGCAGGTACTTCTTGTGGTGGTACTCCCCTGCCGAGCCATCCGGATTAAACACCTGCATGGTGTTCCGTGCGCCAACCTCATCCTGGGTCAGCGTTCCGACGAGGATTGGGGCATCGATGTCGCGGGCGGCGCCGTCGATAAGCTCCCGAGCGTCCTCATTGGCAAAAGGATTGATATCGGAGGAGTTCTCCGGCCAAATGACGATATCCGGTCTGGACCCATCCTGCGCGGCCTGCTCGGTCACGCGGACGTGGTTATCCAGCACCGCGCGGCGTTGGGCGGCAAAGTCAAGGCCCAGCCGTGGAACGTTTCCTTGCACCGCGGCGACCGTCACCGTGCCTGTTGTGCGGCCCGGGAGGTCCACGCTCTGTGCCGCTAGCAAGCCAGCTAGCAGTGGCACCGCCAAGAACGCACATGCCAGGCGCGGTGAGCGGGCAAGCCCCACCAATCCTGCGCCTACGCAGACCACCGCGCAGGTAATGAGTGCCGGCCCGCCCCACGAGGCAAGGTTGGCGAGTGGGCCCTCTATTTGCCCCCAGGCGAGGCGCACCCACGCAAAACCGCCAAAGGGCACTGAGGAGCGCAGCATTTCTACCGCCACGTAGAAGAACGGGAAGAGAGCGAAACCGTAGTTTAAGCGCAGCAGCGCCGCCCCGCCGATACCAAGGAGGATGCTGTACAGAGACAGGAATAAAGCGAGCGCAATATAGGGCATGTTGCCCACTAACTCACCAATCCATGGCAGCGTGAACAAGTACAACACCGCGCTATGTACACAAGCGACGAGGGCCGCCCACCCCAGACCGAGGGGTTTTCTCCACGGTGAGAGCGCTGCCACGAGCATCGCCATGCCGATTATGCCGGCGGCCCACCAGCCGCGTGGCTCAACGGCAAGGTAGGTCACCGCGCCCGACGCAGCAGCGAGAGCGAGCCGGGCCACAAGTACCAGCACTACTTCTTTCCGTCCTCAAAGTCTTCGGGCTTGACGTGTTGGGTCCACGTGCGGATTTCATCTTCATCCAAGACCTCATGCGACTGGCCAGTTTGATCCATGCCCCCCATTCCATCACCGGCGGCGCCTGCGCCAAACGTGCCGAAGGAACCATAGGAATCGCGGTGCTGGGCCATGGGTGAGGCTTCGTACACGCGCACGCCCATGTTTTCGATCTTCCGGAACATCGATGCCGCAAGTAGCGTGCGGATGATGGACCGCGTGGGCGCAAAGATAAGCAGCGCTCCGAAGACCGTCGAGACAAATCCGGGCAGCGACAGCAGGATTCCGCCCACCATGGTCAGGCCAACGTTGCCTGCCGTCTTGCCCGGGGTGGGATCCTCCATGACGTACACACCGTCTTCGGTCTGACGGATGCGGCTGACCATCATGCGGCGGACTTCCCAGCTGGCGATGGTCATGCCGAAGAGCATGGTCAGCGCCAAGGCAAGCAGCGCCCACAGCACACCAATCCACTCGGCAACGGCCCAAAAGGCCATAGTTTCTAGGAGGATGTACGCGATGAAGAGAACAAACGGCATGTCGCCCACCATACTTGCTGGGTTTGGCGCTTCGCAGGAGACCCTCCCGGAGCGACTAGACTGTCCCACCATGTCCCTCCCTGAGTCGAAGCATCCCGAATCCGATACCTTGCGCTTCCATCCCGCTGGCGGCGTTGTCACCCCCGAGCAGTGGCTCGCTCTGGGCCAGGCCGCCAGAGAACATGGCGATGGCAATGTGTACCTAGAGCAGCACAGCGTCATCGGCCTGCGAGGCGTTGACAATGCGCAGGTGCTTGGCGACGTCCCCCTGCCCACCACCGCCGCTCACGTGCTGGCCTCTCCCCTCTCGCTGCGCGCCCGTCAGGTAGCGCAGCGGATCGCGGAAGCCTTAGCCGACGTCGATCAGGATGCCCCTGCGATAGCCCGTGCCGCGCTTTTTGGTGTGGATAGCGGTGCCGGTGATCTCCTCTCGCACGGGGTGTCGGCTGGCCTTCAGCTCTCTGGTGATGAGGCGGAAGACGATGAAGATACCGCCACCGCGCGCCTGATCCGCGACGGTGAGCCCACCGGGCCGCTGCTGGGGCTTGCGGATGCCATTTCCCAACTCGTGGACTTTGCGGAAAAGGTCTCTGCAGATCACCTGCAGGACTTGGAACGTGGCTCGGATGCGGCAGGGTCAGCTCCCACTTCGCCTGCGCTGCCCATCGGCTGGCTGACTGAGCACACGAAGCCCGGCCGCGTCGATCTGGGCGCGGGCCTGCAGGATGGCGTGCTGCCCGGAGAATACGCTGGGCTTATCGCCAGCTGGGCGCTTCCATCTCGGTAACCCCCTGGCGCGGATTGGTCATCCACGATCTAGCCGAGGGAGATGCTGACGTTGTGTTGCGCGTCCTTGCACCGCGTGGATTCATCTTCGATGCGAATTCTACTGCCCTCGGGCACCGCTAGCGCGGCATGTGCCGCCAGATGGGACGCGGTACCAGCTTCATCACCCACGCTAAGAGCTGAAGAGGCCGTGGAATCCATAGCGTGCGGGAAGCCGGCCGCGAACCTGCCGAGGACTCAATGGCCTTGACCACCGCTTGGGCCACAACGTCAGGGGTAACGGACAAAGGCGCGGGTGTCATGCCTTTAGTCATCGACCCAATGACGAAGCCGGGGCGCGCGGTGATCAGCGCTAGGCCGCTGCCCTGCAATCGATCCGCTAAGCCTTGGCAGAAGGCATCTAGGCCCGCCTTGGTCGAGCCATAGACATAGTTGGCCCGGCGGGCCCGCCACCCAGCGATGGAGGAAAAGGCCACGATGTGCCCTCTCGCCATGACGTCGGCAAGCACGGTGAGCATGGATACCTGCGCTGCATAGTCCACAAGCGCTATGTCGAAGGCGTGGGCTTCGTCGTGCTCCGCGCGCTCCTGATCGCCCAGAATTCCGAAGGCGACGACGGCCGTGGTGATCTCTGCTCCTGCGAGTGCTGCGGCTTGGTCGATGACCGCGCGGTGGGAGGAAACTTCCGCAGCGTCGAAGGACAGCGTGTGAACGGACGACGCCCCGCTGCTCAGGAGTTCGGAGTGCAGCCTGTCCATACCGTGTTCGCCCCGCGCGGCGAGAACCACTGGGCGACCCTCACACAGCCGACGTGCAAGCTCCCCACCGATATCGCTGCGCCCGCCAAGGATCAGTAGCGCGCCAGTGTCTCCCATTAGCGCAACCCCCTCGGTGCCTGGTTCAGGGACTCATAGCCGGACTCGGTGGTCACCACGATGTCTTCAAGACGCATGCCCCACTTGCCCGGCACGTAGATACCCGGCTCGATCGAGAAGGCCATGGACTCGGCAAGCTCCAGCTCGTTTCCTTCCATGATGAAGGGCTCCTCGTGCGTCGACAAGCCAATGCCGTGTCCGGTCCGGTGCGTGAAGAACTCACCCCAACCGGCGTCTTCGATCACGCTGCGCGTGGCGCGGTCGATCTCCTGGGCGGTTGTGCCCGGGCGCGCAGCAGCTCGGCCGGCAGCCTGGGCCTTCTCTAGGACCGCGTAAGCCTCGCGAAACTCTGCCGGCGCGGCAGCAGGATCGGCGCCAACGACGTAGGTGCGGGTGCAGTCGGAATGATAGCCCGAGGGCAGCGTACCGCCAATATCCACCACCACGGGATCGCCGGCGGCGAGTACTCGGTCCCCAAAGTCATAGTGTGGATTGGCTCCATTCGGACCGGAGCCCACGATGATGAAATCCACCTCGCGGTGCTCGCGCAGAATGAGCTCCCGCACATCTGCGGCTACGTCGGCCTCGGTGCGCCCCGGCTGCAGGAGGCGCGGCACCTCGGCGTGGACAGCGTCGATAGCCGCCGCTGCAGCGCGTAGCTCTGCCACCTCATCTGGATCCTTGCGGGTAAAAAGCTCGGCGAGGGCCTCGGTGGCCAGAACATACTTTGCGGGGTGCTGTTCCTTCGCAGTACTAGCTTCGAGGTTGCCAATTGCGGACTGAAAGCGCAGCACGTGATCGGCGGTGAGTGAGGATCCCAAGGCAACGGTGGTAGGGCGCGCACCTTCCAAGGCCAGCGCATAGGGATCCTGCCCATCGCTCCATCCCACCAGCTGGGTCGCAACGCCCTGAAGCGACTCAATGTCGGTGCTGGGGGCGACGATTACCGGTTCGGCATCGGGACGGATAACCAAGCAGGTCAGGCGCTCGTGGGAGGAGACCCACGAACCGGTGAGGTACGCGAATTCGGCACCTGTACCCACTAACAGGATGTCGATGCCTTTAGCAGCTGCGATAGCGCGGGAACGGCTCAGTCGGGACGCATAATCAGTCATGACAGTTAGCCTACCGCCCGCCTTTGTCCAGTTAAGCTGGGAGGCGTGAATTCCTATCCCGCTGCCGTCAAGCTCCGGACTCGCTCAAGCTATTGCTCGGGAGTGCTCATCGATGCGTCCTTAAGACCCCGCTCCCAACAGGCAACCCGGTTGGTTCTGACCTGCGCGCACTTCTTCCGCGACGGCCTTGATAAGGGGGATCACTACAGGGTGAGTGGCGGGTTCAACCGGCGCGTGGCCGCCGTGCGCACGATCGATGGGACCGACATGGCGCTGTGCTTGCTCGACCGGCCGGCCCCGCCCCGGGACCTTCCTGGGCTTGCGGAAAACACCCCGCCATTCCGTGCTCCAGTAACCACCTGGGGATATGGCGGGAAAGCTCGCCGTGCCCAACAACGCAGTGGGCTTTTTCTCCTTCCCTTCTTCCGCACCTGGTCCATTGACTTCCGCACCACCGTCTCCCCCGCCGGTTTAGTCTTCAACACGATTCCGGCAGTCAAAGGTGACTCGGGCGGTCCAGCTTTAGTCGATGACGCTGTTATCGGTACACAAGCTCTCATCCTTAACCCGCTGGGGCGCAACCTCAAGCTCGCCACCGTGGCGCTCGTTGCGCCCCACCGCCAAGCACTCGCGGCGGCAGCCACGGCGCTGCTTCGCGGTGGCTCCGAAGACTAGGCGCTAAGCCTAGGCGCCGATGGCGACGACGCCGCGCTGGATCGCGTCGATGGCGCGCCGGGCATTGCGACGAATTTCGTCCTCGTAGCCCGTCTTCGCCACCTGCTGGAGCAGGTCGATGACCTGGCGGCACCAGCGGACAAAGTCACCGGGAGTCAGCTCCGCGCCGGAATCGTTGGCAGCAGCCATGCAATAGGCCAGAGGCGCGCCCGCCGTCCACTGGTGGATAGCTAGCGCGAACGACGGCTCCGGCTCCCTCGTTTGCGGCAGGTTATGGCGTTTCTCATCGGCGACGAGCTCGCTATAAATGCGCCATGTAGCGTCCATGGCGTTAGCCATTGCGTCGGTAGCCGCACCGGGTTCCCCGCGAGTGGTCTTGCGGTTTTCAAAGACACAGAGGGAGGCCACACCGGCCAGCTCCGCCGGGTCGAGGTCGTTCCAGATACCGCGCTTGAGGCATTGCGCCACCAGTAGGTCCGACTCGGAGTGGATTTTGGCCAGACGCTCGCCCTCATCCGTGATGACCGGCTCGCGGTTTTCGCCGTAACCATCAAACTCCACGTAGTCCATCTCCGCCAGAAGATCCACGATGCGCTCGAAGGTGCGGCCAAGAGTATCCGTGGCGCGCTCGACCTTATCCTCAAGCCTGGCTAGCTCGCGTTCGCGGCGCGCCAGCTTCTGCGCCACCCCGGCCAGCTGCTCGCGGTCGGTCGCGGGCCAAAGGTGCACCGGATGTTCGCGGAGGGCATCGCGCAACTGCGCGATCTTCTTGTTGGGGCGATTACGCGGCTCAGTGCGCATCTTCTTCGGACGCTTGTAGTAGTCGCGCTTGAAGGACTCCTGGACAAATCGGGTATGGCGGCGCGGGTTCTTCTGCGCTGCGCGCGGGAGCTTCATGTGCCCAACGACGATCGGCGGATTATCGATACCGGCGGAATCGATGCGTCCAGACCATCCCGTTTCAGTGGTTACCCAGGGGCGTGGATCAGCAGTCTGGTTGGCCGGAGTAATAACGACAGCCAACGTTGGCCGCTTCTTGGTTGCGATGGCGATGACCTCGCCCACCTGCAAGCGAGCCAGTACTGCGGCAACTTCCTTGTTTCTCTCCTCCTTCTTGGATGCCCGCGCTGACTTCTCCTCCTCGGTCAGCGCTCGGCGCAGCCGCATATAGTCCATGAGGATCTCCGCCGGATCTTCACCATCAATTGTCGGCGGAGCCAAGTTATCCACGGCTTGATCCAATTGTTCCCGTAGCTCGCGGACGCGGTGCTCAGCGCGCTCAATCTCTCGGGTTTCCTCCACAACGGATCCATCCGCCTGGAACTGGGCGAAAGACTTCTCCAGCAATCGGAGCGAGTCATCAAAGCCAAGCATGCCCAGCAGGTTGATAGCCATGTTGTAGCCGGGCTCGAAAGTGGAAATGAGCGGATAGGTACGAGTTGACGCAAGCCCCGCCACCGCGGTGGGATCCATAGCGGGTGCCCACTGAACGACGGCATTGCCCAAGGTATCGATGCCTCGCCTACCGGCGCGGCCGGTGAGCTGTGTGTACTGGCCCGGTGTCAGGTCCACGTGTGCCTCGCCGTTAAATTTCACCAGCTTCTCCAGCACCACGGTGCGCGCCGGCATGTTGATTCCTAGGGCCAACGTTTCGGTGGCGAAGACTGCCCGCACGAGGCCCTTGACGAACAGTTCCTCCACGATGTGCCTAAAGGCCGGCAGCATACCTGCGTGGTGGGCAGCAAAGCCCCGCGAGAGTGCTTCGCGCCAACGTTTGAAATCAAGGACCTTGAGGTCTTCTTCCGGAATGCCTTCCACGCCCTTATCGACGATGGCCTTGATCTCAACAGCCTCCTCCTGGGAGGTCAGCACCATGCGGGAGCGCAAGCACTGATACAGAGCACCGTCGCAGCCGCGCGGGAGAAGATGAAGGTAATTGCCGGCAGCATCTCCATTGATTGCAGCTCTTTGAGAACCTCCGGGCGGCCAAGCGGACGGTAACGGTCCTGCGCACGAGGCGCGCCGCTGCGCCGATCACTGTGCCGGTCATGGCGCCCGCCACCTTTGTGACGGGCGCGGGCGCGGAAGCTCGCACGGTTCTGGGCATAGTCTGTGCGGCCATTATCGGTATCGCCCGCCTCCAGGCGTTGGATGCGCCGCGCCAGTTCAGCGTTGACCTGGCCGCCTGAGTCGGGTTCAAAGAGCGGATAGATTTTGCGGCCGACCATCATCCACTGATCCAGCGGAACGGGGCGCTTTTCGGTGACGATGACCTTGGTATCCCCACGCACGGTGGTCAGCCACCGGCCGAATTCCTCGGAGTTGGACACCGTTGCCGACAAACCAATGATGGAGACGTGCTCCTCAAGATTGAGGATGACCTCTTCCCACACTGCGCCGCGGGAGGCATCCGCGAGAAAGTGGATCTCATCCATCACCACATGGGTCAAGCGATCCAATGCGCCTGAGCCTGCATAAATCATGTTGCGCAGGACCTCAGTGGTCATCACGAGGATGTCCGCGGAGGAGTTAATGGAGACATCACCGGTCAGCAGCCCGACCGCATCCTCACCATGCGCGTCAACTAGGTCGTGGTACTTCTGGTTACTCAGCGCCTTGATGGGTGTGGTGTAGAAACAGCGGGTCCCTTGGCGCAGCGCCAAGGACACGGCGAACTCACCCACCACGGTTTTACCCGCGCCGGTGGGCGCACAGACCAGAACACCGTGGCCAGCTTCGACGGCTTGGCATCCTTGGATCTGGAATTCATCCAGTGAGTACGGAAGCGCTTGGGTGAACTCGTCCAGATGCGTCAGTGTCATAAGTCCCCAGGGTACCTGTCAGGGACGGCGTACTAGTGCGCCGGTCCCCGGCGCCAAGCAGAACGATTGAACAAGTTCGCTAAGAAGGCTGACGAGGTTAGAGAACGTCGTCGAAGAAGCCGCTCTGCGGGGGCTGAGTATTCGTCTGTTGAGGCTGCGGTACCCGAGCGTCAGGAGTCGAAGCCGGGGCGACAGGCCCGGAAGATACCGGCCGCGACGACGCAGAAACGCTCGTGGATGCAGACACCGGAGTCGGTGCGCCAATGGCACCCGGACCTTCATCCAGCGACGAGGCAGTTTCATCGTCCAAGTCCATCCAGTCTGGGCGCTGGCGCTTCTGGCGCTTGTCGTTGATGCGGCAGAACTGGAAAGCTATCTCCACAAGAACCACGAGAGCACCGGCCAAAACCAACATTGAGAAGGGTTCTTGGCCCGGTGTAACAACCGCGGCGAAGATCATGATGACGACAATGATGATGCGGCGCTTATCTTTGACGTGGTCATATTCCAAGACACCGATCAGGTTGAGGCAAACCACGAGTAGTGGGATCTCAAAGCTGACGCCAAAGATGAGGAGCAACGCCAGCAGGAAGTAGAAGTAACGTTCACCTGTCAGTGCTGCGGTCTGGTACTCCGAGCCCATGCCCATGAGGAACTCCAGACCCACGGAAAGGATGACGTAGGCGAGAACCGCGCCGAGCACGAAGAGCAGGACCGCAGTCGAGACGAACAAGAAGGTAAAGCGGCGTTCGTTCTTGTGCAGGCCGGGCACGATGAAGGCCCATATCTGGTAGAGCCAGACCGGTGAGGACAATACGGTGCCGGCTAACGCGCCAACCTTGAGTCGGAGCATCAGCATTTCGAAGGGGCTGGTTGCGAGCAGACGGCATTCGCCGTCCGCGGAGAAGGAAACACGGCTCTCTTCAGGGAGTGAGCAATAGGGACCGCGCAAAATCTCACCTAGCGGTGACATGCCAAACGGGGCGTGTTGGTACCAGATGAATCCGATGATGGCACCCACAACGAGGGCGAGAAGGGAAATGACGATGCGTCGGCGCAGCTCCTGGAGGTGCTGAACTAAGGTCATCTCCCCCGTTGGGTTCTTGGGCTTGCGGCGTAGCTTTGAGCTCCATTTTTGCTTCGGCGCGTTAGAAGCAGGATTCGACGGTGTACTCGCGGTACTCAAAGCAAGACCTCCACAGAAAAGCCCACGACGGCAGGCGAGGCCTCAGCACGCCGAGGGACTCGGAGTGTGGTCTGCCTGCCGGGAAAGATTATTAGTTCTGGTTTCCGTCAGCCGGCTTGGAAGTGCGCGGCTGCATCTCCGGGCTGTTCCAGAAGTCCTCGTCGGACTGCTTGGAGCCCGCGATCTGGCCCTGCTGCTCAGAGGTGTTGTTCTCCTCTTTCATCTCCTTGACTTCGGACTTGAAGATGCGCATAGACCGGCCCATGGAGCGAGCCAGCTCCGGCAGCTTCTTAGCGCCGAACAACAGCACGATCACGAGAACAACAAGGCCGATTTCCAAAGGTCCCACGGTCATTGAGGGTGCCCCTTCTTTCTTGGTCGATGAAGCGTGCTTGTTCACACAGCGCGACGCTGAGCGACGTGCACGCGGGAGAGCTCTTAGTCTGGCAGTTGAGTATAACGCTCCAGTGCTCGTTTTCTATGCTCCGAAATGGCGTCAACGAGCTTCTGCGGCCCCACAACCCGCATGCGATCAGCTTGGCCGAGCGCGAAACGGCTAAACCACGCCTCCGAGCCGACCGGCATCGTTGCAGCTATGAGGCCATTTTCTAGGGTCTCGCCAAGGGTGATGTCGTAGTGTTCCGCTAGCCAGGTGAATTCTTGGTGAATCTCCAGCTCGGCGGTGAGAGTGTGATCTAGACCAAACGGGGAGTCCGGGTCGAAATCCAGTTCGCGCACATGTGGGGTGGCGGTTGCGTCAAGCACCTCAACATCACTCATGCGGTCGAGGCGGAACGTTCGGTGCTCCCCCACCGACTCGTCCCAGGCCACCAAATAGGGTTCGCCGTCCACGATAAAGATGCGGGCCGGGTGCACGGTGCGCTCGCTGGTGCGGTTGGAGGACATACTCCAGTAGGTAAAACGCACTTGCCGGCGCTTGTCGACGGCCCCCGCCAACGCCGCTTGCACCTCGGACTCCTCGGGATCGGTCGTGGCCAGGGAATCATAGATGGCGGCTGTCTTTTCATCCATGATCTCGCGCAGCTTCGCGGCGGCAGAGTGGACCGCGGAGACGTCGACAAGCCCCGGCATTGCCTCAAGGGACTCGAGCGTCAGCAACAATGCGCCGGCCTCAGTTGGGGTCAGGCGCAATGCCTGGGTCAGGCCCTGGTCGTTGTAAATTTCGATGCCATCGCGGTAGCTAAAGCTTAAGTCAATGAGGTCCTCAGTATTGCGGCCTACACCGGAGCAGAAGAGACGGTCGATAGCATCCTTAAGCTCAGCAGGGGTCATCCCTAAATCCTCGGCAGCCTCCATCGGGGTCAAGCCCGGGTGGTTGCGCAGGTAAGGAATGAGGTTGAGGGAGCGAACAAGGGACTGCAGCTTGCGTGGTTGATCAACCATGGCGGGCCTCCTCGCCAGACGCTGATGATGGGGCATCACCGACACTTAGGAGTGCGATGATGTCGGCACGAACCTCGGGTGGCTCGATAACCACGACATCTGGTGCATAGCCAGCAGCGGTACGCACCAACCAATCGCGGTGTACGTTGGTGAGTTCTAGGAGTCCATCCTCGCGCCTGCGTCCGGCGTCGACAAGCTCGGCGGCCTGACCCCCGGGAACCTCGAGGACAGCATTTACCGTTTCGCCCCGCTCCAGCGCCTCTACAACGAGATCCTGCAGTGGTGCAGTGGGCTCGAGGTGCGTGGCCGCAGCGCGCGAGCGCCTGACGTTGTCCACGCGGGTAGCGCGAAAAGTTCGGGGAGCCTCGCGGTCCACATCCCAACCGACGAGATAAACACGATCCCGGTGGTTGACCAGCCCCCAGGGATCCATATGGCGGCGAACCGCCTCGGCAGAGGGCGTGGCGTAGTAATCGAAGGAAATGCGCAGCCCAGCACGCACTGCGGTGATGACTCCAGTGACGAGCTCTGGGCTCAACCTGGTCATGTCGTTGACTGCGGTGTACACCGGCGCTCCGCTCAAGTCGCGGGAGGCGCCTGAGGCTGCGATCTTGGTCCACGCGGAGAGACTGAAATCGCTTAAGCCTCCCGGAGTGCCGATGCCGCCGGCTACGCCGAGAACCATGGCCTCCTCCGGCGTGAAATCGACGGGAGGTAGCTGGTAGTTTTCGGGATCGAGCCGGTACAGCGAACCTTCCGCGCCGCTGCTGTGTACTACTGGCACACCGGCGCGCTGCAGGGTCACGATGTCGCGGGAAAGCTGCTTGTGAAAGGCTTCATCGCTGCGTGACTGGTAGCCCTCGACGTGGCTGCGGATCCACGCCGCGCTGCGGTCCGGAACCCCGCCTTGGTGCGCTGCCCCATGCAGGGCAAAGGTGAGGTTGGTGAGCCTTTCGATAGCGCGGTCTCTGACCGGCGTCCGGGCTGCAGTGCGATCTGCTGAAGGCATAGTGGCAGGTTCCTTGATCAGCTCTACGGCTCTACGAGCCTGGGTGCGAACGCATGTAGTCTAACAACCCATCTAGGCGCGGGTCCTCGGACACAAAGGGGTCGGAGAACTCCTCGGTCATCGGTTCAGGCCGGTTGACCTTCATCCGCGTCCAATCCACCGTTACCGCGGCATCGAGCTCGCGGGCAACAGCGAGAAACTCCCCGCGCAGCTTGGCACGGGTGGTCTGCGGGGCGGTGTCGATTGCGGCGTTGATTGCAGCATCGTCGATCCAGCGTTTCACCATGCCGCGCTGCTCCAATACGCTGTAGAGGCCGCGACCTGGACGGATGTCATGGTAGGTCAGGTCAATCTGTGCCAGCTTGGGGTGCGACCAATCCCCGCCCAGGCGCTCGCGGTAGCGGTTCAGCAGGCTGCGCTTGATGACCCAATCGATCTCGCGGTCAACGCCGGAGAAATCCTGAGTATCGATGGCCTGGAGGGTGCGCTTCCACAAGTCCACGACACGGGCTAACTCAACCGTCGGAGTGCCTGCGTCCTCGCGGTGATCCAGCCAGCGCTCGGCAGCGGTACAGAGCTCCTGCTGTACGGCGAGCGCGGTGGTGCTGCCGCCTCCCTCAAGCGGAAGCTCGGTGCGGCCGGTGGGGTCGAGCGCGATGGCCCTAATGTGTTTAATTGGCTCGAGTACCGAGAATGCCGGCACCTCAAAACCGGCTTCCAGCATCTCCAGCATGAGCAGCGTGGAGCCAACTTTGAGGGCCATCGTGGGTTCGGCCATGTTGGAGTCGCCAACGATAACGTGCATTCGGCGGAAACGCTTGGAATCACCGTGCGGTTCATCGCGAGTATTGATCATGGGGCGCGAGCGAGTCGTCGCGGAGGACACACCTTCCCAGACTTGATCGGCGCGCTGCGAGAGCACGAAACGCGCCGGTTCCTCTCCCCTGGCAGGTCTAATCATTCCTGCTCCACAGATGAGCTGGCGGGTGATCATGAATGGCAGCAGAGCTTTGCCAAGGTCCTTGAGCACCACGTGGCGGCCGATGAGGTAGTTCTCGTGGCAGCCGTAGGAATTGCCCGCAGAGTCCACATTGTTCTTGAACAAGTAGACAGCGCGCTTCTCCCCCTCCGCCGCCAGTGTTTCCTCCGCCTGCACGGCCATGCGGTTGACCATGGCATCGCCGGCGCGCTCATAGGCAATGAGCTGGCTTAAGCTATCGCACTCCGCGGTAGCGATCTCCGGGTGGGAACCCACGTCGAGGTAGAGGCGGGAGGCGTTGGGGCTGAAGATATTGGAGGAGGAGTACTTCGACACGATGGGCCGGAAAAGCACGCGGGCGATCTCATCCGGGGACATCACCCGCTGTCCATCGCTTGTGCTCGCAGTAATGCCGTACTCGGTTTCGATGCCCATAATCCGCCGTGCATAAACGGGGGCGTTATCGGAGGGCTGCTCCACCTTTATTCGCCGCCCTTTTGGACGTAGGAGCGCACGAACTCCTCGGCATTGGACTCCAAAAGGCCGTCAATCTCATCGAGGAGGTCATCGGTACCCGCGCTGTTGATGCTGACTTGTCCGGCGTCGAACTCCGGAGTGTCGCCTCCTTGACCGTTGCCGCCACCGGCGTTGATCTGAGATTGCTGTCCGCTCATTCTTAAGAGCTCCTTTCGCGAGTGGAAAATGCTGCGCTAATACAGTGTAGGGTACTCGATTCGCACCCCGAGCTGGCGCAAACTATTAACGAAGTCGGCGGCGCTGTCCGCAGATTCCAGCAGAGCGCCCACCTCGTCCTGCCCGAGTCTTTTTGTGTCGTCGAGTGCCACGCAGGCAGTACCAGAGTTGGCTCCCTCGGCCTCACCGATGCGGAAGGTCAGCGACTGCCAGGACGCCGCCAAGACATCCTCCCCGAACTTTCGGGTGGCGTGGCCGCGCAGGTAGGCGCGGGTATCCGCGGGCGGCGTTTCCGCTGCAGCAGCAATCTCTTCCTCGCTGACCAAGGTCCTCATCTGCCCCTTGCGTACGAGCGCATGGTAGAGGGACTTTGCCGGATCGATGTCGGTGTACTGCAAGTCGATGAGCGCCAGCTTCGGGTCATCGGCCGCCACGCCGCGGTCCAGGTAGCCCTTAATCAAGCGGTATTTTGCTACCCAATCCAGCAGGTGGGCGGCCTTGAGCGGGTTGTCGGCCAGAAGCACGACAACCTCGTCCCAGGCGGTGAGTACCTTTTCATCCGCTTCGGAGGTGGCGGTAACCCTTTCGCGGTAGACGGCGAGGATGTCGAGGGCGGTGAGGCGGCGGCCGTCGCGAAGCGCCAGCTGGTGTGTCAAGGTGAGGTCGCGGCTCACCCGCTGCACCTCCGCCACCGGCTCTGCTAGGCGCAGATCACTAAAATCCACGCCGCTCTCGATGGCATCGAGTACTAGCGAGGTCATGCCTAGCTTGAGCAGCGTCGAGGTGTGGGACATCGTGGCGTCACCGATGATGACGTGCAGGCGGCCGAAGTCCTCGGCCACCGCGTGTGGCTCGTCGCGGGTGTTAATGATGCCGCGGTTAAGGGTGGTTTCTAGGGAGATTTCCTGCTCGATGTAGTCCGCGCGCTGCGAAATTTGGAAACCTGGCTCCTCTCCATCGACGCCCACACCCATGCGGCCGGCACCGGTGACCACTTGGCGGGCAACGAAGAAAGGAATCAGCCCCTGGGCAATATCATCGAAGTCGGTGTCCCGAGAGTACTGGTAATTCTCGTGGCTGCCATAGGAAGCCCCCTTGCCGTCCACATTGTTCTTGTAAAACTTCAGCGGCGGGCAGGGATCGTGTGTGGCCAACACGGACGTGCCCTGCGCGGTCAGCGATGCTACGGCCTCCCCTGCACGGCGCAGGATGAGGTCGCCGGCGGCATCGTAAAGCATCGCATCCCAGGCATTCGTGCACTCCGGTGAGGAGTATTCGGGGTGGGCGTGGTCGACGTAGAAACGCGCGCCATTGGCGGTCACCACGTTGGCCACACCCAGCGCGTTCGGGTCCACCACCGGCACGGTGTGGTAGCGCTTGAGATCGAAGCCGCGGCTATCGCGCAGCGGGTGCTCCTCCCGAAAATCCCAGCGGGAGCGCGCACCGGTATGCAGGGCGGCATAAGCCACAACAGCATGGGTGGAGGTCACGATCGGTGACAGCGCCGGGTTGGACGGCGTGGAGATTCCATACTCAGTTTCGGTTCCTAGAACACGGCTCATGGCTACACTCCCATCAATTCGACCTGGGTGACATATGCGCCAGCAGAGGTACCGGCAACGATCTTTGCCCACTCTTCCGGGTTGGCGGAGGTGGGGACGTATTCCGATTCAGCCTGTTCCGCGGCGATAGCCTCGTGGAGGTGCGCTGCGGTTATGCCGGTGGTCTTCGCGCCATCGGCGGTAGTGGCTGCGTCCAACGCCTCCTTGATAGCCAGCTTCTTCGCGCGGGAGACGATGTTGGCGATCATTGCGCCGGACACGAAGTCCCGGTAATGCAGCACGCGCGGATCCGCGTTAGCGAAGTGGAGTTTGACGAACGGCCGCTCGGCGTAGAGATCGTCGACCGCGGTATCGATGAGCTGGGAAAGGTCACCCTCGTGCGGGACTGATTCCGGAAAGTGGCGCGCAAAGATTTCCCGCGCGCCCTGCTTGGTCGGGCGGTTGACGCGAATCTTGATATCGAGGCGCCCCGGGCGCATGATGGCGGGGTCGATGAGTTCCTCGCGGTTGGTGGCGCCGATGACGATGACGTTGCTGAGCTTCTCCACACCGTCCAGCTCCGTCAGCAGCTGCGGGACGACGGTGGTCTCCATATCGGAGGACACACCGGAGCCACGCGTGCGGAAGATGGATTCCATCTCATCGAAAAAGATGATGACCGGGCGCTGGCTGCCATCCTCGGTGGGCTCGGAAGCAAGCTCGCGGGCGCGTTCGAAGATGAGGCGGATGCGGCGCTCAGTCTCGCCTACGAATTTATTGAGCAGTTCTGGGCCCTTCACATTGAGGAAGTAGCTGGGGGCACTAGCTCCCAGCGACGCGGACAGCGAATGCGCTACCGCCTTGGCGATGAGCGTCTTTCCGCAGCCTGGCGGGCCGTAGAGCAGCACGCCCTTGGGCGGCTGGAGATCGTACTGGCGGTAGAGCTCCGGGTGCAGGAAAGGCAGCTCGACGGAGTCACGGATGAGGGAGATCTGCTCGTCCAAACCGCCGATGTCTTCGTAGGAGACGTCAGGAACCTCCTCCAGCGTGAGCTGCGCTACCTCAGTCTTGTGCACGCGCTCGGTGGCAACACCAGATTTGGGCTCGACCAAGAGGGTATCGCCGGCGCGCACGGTATCCCGCAACGCTGCGGCGAGGAGAATAACCTGCTCTTCACCAGAGGAATTAATGACCACGGCGCGGTCGGTGCCGAGACGCTCCTGTAGCGTGGCCAACGCGCCCGTATTTACCGGTGCGCAGGCCTCCACGACGACGAAGCCCTCGCCCAAGCGCACCTGCTGCCCTACTTTCAGGGAGCCGGGCTCGAGGTTCGGCGAAATCTTGACCCGCATGGCTCGGCCATTGGTATAAACCTCAGCGTCGCGGCGCGAATCGTGCGCACGCCCGGAATAGCCCAGAAAGACACCGTATGTGGAGGCGGGCTCCGCAAGGGCGTCAACCTCCGCGAGCATCTGCTGAAGCTTCGTGCGAGCATCCTTCAACAGGGCAGCAAGCTTGGCATTGCGTTCAGCGAGCTGCTCTATCTGGCGACGCTGCTGGCCAAGTTCCTGGGAATGAGTGGCATCGTTCATAGATCCCACCCTAGCGCGCAGCAACCCACGATTAGTGTGAAAGGGTTTACTTTCGGGCGCGGCGCTGCGGGCGGGGTGGCGTGACGCCGTCGGCAAGCCGGCGTGTCCAGATCAGAAACGCTGTGTGCGCGTTCATGCGGTGCTCCGGGCGGGTGGCCAAGCCCTCCACCTTCCATTCGCGCACGAGGGACTCCCAGGCCCGCGGCTCCGTAAAGCACTTGAGCTCGCGGATGCCCTCCATCACCTTCATCAGCTGCGGCACGGTGGCGACATAGGTCATGAAAACGCCGCCCGGGATGAGGATATCGCGCACCTTCTCGAGGTGCTCCCAGGGCTCGAGCATGTCTAAGATGACGCGGTCCACCGGGCCACCCAGATCCTCGACGGTGACATCGGCCAAGTCTCCGAGACGCGGGCTCCACCATTCGGGCTGCTTACCGAAGTATTCGGTGACGTTGTCCACGGCGTATTCCAGATGATCATCGCGGACCTCATAGGAGAAAACGTGGCCTTCGGGCCCTACGGCGCGCAACAGCGTCATCGAGAGAGCGCCGGAACCGGCGCCGGCCTCGAGCACGCGTGCGCCCATGAAGATGTCGCCTTCGACCAGAATCTGCGCGGAGTCTTTGGGATAAATCACCGCGGCACCCCGTGGCATCGACAGGACATGGTCCACCATGAGGTGGCGGAACAAGAGGAAGGAGCTACCTAGTGTCGAGTCGATGACGGAGCCTTCATCCATGCCGACGACATCATCGTGGTTGATGATTCCCTTGTGCGAATGGAACTGGCCTCCCTCCTCGAGGACGATGGTGTAGTGACGCCGCTTGGCATCGGTGAGCTGCACGCGGTCGCCGTAGCGGAAGGGGCCAGAATAAGCCATGGCGTGGGAACCTTTCACATAGTTTGGGTGGCTAGGATTAACCCACCAAGTATGCCTCAAGGGCGTTACCAAGCCATAGTTGGTCGCGCTCGCCCACCAGCTCGCGGGCTGAGTGCATCGAGAGCATCGGCACTCCCACGTCGACGGTGGGAATACCCAAGCGGGTGGCGGAAATCGGCCCGATAGTGGAGCCGCAGGGCACGTCGTTATTGCCTACGAAGCGCTGGTAGGGCACCTCGGCGCGGCGGCAGGCAGATTCCCACAGGGCCACAGTGTTGGCGTCGGAAGCGTAGCGCTGGTTGCCGTTGATCTTGGTCACCGGCCCCTGGCCGATGATCGGGTGGTGGGTGGGATCGTGCTTTTCCGCGTAGTTCGGGTGCACGGAGTGGGCGGCATCGGCTGACACACAGCTGGAGCGCGCGAACATTTGGAAGCGCTGCTCCTCATTGGCACCAAGCGCCCGAGCGGTGCGGGTAAGGATATCCCCCAGAATCGGCCCACCCGCGCCATAGCGCGAAGAGGAGCCAACTTCTTCATGGTCGAAGGCCGCCATGACGAGGATGTCCTTGTGCTCAATCGAGTCGGCGTTGCGGGCAGCGGCGAGAAGGGCACGCAGGGAGGCGTGGACGGAAGAGAGGTTATCCATGCGTCCAGCAGCGATGAGCTTTTCGCCGGCGCCAAAGACTTCACCGCGCTGGGCATCGGCGGTAATGAGGTTGAAGGAAGCGATGTCTTCTGGGGCAACGCCGAGTTGCTTGCCGACGACCCCCATCACCGACGTCTCCGGTGTACCTACGGAGAGCACCGGCTGCATGTGGCGCTGGCGATCCGGCTTGAACTCATCCTTGCGGTAGAGGTGGATAGCCAGCGAAGGCAAGCGCAGCAAAGGCCCGGTATTGACCAAGTGGCGTGTGCCATCGTTCAGAATTACTTGGCCGCCGACGGTGAGCTCACGGTCGAACCAGCTGTGGAGAAGCACACCGCCATAGACTTCCACGGCCACCTGCTGCCAACCGGCGGAGTCGAAATCTGGGGTGGGCTTGAGAGCAAGACCGGGCGAATCAGTATGGGAGCCGATAATCCGGAAGCCGGAGTCCGGGCTCGCGCCCTCGGGGACAAACCATGCCATGACCGCACCACCCCGGACCATGACGTGGCCGCCCGGTTCGGCTGACCACTCGGCGGACTCATCCTGGCGGCTAAAACCCGCCTCAACGAGTCTGCGCGCTACCTCCTCAGCCGCGTGGTAGGAGGACGGGCTGGCGGCGATGAAATCGAGAAAATCTTGCGTAGTGCTCATGCTTCCAGCTTGCCACGGACTGCCGGGTGATGCCGGAAGGACTGTGTGTGCCTATGCGCTAGGCTGAGAAACATTATGCCGAAACGACTAGCCCTCTCCCCTTCCCGCGCCTCCGATTACAAGCAGTGCCCGCTGCTCTATCGCTTCCGGGCCATCGACAAGCTCCCCGAGCCCAAGACGAAGGCACAGGTCAAGGGAACGCTGGTCCACGCCGTCCTGGAAAAGATGCACCAGCTACCCCGCGAGGAGCGGGAGTACCCGGTGGCGGTGAAGATGATTAAGCCCGAATGGGCAGTGATGATTGAATCCGATCCCGAGCTACGCGAATTAGTCCCAGAACAGGAAGAACTCGACTTCTTCGTCGAAGCACGTGAGCTCATCAAGGGCTACTTCCAGATGGAAAACCCGCAAGGTTTCGACGCCCACGAGTGCGAAATGTACGTCGACACCGTGCTGCCCAACGGCGTGCCGGTGCGCGGGTTTATCGACCGCGTCGACGTCGCCCCCACCGGCGAGGTGCGTGTGGTCGACTATAAGACCGGAAAGAAGCCGCTCCCCCGTTATTCCCAGGACGCGCAGTTCCAAATGAATTTCTACGCGCTGGTGTACTGGCGGCTACTCGGCACCATCCCTACGCAGCTGCGGCTGATGTACCTCAAGGTTCTGGACTCTATGTTCCTCACGCCGGGACCGGAGGAACTGGAGTATTTCGAGCGCGACCTAGGCGAGCTCTGGGCCAGAATCGAAGGCGATGGCAAGGCCGGAGACTTTAGGCCGAAGACTTCAAAGCTGTGCGGTTGGTGCTCGTTCCAAGACCTCTGCCCGGCTTTTGGTGGAACGCCACCCGAGTATCCCGGGTGGCCCGACCAGACCGCGTAGATTGCGCTGCGTAGACCGCACGGAGGCTTAGAACAAGCCGGAGATCGATCCGTCAGCGGCAACGTCGATGTTGTTCGCCGCGGGCTTCTTTGGCAGGCCCGGCATGGTCATGACGTCACCGGTTAGGGCAACGATGAAACCAGCGCCGGTGCGCGGCTGAAGTTCGCGGACGTGGAGGACGTGGCCTTCCGGAGCGCCGAGCTGGCTGGGATCATCGGAGAAGGAGTACTGGGTCTTAGAGATAACGACGGGGAACTTCTCCCAGCCGTTGTCCTTGATGTACTTGAGATCCTTGAGGGCCTTGGAGGAATACTCGACGCGTTCTGCGCGGTAAATTTCCGTGGCGATGGTCTCGATGGATGCCTCGATACCATCGGCGGGATCGTAAAGCTGGTGAGAGGAGCCTTCGGAGAGGCTGTCCAAAAGGCGCTCAGCTAGCGCGGTGGCGCCGGAGCCTCCCTTGGCCCACACCTCTGCTTCCTCGAGCGCGACGTTAAAGTCTGCCGCCCACTGGCGCATGAACTCGCGCTCGGCATCGGTATCGCTGCCAAAGAGGTTGAGGGCCACCACTGGGGTCAGACCAAACTTGCGGAGGTTCTCCACGTGGCGCTCGAGGTTGACCACACCCTTCTTCAACGCTTCCAGGTTTTCCGTAGTCAGTTCCTCACGTGGCTGGCCACCGTTGTACTTCTGGGAACGGATTGTCGCCACGACGACGGCGCCGGCGACATCGAGGTCACCGAAGCGGGACTTGACGTCGAGGAACTTTTCACCGCCGAGATCCGCGCCGAACCCTGCCTCCGTAAGAACGATATCGCCGAAGCGCATCGCGGTCTGGGTAGCGAGGAGCGTGTTGCAGCCGTGAGCGATGTTGGCAAATGGTCCGCCGTGGACGAAGGCCGGGGTTCCGCCGAGAGTTTGCACCAAGTTGGGGTTGAGTGCATCGCGCATCAGTGCCGTCAGCGCGCCTTCTGCCCCCAACTCGCGGGCAGTGACCGGCTTCTGGTCATAGGTGTAGCCCACGGTAATGTCGCCAAGGCGCTTCTTCAGGTCTGCCAAGTCAGTGGCGAGTCCCAGGATGGCCATGATTTCGGATGCCGCGGTAATGGTGAAACCGGTCTCCCCCGGTACACCGTGGGCTGGGCCGCCAAGACCGGTGACGACATTGCGAAGCGCGCGGTCGTTGACGTCGATACAGCGCTGCCAGGTGATGCGACGCGGATCGATGTTGAGAGCGTTGCCTTGGTGGATGTGGTTATCGATGATGGCGGCCAAGGTATTGGTCGCCGCAGAGATGGCGTGGAAGTCACCCGTGAAGTGGAGGTTGATGTCCTCCATGGGAACAACCTGGGAGTAGCCGCCTCCCGCGGCACCTCCCTTAATGCCCATGACGGGGCCCTGGGAGGGCTCGCGCAGTGCCACGATAGCCTTCTTCCCCAGCTGGGTGAGGGCATCGGTCAAACCGATAAGGACAGTGGATTTGCCCTCACCTGCTGGAGTCGGCGAGACACCAGTAACGAGGACGAGTTTGCCGTTGGCGGGTGTATCCCCAACTTGGGTGATATCTACTTTGGCTTTGTTCTGCCCATAAGGGATAAGGGCGGGCGCTGGGATACCGGCGCGGGCGGCAATATCAGTGATGGGTTCGAGCTGGTGGGCTTGAGCGATCTCAACATCAGAAGGTTGCGTAGTCATGCCCACCAGCTTAGCGCGCTAAAGAAGTGTCTTGAGCAAAATCAAATAATTTTTTGATAATGCTAGAGAACGACTGCGCCGATGGCGTAGCACAGGAGGACCGACAAGGCGATGCTCACAGTGCCAGGAATGATGAACGGGTGGTTGAAGACAGCCTTTCCGATGCGGGTCGAGCCAGTGTCATCCATTTCAACGGCCGCCAACAGGGTCGGGTACGTCGGCAGAATGAACAGAGCGGATACCGCGGGGAAGGCAGCGACTGCAGTCAGCGGGTTGACGCCAAGGGCCAGGGCCGCAGGCATGAGAGCCTTGGTGGTAGCTGCCTGGGAGTACAACAGCGCCGCAGCAAAGAAGAGCACGATGGCCAGCAACCATGGGGCGGACTCGATGATGGACCCGGAGATAGCCTGGATGTCCTCCATGTAGTGGTTAATCAGCGTGGTGCCCAACCAGGCCACACCAAGCACACAGATACAGGCAGACATGCCAGACTTGAACACTGGGGTGTTGAGAACATCGCCAGCGGAGATCTTGGTGATCATGACGATGAGGGTTGCAGCGGTAAGCATCACCGTCATGATGGCTTCGTTACGGGGCAGAGTCGGCTCTTCGATGAGTCCTACCTGGGAGGAGGTCAGGGTGGCCCACAGCATAACGATGACGATGGCAACCAAGAAGATGATCACGGAGGTCTTGGCGCCCTGCATCGGGCTGTAGTTGTGGGAGCCCTGTGGCATCTTCACCAAGCCTTGCGCCTTGCGTTCTTGGTAAACGGGATCATCTTCGAGCTCAGCGCCTGCTCGGTTGGCAATCCAGGCGGCAGGGAAAATGGAGAGGAACGTCGCAGGAATGAGTACGGCGAGGATCTGCAAATAGCCCACGCCCATGGGCTCCAACAGGGAGGCCAGCAAGACGACGGCCGCAGAGATGGGTGAGGCGCAGATGGCCATCTGCGAGGCAACAACCGCGATGGACAACGGGCGTGAGGGGCGGACCTTGCCTTCCTTGGCTACCTCGACGATAACCGGGAGCGTGGAAAAAGCGGTGTGTCCAGTGCCTGCCAGAACGGTCATCAGCCACGTGACGACCGGGGCGTAGAACGTGATCTTCTTCGGGTTTTTACGAAGGAACTTCTCTGCCAGGTAGACGAGATAGTCCATGCCACCGGCGCGCTGCATGGCAGCGATGGCCGCGATAACGGTCATGATGATGCCGATGACATCGAAGGGGATATCTTCGCGGGTGACGGGGACGCCGGTGAGGCCCAAAAGTAGAACGCCCAAGCCGCCGGCCATACCAATGCCAATTGAACCGATTCGGGCACCGAGATAGATCGCCGCAAGGACGATGAGGATGTGCACTACAACCATTGTGTAACTCCAATATGTGCAGTTGAACTGCAGTATGGGTGGTAATTCGCGCGGCGGTCAGAACACGACCATGGCGCGAGAACTGACAGTTTTTATTCTTCCCTATTAGTGTGGCTTTAGCGAGTATTCAGGCCCGATTGTGTCCGTTTCCACAAAAGTGCGCACCGACGGCTCGGTCTCGAGAGAGGGCGTGATACCTGGTGTGGTTGAAAACGGGCACACGCCCGCGCCGCCATCATTGAGGCAGCGCGGGCGTGTGTTGTACAGCATGAGCGATTCGCTCTCGCTAGTGCTGGGCGACGATTTATTCGTCGATGTACAGCTGGCCGCGGAACTCCGGGTGCATGAGGTTTTCCACGGACAGAACCTTGTTGAGGGTTTCCTCGTCGAGCAGGCCCTTCTCCAGAACCAGTTCCTTGACTCCCTTGCCGGTCTTCAGGGACTCCTTGGCAATGAGGTCACCGTTGTGGTGGCCGATGAACGGGTTCAGGTAGGTGACGATACCGATGGAGTTCTCCACATAAGCACGGCAGACGTCAGCGTTGGCAGTGATGCCCACGACGCACTTCTCACGCAGGGTGTCGACGGCGTTGCCCATGATGCGGATGGACTGGAACAGTGCCTCACCGATGACCGGCTCCATAACGTTGAGCTGCAGCTGGCCTGCCTCAGCGGCCATGGTAACGACGTGGTCATTACCAAAGATCTTGAAGCAGACCTGGTTAACAACCTCCGGGATAACCGGGTTGACCTTACCCGGCATGATGGAGGAACCAGCCTGACGCGGCGGCAGATTAATTTCTGCCAGGCCAGCACGCGGACCAGAGGACAGCAGGCGCAGGTCGTTACAGATCTTGGCCAGCTTCATTGCTGCACGCTTGATGGTGGAGTGCAGCAGTACGTAAGCGCCACAGTCAGAGGTTGCCTCAATGAGATCGCGGGCGGTCTTAATCTCCAGACCAGTGACCTCGGACAGTGCGGCGGTGACCTGGTGGCGGTAGCCGGCCGGGGTATTCACGCCGGTACCGATAGCGGTTGCGCCGAGGTTGATCTCCAGCAGACGCTTCTGGGCGTCACGCAGGATGGCCTGCTCTTCCGCCAGGTTGTGCGCGAAGGCCTTGAATTCATCGCCAAGGGTCATCGGAACGGCATCCTGCAGCTGGGTGCGGCCCATCTTTAGGATGTCAACGAACTCATTGCCCTTGGCGTGGAATGCTGCCTGCAGGGTATCGATGCGCTCGATGAGGTCTTCCATGGCGTAGTAGATGCCCAAGCGGAAGCCGGTGGGGTATGCGTCGTTGGTCGACTGGGACATGTTGACATCATCGTTCGGGTTGATGATGTCGTAGGCACCCTTTTCCTCACCGAGGTGCTCGAGCGCCAAGTTGGCCACAACCTCGTTGGTGTTCATGTTGAGCGAGGTGCCAGCGCCACCCTGGAAGACATCCAGCGGGAACTGGTCCATGCAGCGGCCCACTTCGAGGATCTGGTCACAAGCCCAGATGATTGCCTCTGCCTTCTTCTTAGGAAGGACGTGCAGACGGCGGTTAGCCATCGCGGTTGCCTTCTTGACCTGCACCATACCGCGGATGAAATCCGGGATGGTGTTGATGGTGACGTAGGAAATCTGGAAGTTCTCGATAGCGCGCAGCGTATGAACGCCGTAGTACGCATCGCTCGGAACCTCCATGGAGCCGAGAAGATCAGTCTCAGTACGCGTCTTTTTGCTGGACGGGGACTTCGGAGCCTTGTTGGTGGCTTTTTCCTCGACCTGGGACTTCACGTCCTTGGTCTCCTTGGCCTCCGGCTGAGCATCCTTCTTAGTTGTCTTTGCCATCGGGGCTGACTCCTTGCATAAAAATCGAAGAACGATGATGGTCAGCCCCCATCGTAGCTAGGAGCGCGAATAAAATGCTTGGATTCTCCCCCTAAAAGCGGGCAATTCGCAGATCCGAGGCCAAGATTGCCTCGGCGCCGAGCCCTTCCAGCGCGTCCATCACCTGATTAGCCTGCTTGCGGGGCACCATGACGCGCACAGCCACCCACCCTTCGCGTGCCAGTGGTGAGATGGTGGGACCAGTCAAGCCGGGGGTCACAGCTTCGACGTCCGGGAGCTTCTCTTCCGCCACGTTGTAATCGAGCATGACATAGTGGCGGGCGTTGAGGATTCCGCGAATGCGGCTGAGCACAACGTTCTCTTCGGCCGTGACTTCTTCGCCCTCGCGCTTGATCACGACCGCCTCGGAAGAAACGATGGGTTCGCCAAAGGGCTTAAGCCCTTGCTGACGCAGGGTAGTTCCCGTTGAGACAACATCTGCGATCACGTCTGCGACACCGAGGTGAATCGAAATCTCTACCGCTCCGTCGAGGCGAATGACGTCAGCCTCAATTCCATTCGCGCTGAGGTGATTGCGCACAACGTTAGGGTACGAAGTGGCGATGCGCTTGCCCTGGAGCTTCGGAACATCCCACTGCTCCCCCGCTGGTGCTGCGTAGCGGAACGTCGAGGCGCCAAAACCGAGGTCCAAGACTTCGTTGAATTTCGCGCGCGAATCGAGAGCCAAGTCGCGGCCAGTAATCCCGAGATCAAGGACACCCTGCGCGACATAAATGGCGATATCTTTCGGACGCAGGAAGAAGAACTCGACGCCGTTGTCCTCATCCACTACGTTCAACGATTTATTGTGACCACGGCCCTTATATCCTGCTTCCTTGAGGATCTCCAGAGCGGCCTCGGACAGAGAGCCTTTGTTAGGGACGGCGATTTTGATCATGAGTGTGCGGTGCTTTCTACGGTGATTGCGCTGGTTGTTGAAACTGCTGGAAGCCCTCGTACTGGGCGGCCGATTAGAGGTAGGTGTAAATGTCCTCGAGCTTCAGGCCACGCTTGTGGGCCATGACTTGGAGCCAGTACAGCAGCTGCGACATCTCCTCGGCGAGCTCTTCATCGGACTGATACTCTGCGGCAATCCACACTTCGCCAGCCTCTTCGATGATTTTCTTGCCCAGGTGGTGGATCCCTTTGTCAAAAGCTTCCACGGTGCCGGAGCCTTCAGGGCGCTCGGCGATTTTCTGGGACAATTCCTCAAACAGGCTCTCAAAATTCTTCACAATGGCTTATTCTTCCACACTGCTGCATAAAATGCTTCCTCCCTAGCCGAAATCCCGACGGAAGGAGTCAACCGCTCCACCGCCCCGCAGCGAATCCGCGGCGGCTAGAGTGCGCGTAGGCGGTTGTACCAGTCGTGGACGTCGGCGGCTGAAGCGCCGTCGAGATGGCGGTGCTGGGTTCCGCGCAACTCGGTGATGACGGTCGCCTCCTCCGGTACCGCAACGTGGTCGCCCTCGGGCAACGCGATAACGGTGCAGCCGGCGTCGACAGCCGCGCGCATGCCGGCTGCAGAATCTTCAAAGACCAGGCAATCCTGCGGTAAGGCGCCTACCCGGCGGGCAGCTTCGGCATACATGTCCGGAGCGGGCTTGCCCCGCGGGACTTCGTCACCGCAAATCGTGTCCACGAAGTAGTGTCGGCCTAAAGCAGCAATCGCGGAGTCAGCCACGTAACGTTCGGTATTCGTGGTCACCATCATGGACACACCCAGCTCCTTGAGCTCACCAAGCAGCTCCGGAATACCCGGGAAAATCTCGAGGTGTTCGGCGAAAAGGGACTTGACATAGTCGAACATGAGCCGGCGGTACTTTTCGGTATCTCCCGGCTGAAGCACGACGCCCGCCTTATCGGCGCAGATGGCTAAGGTGTCCTCGAACGTGGCACCTACCGTGGCTAACCGCTCCGTCGGCGTTAGTCGGCGTCCCAGCGTTTCGGAGAGGTGGAAGGTGGCTTGCTCCCAAAGGGGCTCGGAATTAGTAAGGGTGCCATCCATATCCCAGAAGATCGCTGCGGGACGGGTAGCACCTGCAGCCTGCTCGCTATCAGTCAATTAAAAATCCAGTTCCGGTAGCTGTGCCAAGGCATCGTCATCCGCGCCGGTGGCCGCCGAGGCAGAGTGAATAAGCTCCGTGAGCTCCTCCTTTTCCTCCGGCTCCAGCACTGCGTCAGCATTCTTTCGGTTGAAGGCGGCGAGTTTCTCCACGGAGGGGCGCACCGCTGCACTCAACAGCCCACCTTCCGGATCATCGGGCAGCTTATCCAGATCATCGAGGAAGGACTCGAGGATGCTGCGAAGATCCGGGAGCACCGTTGCATCGAACGGTGCCTCCCAGAACTCCTTTTCCTCTTCCTTGAGATAATCCCCGGTGGCAAAGGACTCGAGGTTGGACATGAACTCATCTACGGTGGGCTGGAATTCGGCGCGAATCGTCATGAGCTAAATCATGCCTGAAGTTGTCTAGAGGCGCACGCCCAGCAGAGAATTAAGTGCAGTGCGCAGCAAGCCGGACGCCTCCTCATCCGAAGCACCAGCCTGCAGTGCCTTATCTGCCCATTGATCGATGACCTCAAGGGCACGTGGCGTATCGAGGTCGTCGGCCAAGGCACGACGCACGTGGTGCACGACCGCCTTGACTTCCTCCACGTTGCCTGCCGTGCGGGAAGCCGCCCACCAGCGCTCCAGCCGCTCCTGCGCGGTGTTCAGGACCGCATCGGACCAGTCACGGTCGGCTCGATAATGGCCGGCGAACACACCGAGACGGATGGCCGAAGGGTCGACGCCCGCCTCGACGAGCTTGTGGACGAACACCAGGTTGCCCAATGACTTCGACATCTTGGTGCCATCCAAACCGATCATGCCGGTATGCACATAGGACTGGGCCATGCGCTCTACACCCAACGCTGCTTCCGCATGGGCCGCGGAGAATTCGTGGTGCGGGAACTTCAGATCCGATCCGCCGCCCTGGATATCAAAGCTGGACCCGAGCCGGTTGGTCGCGATGGCGGAACACTCGATGTGCCAGCCCGGACGCCCCGGGCCAAACGGAGATTCCCAGGCGGGTTCGCCCTCGCGGTGGGCGCGCCAAATGAGCGCATCCAAAGGATCCCGCTTGCCGGGACGGTCCGGGTCACCGCCGCGCTCGGCAAAGAAGGTCTCCATCTGCTCGCGAGAATAATTCGACTCGTAGCCGAAGTTCTTCGTGGCCTCAATGGAAGCGTAGATGTCCGGGAACTCAGGATCGTCGACAACGTAGGCTGCATCGGCGTCGAGAAGCGCCTGCACCATGACCGTAATCTCGTCGATGGCCTCCATCGCTCCGACGAAGTGCTGAGGCGGAAACACGGAGAGCAGCTCCATGTCCGAGCGGAAAAGATTAATCTGCGAGGTGCCCAGTTCGCGCCAATCCACACCGTCGCGCTCAGCGCGCTCGAAGAGCGGATCATCCACGTCGGTGATGTTCTGGGCGTAATTCACGGTGTAGCCATTATCCAGCAATTGGCGGTAAATCAGATCAAACGTCAGATAGGTCGCTGCATGGCCCAGGTGAGTGGAATCATAAGGGGTAATGCCACAGACATACATCGTGGCGGTCTCCCCCTTGATGTTGAGCTTCTTTACCTCTTCATCAGCGGAATCATAGAGGTGAAGCGGCGACGGGGCGCCAGGGACGGAATCGATGTGCGGGACAGGCCAAGATTGCATGGGCACCATCCTAACGTGTGGTCCCACCGCCGCGGGCGCATGGCCGGTTAGGGGGCAAGAACCCCGAGGCCCAGCAACAGCATGACGAGAAGCCCGACAGGAATGCGGTAGGCCGCAAACCATTCGAAGGAGTGGCTGCCCACGAACTTCAGCAGCCACGCAATAGACGCATAGCCGACGACGAATGCGATGAGCGTGCCGACGAGCAGCTGGGCGCCGGTGGCAGACTGCCCCACGGTGGGGCCGAAGGCGTCGCCAAGCGAAAACAGCCCCGAAGCCATGACCGCAGGAATGGCCAAGAGGAAGCTAAAGCGCGTCGCCACCTCGCGATCCAAGCCCAAAAAGAGGCCGCCCGAAATCGTTCCTCCCGAGCGCGAGACACCTGGGATAAGTGCCAAGCACTGGCACAGGCCCATGACGATGGCATCGCGCATCGTCAGTTCCTCGAAGCTGCGTTCCTTCTTCCCTACCCTCTCGGCGATGATGAAAACGAAAGAGAAGAGCACAAGCATAGATGCGGTAATCCACAGGTTGCGCAGGTTATCCCTAATCAGGTCCTTGCCCAGCACACCCAGGATGCCGATGGGGATAGAACCGACGATGACCATCCATCCCATGCGATAATCCTGGCCGCGCTGCTCCTTGTGCACGAGGCCTATGAACCAGCCTTTGAGGATCTGCCAAATCATTCCCGCGAAGTACACGATCACTGCCAACTCGGTGCCGAGCTGGATGACCGCAGTGAAGGAGGCACCTGCGTCTTGGCCCCAAAACAGGGTGGACACGATGCGCAGGTGTCCGGAAGAGCTCACGGGCAGGAATTCGGTGAGGCCTTGGACGAGGGAGAGGATGATGACCTGCATCCATGTCATGGCTTCAGTTGTCGCTGTTGTAGTCACCCGCGACAGCCTACTAGCGCGGTCCATGGCTTCCGGTTTCCACCACGCTGACTGCTAGGATGAGGGATCGTGAAAATGCGTCGTGTTCTGCTTTCTTCTGCCCTTCTCACCAGTGCCTGCGCTCTTGCCGCCTGCAATCCCACGGTTGGTGTTGGCGCAGATCCCAATTCCGCGGTCTATGGCAAGGCCGAACCCGCCTCCTCCCCGGCGGCCACCAAGCCGGTGGGCAACGTCGTCCCCTTCGATGCCGTGTCGGATCTCGCCGCAGTCGGTGACGTCCTTGCAGTTCGCACCGATGAGTCACTCGCCGTAGGTACTGCCGATGACTTCACCGAGGAGAAGGCCACCACGGTATCCGTCGATGCGAAATGTGGCGACCTGACTGTCTCCGACCAGCACTTCCTTCTCGCCTGTGGGGATAAGGTACTGCTTTTTGATCCCCAGAAGCCTGATTCCCCCCAGGAGTTGGCAGTGAATGAGGAGACGCCGGTGACGGTGGCCGCAGAGGCCTCCAGCGGCGAGGTTTTTGTGGGCTCTCGGGAGTCCACGACTATCGGGGTCTACGTGGACGGTGAACGGAGCAGCGATATCACGGTGGAAGCAGGCTCGGATCAGCTCATCTCCGTGCCTAATCCGGATGGCGCCGACGGCATCGTCCGCATCTTCAGGGAGGACTCCACAATTCAGTCGTTGGACTGGGAGAAGGATCGCGCGGGTGGACGCCTTCGCTCTGGCCAGGGCGTGGGACAGATCGCGGGCGGTGAGGGCGCCGTGGTCGTAGCTTCAGACACCGTGGGCAAACGCGTGGCCATTTACACCGCCAGCGACGTCATCCGCCTGCATCAGTACGGAAACACCGACGGCACGCCGTGGGGCGTGGCCTGGGACGCAGAGCGTTCCTTGGCTTGGGTGACCACCACTGACAACAATCTGTTGCACGCCTTCACCGTCGCTGCGGGTGTTCCGGAGTCCGTCGGCAGCATGGCCACGGTGGCGGACGCTCAGAACGTTGCCGTGCTTGGCGACGGCACCCTCGTCACCGCCTCAGCTAGCGGTGACGGCCTCCAGTTCATCAGCGATCCGCAACTCGACGAGACACCCCGCTAACTTTCACCATCCCGCCCCTTTTGATTTTCACTTCTTTTTAAGGACACCGCATGCAGTACTCAGCCCTTGACCGTGCCCGCCACGCGGCCTACCAGGCCGCGTTGAAGGGAATGTTCAAACTCAGCCCGGAACGTATCCACGGCATCATCAATGGCGGTCTCGCCGCGCTTCAGGTCGCCTCGCCGCTTAACCGTGCGCTGGGCAAGATCGTACCGGTCACTGATCCGGTCCTAGCGCAAGAGGTCTTTGGCGTGCGCTTCCCGCGCCCGCTGGGGCTGGCCGCAGGTTTTGATAAGAATGCGGCGGCTGCCGACGTCTGGTCCCCCATCGGCTTCGGATACGCCGAGCTCGGCACCATCACCCCGAAGGCGCAGCCGGGCAATCCAGCTCCCCGACTTTTCCGGCTCAAGGCTGACAAGGCCATCTTGAACCGCATGGGCTTTAACAACGAGGGCGCGCTGGTGGCTGCCCGCAACCTACGCAAGCGCCGCTCTAACGATGTCGTGGGCATCAACATCGGTAAGAACAAAGTCACTGAAGCTGAGCATGCGGTGGATGACTACCGCCAATGCGCATCAGTGTTAGGGGATCTGGCCGATTATGTCGTGGTCAACGTCTCCTCCCCTAATACCCCGGGCCTGCGCGACCTGCAGGCGGTGGAATCCCTGCGCCCCATTATGGAGGCCGTGGTGGAATCGACGTCCTCGCCGGTCTTGGTGAAGATTGCACCGGACCTCAGCGATGAAGATATTGATGCCGTAGCTGATATGGCCGTAGAGGTTGGACTAGCAGGCATTGTGGCCACAAATACCACCATCTCACGCGAGGGGTTGGTAACCCCGGCTGAGGAGGTCGCGGCGATGGGAGCCGGCGGCGTGTCCGGCCCTCCGGTGGCTGCGCGCTCGCTGGAGGTCCTGCAGCGCCTCCACTCCCGTGTGGGCGATAAGCTGGTTCTGATCTCGGCCGGTGGTATCTCCACCCCGGAGCAGGCGTGGGAGCGTATCACCGCAGGAGCCTCGCTGCTGCAGGGCTACACCGGCCTGATCTACGGCGGCCCGGATTGGATCCGCGACATCCACCGTGGCATTGCTCAGCAGATTCACGCTCACGGCTTGAGCAACATCTCGGAGGCTGTAGGTTCCGGCCTGGAATGGGCGGACTAGACCGCCACGGCGGTCCTAGCGCAAGGTGCGGCGGATAATGACCGCACACAACCCTGCTGCGACGGCGTACAGGAAGACCACGTACTGGCCCATCGTGGTGAGAACCGTGTTGGGAAGCGCCCGGCTGGCGATGATGAGGACGAGCGCCAGGACCAGGGCGATGATCTGCTCGCGGCTGCCCCGCTGATCGCGGCGTTGGGTGCTGAATGCGCCGACGAGAAGCGCCGCACCCACAATGGCCAGGCGGCGCCATGTCCATTCGAAGGTAGCTCCCCAGCCGTCGGTAAATATGGATACGAGCCCGAATAGCGCGAGCACGGCGGCCAGCAGCATGAAGGCGCCGCCCACGCGCAGGGCGGCGGGGATGTCTACTCCGTCGGTGGTGGGGTTGGTCTCCGGATTCTTACTCATTGTGATGAGTGTAATTGGCCCTTTTAGTGGGCTTCGTACCAGCCCCAGGTAACCGCACGGCCAAGCGTGTGGAAGAAGAGGTTGAAACCGAGGACCGTTGGAGTGGCGTCCGGATCAATGTCCAGTTTTTCTACGTCAACGGCGTGTACGGCGAACAAGTAGCGGTGCGGAGCATGCCCGGCTGGCGGCTGGGGTCCGTAGTAGACGCGTTGGCCGCTATCGCCTCGCAGGCTGATGACACCGTCGTGGCCGAGGTCTTCAGCAGAGCCGGCACCAGTAGGTAGCTCGCGGACATCGGCAGGAATGTTGAAAGCCGCCCAGTGCCAGAAACCTGAGCCCGTTGGTGCGTCAGGATCAAAGCAGGTGACGGCGAAGGACTTAGTTCCCTCCGGTACGTCGGACCACGACAGCTGCGGGGACACATTCTCAGGCGCGCGGAAACGCTCCGCGATCTCTGAGCCTTCCTCGATGTCAGAGGACGTCACGGTGAAGCTGGGGACATCTCCCAACGGTGCGTAAGGGTCCGGGCCCGGGAAACGAGAGTCAGTGGCGTAGTTCACGGTGGTATCTGAAGTGTTGCTAGTCATAGATCCCTTTGTACCGGAAAGCTATATTCAGCGCGCCGATTTAGGGTGCAGACGCCATATACAGGGCTTGCGGGTGCACCGTCCGGCACGCGCAAGCGCTAACGAACAACGTACTTTCACCGGTGTGTTTTCAACCCTTAAAAGTAGCGTGAAAACATGGCGTGTAGTGCTGATTTGTGAAGTGGCACCGGTTCGGGATACAGTATTCGAGTGCCCAGCCGAGAGGCTGAACAAACACCCTAGCCCGGGTGGCGGAATGGCAGACGCGCTAGCTTGAGGTGCTAGTGTCCTATTAACGGACGTGGGGGTTCAAGTCCCCCCTCGGGCACAACCGAAACCCCGTGTTTCGCACCATCGGAAAAGATGATGTGAGACACGGGGTTCCTGCTTTCGTAGGTCCGGCCCGGCGGCCGCGGGCGCCCCGACTTGGAGGCCCCGCACAATCCCCTATCCCGCTGTAGTAATAGTGGGTTCCCGCTCTTCGACTACCGTGGCTTTCTTCTTCGACGTGACGTAGCTGTGTACTGCCTTGATCGCAATGGGAGCTACTGACAGCGCAATAATGAGCAGCATGATCTTCTCAATCGAGTTGGCGATGCCCGGAATATTGCCCAGAAAGACGCCGACGAGGTTCATAGAAAGCACCCAAGCCACTGCCCCGCTGACATTCCAGCCAATGAACTTCTTATAGCGCATCCCGGCCGTCCCGGCAGCCACCGGGATGAAGGTACGTACGATCGGAACGAACCGTCCCAGCACCAAAGCAAGAGGGCCGTGCTTGCGGAAAAAATTCTCCGCGGTGTTAAGGTACTCCAACTTGAGAAGCCGTGCATCCTGCTTAAACAACCCGCGCCCGAAGCGGTGGCCAATCCAATAGCCCACTTGATCACCCGCAATAGCAGCAACGATGCCCACGGTGATAAGCAGCCACAGTGAGACATGGAGATCGTGGCGCAGAATCGCGGCGGTCACCAGAAGGGAGTCTCCCGGAAGAAACGGAAAGAGCACGCCTGATTCGATGAATACAACGAGCGCAATTCCGCCAATCACCCACGGCCCGAACGCTTCGAGTAAGGTGGCCGCGTCCATATAGGACGTGAGGTTATGAAGAAAGTCCAAGATCCACTCCACAAAGATCATCGGTGTCAGGACAGACACGAAAGGAAAGCAGTGCGGATGAGCACCGCTCTTCAGTATCCTCCGCGAAGTCCATATCGTATGCACTGGATCGGGGCTTGCCAGCAAGTTGGGGCGAAACTGCCAGCACCTGCCCAGACGGCGTCGATATCTGCTTTACTTTCCTCGCCGCTGGGGATGGTGCGAGTTTTCTTCATGCAGCCTGAATGAGGGATCAGCAGCCTTGTAGCGCTAGGCTTGAAGCCCTATGAAATCTGGTTGGGTGCGCAGCGTCGGTGACTTCTTCGTGTCACTGGGACGATCGGCGCGGCAGAGCTTTCGTCGCTGGAGCTGGAAGCGGTGGGCAGCAGTAATCGTCGCCGGCGCGGCGTTGATTGTAGGTGCCGTGCTTGTCGACGTCCCCTCGCTCGCCGTGCTGCGTTTGTGGTCGGAGCACCTTGGGCCTTGGTTCGTTGTGGCCTTTACAGGGGCCTATGTTTTCTTCACGCAGTTTCCTATCCCCCGAACCGTATGGACGCTCGCCGCTGGACTGCTTTTCGGTCCGTGGCTGGGGTTGGCCATCTCCCTCGTGGCGCTGACCATTTCCGCTACCGTTTCCTTGCTCATTGTGCGCAGCCTGCTCGGTGAGTGGATTCGTCCACACCTCACGCACCCAGCGGTGTACGCAATCAACGCTCGACTCGACCGGCGCGGCTGGCTGGCTGTAGCGTCACTGCGGATGGTGGCGGGAGTTCCTTTTTCCTTACTCAACTATGTCGCCGCGCTGACTCCCATTTCGGTCATGCACTTCTCCGTAGCCACGCTCATCGGCTCTATCCCCACGACCGCCATCGGCGTCTTCTTTGGGGATGCGCTCACAGGCTCCACGAGCCCCTACACCATTGTCGCCTTCCTGTTAGCGGCCGCGCTCGGGGCCGTTGGGCTCATCCTTGACACGCGTTTGCCGCTTGCCCCCGGAACGCACGGCTCGGTCAAGCGCAAGGGGTAGACTGGGCCTTGTTTCTCTCTGGAAGGAGTCCCGCACTGTGCTAGCAGTCCACGCCCGTTACCGCGGCCGCTCGGTACGCCGAGCTGATTTGGTTCAACGCTCCGCCGCTGCCTTGTCCACCCTGGAAGGCATTGGTGAATTCGAGGTTCTCGGTGTCGAGGATATCTGCGCCGTGGCCTATTCCTCTTCCGCAGTCTGCGATGTTGTGATGGCGCTGCTTGCGGACGGTGATTGGGCCATCGGCATCGGAGTTATTCCCGGTCAAGGGGCTGGTGACGCCGAAACTCGGGCGGTGGCTACCGCCGCGGTCAAAGGCTCCGCTCGTGCGGGGCACGTCTACGCCAAGGTGGATCGTCGCGGAAGGGCACAGCAAGCACAGGATATTGCGGCGGCCTTCGCCCTTTTAGGCTTTGTCTTGAACAAGCGCACGATGGAGGGCCGCGAGGCCACCTCGCTGGTACGCGGCGGGCTGAACCAAAATGAGGCCGCTGAAGAACTGGGCATATCCAAACAGGCGATGTCCCAACGCCTGCAAGCTGCGGGCTGGGCGGCAGAGACCGCCGGCTGCCAGCTGGCGGTCAACCTCATCGACCGAGCAAATGCGGATTAGAGTAAATCCTCTTTGCTCAGCTCCGGTGTGGTGACGAAGTCCACGAGCCGCTCTACCGCACCGATCAGCGTGGAATCCAGATCCCGGAATGACGTCACGGCGTTGTAGACGCGGCTCCAGCCTTCCTTAGGGTCAGACCATCCAACACGGCGGCAGATGCCAGTCTTCCAGTCCTCTCCAAAGGGCACGTCCGGCCAGGCTCGCAGCCCGAGGCGCTCAGGTTTGACTGCTGCCCAGATATCAATGAAGGGATGCCCGGTAACGAGCACGTGCTCGCCGACCGTCTGCGTCAACCGCGTCTCCTTCGATCCTTCGACAAGGTGATCCGCCAAAACCCCTACGCGGCGTCCAGGGCCCGGCTGAAATTCGGCGAGACGTTCCTCGAGGTTGTCCAGACCTTCGAGGTATTCGACGACCACACCTTCCACGCGCAGGTCGTGGCCCCACACCTTTTCCACGATGGCGGCATCGTGGATGCCCTCGACCCAAATGCGTGATGGCGCGGCTACCTTCGCTTCCACATTTTCCACGCGGCGTGATCCTGAATTGGACTTGCGGGGTGCTTGCTTTTCGACGTAGCGGGTCAGCGTAACCGGCTGCCCCTCCAATAAAAATCCACCTTTGACGAGTTTGAAGACACGTGCGTTTCCGTGCCGATCCTCGAGCCGCACTACTGGGCCCCACACGGTCTTGTCAACGCCTAAGACCGCTCCCACAAAATCATCACCGCGAACCTCGACCACCATGCCTGGTTCTGCGGGTACCTCGGGGTACTCCGTCTTCTTGTTGCGTGCATGTCCGGCAAAAATATCGCCGCCATAGGGGTCCCGGGAATTCAAGCTCATAGCGGTCTACCCTATCGTCTACACTGTCCAGCCATGGATATGCGCGCCGAAGTCTGGTCCCCTCTACAAAACGTTGCCGTGTGGCTTGGAGCGTGGTTGTGGGGCCAGGAATCTACCGATGACTTCCTCGACGCTCTCACTGAGCTTGGCGGCGAGCAAGTAGCCGCTGACGGTAAGCCTTTCGTTAATGTTATGTCACTTCTAAGGCGCGAGTCGGCCGCGATCATCGAGCGCGGTGAACGCGAGCCATTGCTGCGGCTGGTCCTTTCTGGGCCCGGCGAAGCGCCGGCTCTTCCGGCGGGATCCGAGTCCGCTCAAGCTGCGGTCGAAAACCCGGCCGGCGCCATCGTTGTGCGCACCAACGATCCTGATAGGAATTTAGTGCTTATCCCCACCTACATCGCAGGTGTGACGCGGTGGACGGTGATTGAGGAAACGGACCCGTTGCCCTCGCCCGCGTGGCTGAGCCCAGGAGAAGCGGATGCGCTGCTGAGCACTGCAACGAATGAATCGGCCTCTCTCATCGAAGCAACGGGGTATCGCAGCGATGCTCTCCCCAACCCGCGGCTGACCGTAGGTACGCTGAGCGACTTCTACGACACCCCGGGCTTGCCCTCAGCGGTGCCGGGGCGTGCGGCAAAGCTCTTTGCTCGGGCTGACCGGGTTGCTGCCATTATCGAGACGGTGACTGATCGAGTCCAAGACCACAGCCTCGATCCGCAGCTTCTGCGCCTGTGGCGCCACATCCGCCAAGCGCGCATGGCGGGAGTGGCCTACGCGTTAAGCGAATTCGCACGCTAGTGAGGCTTGCGCAGCGACCAAATATCGCAGCAACCATCGGCGCAGGGCTCGCCGTTGACCGTGCACCCCTGCACTGTGACCTCGCCGAGGGACGCGGGCACACTGCCCTGCTCTAGTTCCTCGATCAGATCCACGATCAGCGATGCAAAGCGCTCAGACGGCCCGGCGGTGCGGGTGCGGTAGACACTGACGCCCATCGCATCGGCGGCCTGCTTGAGCTCGGAATCGAGATCCCAGATCACCTCCATGTGATCAGAGATGAATCCGATGGGACAGACGACGACGCCGTCGACGCCTTCCTCTTCGTGGATCCGTGTGGTGTGGTCTACGATGTCTGGTTCCAGCCACGGTGTGGCCGGGTTACCAGAGCGCGATTGCCACACGAGGTCATAGTCCTTAACGCCGGCGCCTCGGCGACGAGGCGAGAGGCCGCCGCCACCTGGCGGGAGTAAATATGTTTATCCCCTTCGTCACCTCCAACCGCATCGTGTGCCGTGGGCACTGAGTGCGCGGTGAAGAGCATGCGAGTGCTAGCCAGCTTGTCGTCCGGAACCTGCGTGTAGGCCTCCCGGACAGCGGCAGCCATTTCCTCTACAAACTTCGGGTGATCGAAGAACTGGCGCAGCTTGGTGAAGGTTATGTCTGGAAGGTTCTTATCCTCAACGTGCTGACGCAGGGCAACGATGTCTTCGTTGTATTGCCGGCAGGCGCTGTAGCCGCCCCAGGCCGAGGTGGCAAACACGGCGACGCTGCGCACTCCGTCCGCTGCCATCTGGTCAACGGCCTCTGTCCCAAAGGGATGCCAGTTACGGTTGCCAAAATAGACCGGCAGATTATGTCCGCGATCCGAAAGCTCTGCCGAGATATTGTCGATGATCTCTCGATTCAGTGCATTGAGCGGGCTTACGCCGCCGAAATGAAAGTAGTGCTCCCCTACTACTTCGAGGCGCTCACGGGGAATGCCACGGCCGCGGGTTACATTCTCCAAAAATGGAACAACCTCCTCGTTTCCTTCCGGGCCACCGAAAGAAAGAACGAGGAGGGCGTCAAATGAGGAGGGCACCGAATCGGTGCTGTGGGCGTTGCCCTGGGCAGTACGCAGTGTGTCAGTCATACAGCCCAGTCTAGCAACGCGCCTTGTTAGATCAGGCGCACGGCATAGGGGGCCATGCCGCCTTGGCGTACTGGGGTGATACTGACGTTTTGGCCAGACTGGGGAGCTTCAACCATGGTGCCATCACCAAGGTAGATCGCCACGTGCTGGTTGCCGTTCGGGCCATAGAAGATAAGGTCGCCGCGCTCCATTTCGCTCGGAGAAATCTTCGTTCCCTTCTGGTACTGGTAACCGGTGTAGTGCGGCAAGGAGATACCCACACCCGCGAAGGCATACAGAACCAGACCCGAGCAGTCGAAACCAACCTTGTTGTAGTCACCGTGGGAGTCTGCAACGCCTCCATCACGGATGCCCTTGGTAGGGCCATTTGCGTCACCGCCGCCCCACGCATACGGAACTCCGACCTGGGAGGTGGCGCGCTCAATCACGGTCTCGATCTTTGCTTCGCGGGAGGCGTCGCCCAGCGTTGCCGATGCCTCCTTGGTCACGCTGTCGGTGGTATCAAGCTCTTCTAGGACGCCGGACACATCGGAGGCAAGAAAATCCTCGTCCTCAGTGGCCGTGGTTGTGGATGCCGATTCGCTCGTCGACGTCTCGGTGGATCCCGCTGCCGTGGACCCCGTGCTCTCGCCTTCGCCCTGAAGAGCAAACAGCTTCGAAGAGCCCTGCACAAGCGCGTCGATCTCGTCCTGGGTCAAGCTGTTGTTGTGGTTAGGCTGGGACGCCGCCACCATCGAGGCGACGGTTCCAACTACGCCGATGCCGAGGGCAACAGTCTCAGGATCGATGTCACCCGGATCAAAAGAGCTGCCGCCTCGGGGCTGCCCTGTCTCCTTCTTCTCAGAGCCCGTTGCGCGAGTAGAAGACAGCTCCTGCACGTTTGGATCCGAAGCAACCGCGTTTGCAGCGCTTGAAAGTTCCTTCATCTCCTCCGCAGAGGCCGCAGGGGTCGAGCGTTGTGCTTGGAGCGTAGGAGTCTTGGCATCAGAGGCCGAAGGGCCAGCCGGTGCGTTGGTCGTGGACTCGGCGGCAGTCGTTGTGTTGGCGGGCTCGGACGGGACTACCGTGGGCTCATCGGCGTCGTCGGTGGCCTCGGTGGCGTCCTGCGTATCGCTCTGCACCTCCGAAGTCAACGCTCCATCGTTGACCTCTGTTCCAGCCTCAGGGGTTGACACTTCATTTTCGTCAACCCCCTTAGCTTGATTGAGGGCCTTATGGAGAGCGGAGAGTTGTGAGAGAAGATCATCGCGCTCGGATGCCGAATCCTTGATGGAGGCTTCGGAGGCGGTGAGCTGATCGCGTGCCGCGGTCTCGGCATCGGCGGCCCGGTCTGCGCGCTCCTCAGCAAGCTGCTGGGTCTTACGCAGCTGAGATTCCTTATTGGCCTTTTCCGTCCGCTGCTTTTCCAAGTCACGCAACACGGCCTGTTGCTTATCGGATTGTGAACGGAGATAGGACTGACGTTCAAGCATATCCGAGCGGGCATCCTTACCTGCTGCATGCGCAACAGTGTCGGAGGTATTGGCGCGGCGGTAGGCCGAACGTGAGACCTCGTCCAACTTTGCTTGCGCATCCGCGACATCCGCCTGCGCGGCGTCGAGTTGCTCGCGCGCCGTCGTGGTCCCCTGGCGTGCCTGGGCCGCCTTGGTCCGAGCGTCGTTGAGATCGACGAGCGCCCGGTTCACAGATTCGCGTTGGATACCGATGGCCGCTTCAGCTTGAGCGATACGTTCCTCGATCTGCGCGATAGCGCCGGCGAGGTCAGCGATGGACGGATTATCGGAGGATAGCAGGGAGTCGATGTTGAGCTGCTCAGGTTCCGCCGCCACTGCAGGAGTGAGCGAGGAGGCAGTAGATAAGGCTGCAGTGGTCGCAATAGCAGCGAAGGCTGCTTTGAAGCGCCGGAAGCCGAAGGATGATGTGGTGGCCACGAGAGTTATCTCCTAGACACCTACCCATGTAGTTGTGCATCCCTACAGTATTTCCTCATGGCTGGGCGAAGCCGGATGCGGCAGCAGAAAACGCCGCCGGGACTTGAGGATGTTTCTTCGCCAATAGCGAGTAGGTACTGCGGGGGTGCGTCGCCTCCCCCACCACTTCGAAGCTGAAAGGTTGCATGCGTGCCTAAGGAAAGCCGTGCGCTTCCTAGAGTTACGCCTTCGAGGCTGATGAAGCGGAGATGGATACGCGAACAAGAGTGGTCGAACGAGGCATGTACGTCCTGGCGCAGGCAGGAGTATTCCTGCGTTCGTGCTCCCTAAAGGGCACTGTGTCCTGCCAACAACGGAGACACTAAAGGTACTGCGCGGGCGCTGTGTATGCACCAACGTCTCATCAGACCGCCGCCCCAATCTTCCAGTTGCAGAGCGTCCCTCGCTCGATAGCGAGTACGCCTAGGACTAGCCGCGATCCGACGACGAAGGGGCACACATCTGGCTGAGGGCCACGTCTCTCACGGTTCCTCCTCGCTGGACGCCGCGCTCATGAAAGCAGCAACCCGCGCCCACATGGCACAAGTGCCCGCCTCCATGGCTGGCACCCAACCGGAAACCGGAAGAGCATACGGCCGCTTCTTGCCCGCTACAAAGACGCGCACAATGAAGTGTGTGAAGCCTCTTCCACTCGGAAGGTAGGTGTTTCGATTTTTAAAATTTGAACACTGGTACCGACTGCCTCGAGCAAACTGTTCTGCTACTCGCGTCAGCAGCGACACGACGTTCATCCACCAGGCGGTGAACCCCAACTGTTCCCTTCGCTCGTGGCGTGCTTCCCCACATACCCGTGCGACAAATCAATTGAGAGTCAAGGCTTGGTCCATGAACGTATGGAGCAATAGTCAACCCGTGAGTCGATACGTGAACCATACGTCACCGACACGCCATCTCGCACACTTTCCTCAGCTTTCACATCAGCCACGTGCAGCCACAGGGCATGGCAGGAGCACCTAACCTGCAATGACTTTGTTACCAAGGTGTGATTGTGATGTTTGTCACTTTTGGGTAACGCCCGCTCCTAAGGCCCTTTTTCAAGTCGGCCTGTCAGCGCATGTGAGGCGTCACGCCTTGAGGCTTGTCTCGCCGACCGCTCCCGTGATTGCCCCAGATTGCGACATCCGTCCTTCATGGCGGACTGGGGCACGATGCTCTAGCGGGCCACTTGACCCTCGGTGAAATTTCGCGGCCTGGCAAGCCCCGCAATAACGGATACCTTGCCGTTCGGCGCGCGACGCCAACCACTCCCCCGCTTCGAAAGTAAAGGGATAGTGGTTGACTTTTGCCACTTCCCCACTCCCCCTGCCGTCAAGCCCCAACGAGTAGCGAAGTGCGCGCCGTAGTTATTCCGCCTATTTTTCGGCGATCAAATTGTGCCGAGCAGACGCGCGGAAGGCTATCCATCCGACGGCCGAGGCGAGGCAGAAAAGGAGCCCCAGAATGATTCCCCATGGTGCCGAAAAATGGTCAGCGGTGGCATAGAAATCATTGAGCAGCGTGACCTGATCGAGACCGGTTGGCAACGCATCTTCGGCCGCCTCCAAGGTTGCGCGGTCATAAGAATTGCTCACCGCGGAGACCTTCATGGGCGCCTGCAGGATGACGGTGTCTAGCCCTGTCTGTTGCTGGAGGGTTGTCGCTAAGTCGCGGAGATCCGGAATCTTCTCCGGGAAGACGTCAACCACTGCGATACCGTGTCCGGGTTGTAATGAGGCTGAGATGTGGGCCTGGAGGTCGTCGTCAAGCGCCAGCTCCGGATTAGAGAAGGCAACGCCGTCGGCTGACAGCTGTGCGGCAATATCGTCTACATTTACGTCCGCCGGGATCATCTGCCACTCCTCGTTGTCTTGTAGCGCTTCGGTTCCCCAGATTCGTGGTCGAGCCTAAACCGTCGGACCCGGGCAACCCCCGCGACGCGCCGCTACCCCCAAAATGGATGAAACAGAACGCGCGTACTGTTATAGTGGTGTCGACCGAGGGTTCTTACATCTACAATGTATTAGAGAACATGCGCGTTCAAAGATCGTCGACACGCCTGGCCCCCTGAAAGGTCAGTGCTAGTCGGATAGTTCGACGAACCCTCGACAAGTGTTCGATAACCCACAAGCGAAAAGCAAGGAATGGAGCTCCTTATGACTGAAAGCCTGAACTCCTTCGGCGCCAAGAAGACTCTTGAGGTCAATGGTAAGTCTTATGACTACTTTGACATCAATGCAGTCGAGGGCCTGGAGAAGCTTCCGTACTCCCTCAAGGTTCTGGCTGAGAACCAGCTGCGCTACGAGGACGGTAAGAACGTAACCAAGGATCACATCAACGCTTTGGCCAATTGGGATCCGTCCGCTGAGCCGGATACTGAGATTCAGTTCACCCCGGCCCGCGTTCTCATGCAGGACTTCACTGGTGTCCCCTGCGTGGTGGACCTCGCAACCATGCGTGAGGCAATCACCGCACTCGGTGGCAAGCCGGACCAGGTGAACCCGCTCAACCCGGCCGAGATGGTTATTGACCACTCCGTCATCGTCGAAGCCTTCGGCTCCACCGAGGCCCTTGAGAAGAACGTCGAGATCGAGTACGAACGCAACCAGGAGCGCTACCAGTTCCTGCGCTGGGGTGCTGAGAACTTCTCCAACTTCCGCGTTGTTCCTCCGGGAACCGGTATTGTCCACCAGGTCAACATTGAGTACCTCTCCCGCGTGGTCTTCGACAACGACGGTCTCGCATACCCGGATACCTGTATTGGTACCGACTCCCACACCACCATGGAGAACGGCCTGGGCATCCTGGGCTGGGGCGTTGGCGGTATCGAGGCAGAGGCCGCAATGCTGGGCCAGCCGGTGTCCATGCTGATCCCGCGCGTCGTGGGCTTCAAGCTCACCGGCGAGATTCCGACCGGCGTGACCGCTACCGACGTGGTTCTGACCATCACCGAGATGCTGCGTCAGCACGGCGTGGTTCAGAAGTTCGTTGAGTTCTACGGCAACGGCGTGAAGGCCGTGCCGCTGGCCAACCGTGCCACCATCGGTAACATGTCCCCCGAGTTCGGCTCCACCGCTGCAATCTTCCCGATCGACGAGGAGACCATCAAGTACCTCGAGCTCACCGGTCGCCCACAGGAGCAGATCGACCGCGTCGAGGCATACGCCAAGGCACAGGGTATGTGGCTGGAGCAGGATGCTCCGGAGGCAGAGTACTCCGAGTACCTCGAGCTGGACCTGTCCACCGTGAAGCCGTCCATCGCTGGCCCGAAGCGCCCGCAGGACCGCATCCTCCTCTCCGAGGCCAAGGAGCAGTTCCGTAAGGACCTGCCGACCTACGCTTCTGGCGAGGTTGTTGCCGACGAGTCCACCGTGGAGGCCAAGCGCATGACCGCCGAGGGTGGCGACGAGAACTCCCTCGTTGACGTGACCGGTGGCCTGAACAAGTCCCGCGCAGGCGAGGGTGAGTCCGCTGCCAAGGGCAGCTCCGGCCGCCAGTCCAACCCGGTGACCGTCACCTCCCCGAACGGCGGTGAGTACACCCTGGACCACGGTATGGTTGCCATCGCTTCCATCACGTCCTGCACCAACACCTCCAACCCGTCCGTTATGGTCGGCGCTGGTCTTATCGCACGTAAGGCTGCTGAAAAGGGCCTGAAGTCCAAGCCGTGGGTTAAGACCATTTGTGCTCCGGGTTCCCAGGTTGTCGATGGCTACTTCCAGCGCGCAGACCTGTGGAAGGATCTGGAGGCCCTGGGCTTCTACCTCTCCGGCTTCGGCTGCACCACCTGTATCGGTAACTCCGGCCCGCTGCCGGAGGAGATCTCCAACGCCATCAACGAGCATGATCTGGCTGCTACCGCGGTGCTTTCCGGTAACCGTAACTTTGAGGGCCGTATTTCCCCGGACGTCAAGATGAACTACTTGGCTTCCCCCATCATGGTCATTGCCTACGCTATTGCGGGCACCATGGACTTCGATTTCGAGACCCAGCCGCTGGGCCAGGATCAGGATGGCAACGATGTCTTCCTCAAGGACATCTGGCCTTCCCCGCAGGAGATCGAGGACACCATCCAGCAGGCCATCTCCCGCGAGCTCTACGAGGCTGACTACGCCGACGTGTTCAAGGGTGACGACGCATGGCGCAGCCTGGACGTTCCGGAGGGCGAGACCTTCAAGTGGAACGAGGACTCCACCTACATTCGCAAGGCACCGTATTTCGACGGCATGCCGACTGAGCCGGAGCCCGTTCAGGACATCAAGGGCGCTCGCGTCCTGGCCAAGCTTGGTGACTCCGTGACCACCGACCACATCTCCCCGGCCTCCTCCATCAAGCCGGGTACCCCTGCCGCTCAGTACCTGGATGCCAACGGTGTGGAGCGCCAGGACTACAACTCCCTGGGTTCCCGTCGTGGTAACCACGAGGTCATGATGCGCGGTACCTTCGCTAACATCCGCCTCCAGAACCAGCTGGTCGACGTCGCCGGTGGCTACACCCGCGACTTTACCCAGGAAGGCGCACCGCAGGCCTTTATCTTCGATGCCTGCGAGAACTACAAGGCAGCCGATATCCCGCTGGTTGTCCTGGCGGGTAAGGAGTACGGCACCGGTTCCTCCCGTGACTGGGCTGCTAAGGGCACCAACCTACTCGGCGTGAAGGCTGTCATCACTGAGTCCTTCGAGCGCATCCACCGCTCGAACCTTATTGGTATGGGCGTTATTCCGCTGCAGTTCCCGGAGGGCGAGTCCCACGAGTCCCTCGGCTTGGACGGCACCGAAACCTTTGACATCGAAGGTATCGAGGCTCTCAACGAGGGCGGCATTCCGAAGTCGGTTCACGTAACCGCCACCAAGGAATCCGGCGAGACCGTTGAGTTTGATGCGAAGGTTCGCATCGACACGCCTGGTGAGGCCGACTACTACCGCCACGGCGGCATCCTGCAGTTCGTTCTGCGCCAGATGGTCAAGGCCTAAACCAACCTTGCCCACCATGCAGGTTCCCCGGATACGGTGCGGCCTGCATAGTTAGGCGGATAGCCAGCTAGCAACATCGAGTGCTGGCTGGCCTTTCTGCTTCTCTCCCCCTCATCCCTTCATACTTGTGTTACCTGTCTATCCCCCAGCCGTGCTTTAAGGAGCTTTCCCCAACCATGCCGATTATGAGCGACTCCGAACTGAACCGCCGCCGCCATGACATTCTGGTCGGTGCACGCAGATGCTTCGCTGAGCACGGTTATGAAGGTGCCACTGTTCGACGCCTCGAAGAAGCCACGGGCAAATCGCGCGGGGCTATCTTTCACCACTTCGGCGATAAAGAGTCTCTCTTTTTGGCCCTGGCCCGGGAAGACGCGGCCCGCGAAGCCGAGGTTGTCGCAAACAACGGTCTCGTTGAGGTAATGAGCGAGATGTTGCGTCACCCAGAGCGCCACGATTGGCTCGCCACACGACTCGCGGTGACCTCGATGTTGCGCACCGATCCCTCCTTCGCTGCTCGGTGGCATGAAGAGCAGCAGGTTTTGGATAAGGCGGTTCGCGCGCGCTTGGAATCAAACGCTGAGAAGGGCCGGCTGCGCGACGACGTCTCCATCGATACCCTCGTAACTTATCTGGAGACCTTCATGGACGGTTTTATCAACCGTCTGGCCCTCGGGGACACAAAGAATCTAGAACAGGTGTTGTCCTTAGTAGAGCAATCGATTCGTGGCCCACACGCCGATCACTAAGCGCCTAACACTCAGTGCCGGAGTGTGGTTGGCGCTACACTGTGGCGCATGGACCATACTCCCCTACAGCTTCCGCGGACGCAGTGTGGAATTAGTCTGAACGCCACACCCCGGCTTGCCCCGAAAGAACAGCGTGCCCACGATGCTCAGCCGAACCCCCGAATGGATAATTCGGGGCTCCGCGAGGTCATCGAGGAGGCTGGGCCCCAGCCTGGGCGCCTGAAGCTCAGCGACCTGGCAGTCTGGGTCATCATAGGTCTAGTTGGACTATTTATGTGCAACATGACGTTCTCTTTCTTCTCTGGTGACTTTGGCCCTCCGCGATTCAGCTTCTCTGACATCGGCATATTTTCGCTAATCCCTATTATTTTGTGTTTCCTCAGCGCGACCTTTGTCGCTGTGAGTCTGTGGAGCATTTTCAAGGAAATCGGTAAAGCCCGGCGTCTGCGCACCGCGTGGCGCAATGGCTGGGTAGAATACCGTCCCGCTCTCATCGGTGAGTTGGTTTACTTGCGCAGCAAAACCGAAGGTCCCGACGATCGTGAACGGACCTATTTCTATTACTCCGCGCCGCTCATGATCCTTCAACCAGACGGCACACTAGCGAAGGCCATGTCCGGTGAGTTCCGCGCAAACAACCCGAACTGGTTGAGATCACGTGGCGCTGCACTGGCAGAGGGCGCCCGGATCGCTACCGTGGATACTGCGAACAATAATGGCTGGACCGTCGCTGCTTACCGCACCGACGGAACGAGCTCAGAGGCGGAACTTTCCAATGGGCTCACCGGCCGCCAAGTTGATGCCGTTCTCCACTTCGCCGAACAGCATTGGGTGCGCTAAGCCGCTGTTCGATTGGTTGGCCCGCCGCCCAACACGGGTCCTACTCCCCATTGGGTGTTGAACCGACGAGAAAGGCAGCTCTAACCCCTTTACACTGTGATCCATGACGCAGTCTTCTATTCAATTGCCTCGGTCACCGCTGAAATTTGATGCAGCCAGCGCCGGCTCCCTCGCGCCTAAGGAGTTAAAGGAGCACGATCAGCAGCCGAACCCTAACGTGGACCGCAGCGGTATACGCGAAGCTATCAATAGTGTCGGGCGACCGATCGGCCAAGCCAATCTCGGCGCGATCATCTTTGGATTCATCTTCATCTCCATGGGTGCCATGTCCCTATTCTTCACAGTGTTCCATGTGCTATTCCTCTTTGTCCTATTTCCGGGCGCAGACGGAACGAACGGCGGGATACCAATAGCCAGCATTATCAACGGGCTTGCCGCACTGGTATTCATCTTTGTCGGAGTCATGCTCGTGCGGGGTCGCTGGGGAAGGAGAACTAGGTTGCGGACCGCCTGGGCGAATGGGTGGGTTGAGTACCGTCCTGCGTTAATCGGGGAGCTCGTCTACAAGCGCCGCGTCGACTACAACGACAACACCGACTACTATTACACCGCCCCGATACTCATCTTGCAGCCAGACGGCTCGTTGACAAAGGGCATGACTGCGGAGTTCATCGCTCCGAACCCGAATTGGCTGAAGCTTCGCGGCCGGCTGCTCGCCGATGGTCCCCTCGTCGCAACCGTTGACTTCAACCACAATAACGGCTGGAGTGTGGTGGGATACCGCGCCGACTCGGACAAACCGCAACTAGAACTCCAGCATGGTCTGCGCAAGAAGAACATCGAGGCGGCGCTGTCTTTTGCTGAGCAGAACTGGGTAAAAGGTTAACGCTCAACAGCGTGCCATCGGGACGCCCCACCTTCTTCAGGAGCCCACCACAATGTCTCAGCAAGCGATAGCCCCCTTCGACTTTCCGGATCATGAATACTCCGAAAGGCTCATTCCTCGTAGCTTAAGGGAAGTATCTTCGCCAAACCCTTCTCCTACAACAGCTACCGTCGGTCGCGCCATTGCCGCAGCTGGGCCACTGCCGGGTGGATCCACATCTGGATGGAAGAACCTGCGAACCAACCTCATCGTGGCGGTAGTGCTACTCGCTATCGCGATATCAGCCATTATCGGCGAAGATACGTCCATCAGCTCGGGGTGGAAGGGATTGGCCGTCGCAGTCTTTGTCCTCGTGCTCGTGGTCGCGGCAGGTAGACAGATCCGGTCCATTCGCAGTTCAACGTGGGGCGCACGCCGGCTGGGCACCGCCGCAGAAAAAGGCTGGATTGAGTACTATCCCGCTCTGCTCAGCGAGATCTGGCAGACCGGTCGCACGTGCCGCATGCCGATCCCACCGAGTACTACTACAAAGCCAAGGTGCGCCTCTTCCTCCCCGACGGCACGGTTCAAGAAATCATCAGCGACGAGTTTGAATCCCACACGTCTCCCCGCGCCTTCCGCGAGCAAGGTATTGCCGTGGTGCGCTTCCAAAGCCAAGCCACCTTCGAGCACACCACGGGGTGGTACATCGCCGCCCACCTCGCTACTAAACCTTTTCGCCAGGCGAGCTTGCACAACGGTCTGACCCGCGAGCAAGTAAGTGCTGGCCTTAACGCCGCGGCGTCTCCTGCATCCTAGATGTCTTTAACGCTGCCCTCACCATCGATGAACTCCAACGGCGAGGCGGGAAAGGCATCGCGGCCGGCAACCTCGGTCACTACGTCGGCAACAAGCTCCCGGGAAGTGGTCAGCTTTCCGGTCCGCTCTGCATCCTTGTCCAACACGGTGATGCCACGCGAAGGCTCTTCAGTCAGGGCCGCAGGGCCCAGGATGAGGTAGTTAAGATCCGTGGAATTGAGCTTATTGTCTACGGCCTTCTTGGACTCCACGTAGGCGTACCACTTCTCATCCGCAGGATCGGTCGTGTTCTCCGTAGCTCCCATATAGGAAATCATCACGTAGGCCGGGGTGTGCTTCCCCTCCTCCGCTAGCTTCTCCAAGCCAGCGATGGAGGCAAGTGCCGCATCGCGGTCGACTGCCCACGTCACTTCCGCGCCCGCGCGGCCGCCGTTGCCGGCGCCCCAGACGACGACGTCATAGTCAGCCAAAAGCTCTGCCCAGTCCTCAACAGAAAGCTCGGTGAGATCGCGCACCACTGCGGTGGCGCCCAGGGCCTCAATATCGGCGACCTGGTCGGGGTTACGGATAAGGGAATGGACGGTGAGGTTGGCGTCGACAAGCTTGGGCGCCGCCAAAAGCCCAACCTTTCCGTGGCCGCCGATGTACAAAACCTTCTTGCGTGCAGTTGTTGTCGTATCAGTCATGTGCGCCACCGTACGCGCTATCTGATCTCTCTGCAGGACCCCAGAGCAGCTGGAAAAACGTACAGGCTACAATCTAGTCATGATCGCCATCATGACTGTTACCGGTGTCGATAACACCGGCATTATCTCCGCCGTGTCCACCGCCCTCGCAGAACTTAACGTCAATATCGTTGACGTCTCCCAGACTCTCATGTCTGAGTACTTCACCATGATCTTGCGCGTCGAATTCGATGAGAACGAGGTCAGCATCCAGCAGCTCCAGGAGCGGATGAACACCGTCGGTGAGTCCATCAAGCAATCCATTCGCGTGCAGTCGGAAGCGCTGTTCACCGCAATGAACGAGATCTAGGGACGATAACCAGTCATGCTTAACCGCTTCAATACCGCCAGCATTCTCGACACCATCGAGATGATCGAGAAGTACCGTCTCGATATCCGCACCGTCACTATGGGCATTTCGCTGCTCGGCTGCACACGCCCCACCATGGAAGCCACCGCAGAGGCGGTCTACGACCTCGTGACATCCCGCGCCGCACACCTGGTTGAGGTGTGCGAGGGAATCGAGGCCGAGCTCGGCATCCCGATTGTCAACAAGCGCATCTCTGTCACCCCCATCGCGCTCATCGTGGCCGGTATCGAAGGAAACCCCGTGGACGTTGCCCGCGCGCTGGATCGCGCTGCCGCAGCGACCGGTGTTGACTTCGTCGGTGGCTACTCCGCGCTCGTCGAAAAGGGCGCAACGACCGCCGAAAAGGCGCTTATCCGTTCCATCCCGGAAGCCCTGGCAGAGACAAACCTGGTCTGCTCCTCGGTGAATATCGCTTCCTCCCGCGCCGGCATCAACATGAATGCCGCGGCACAGATGGGGCGCATCATCAAGGAAGCTGCCGAGCTCACCAAGGATCGCAGCGCCATCGGCTGCGCCAAGCTCGTGATCTTCTCCAACTCCGTGGGCGATAACCCCTTCATGGCCGGTGCCTTCCACGGCATTGAGGAACCGGACTGCGTCGTTTCCGTAGGTGTATCGGGCCCGGGCGTGGTCGATCGCGCGCTCGGCTCCCTTGCGGGCGCCACCCTCAACGAGGTTGCAGAAGAGGTCAAGAAGGCAGCCTTCAAGGTCACCCGCGCCGGCCAGCTCGTGGGTGAGATGGCTTCGGAGCGCCTCGGTGTCCCCTTCGGTATCATTGACCTCTCCCTTGCTCCCACCGCGGAACTAGGTGACTCCGTCGCGCACATCCTGGAGCACATGGGCCTCGACCAGGTGGGCACGCACGGTACCACGGCAGCGCTCGCGCTGCTTAACGACGCCGTCAAGAAGGGCGGCATGATGGCCTGCTCCCGCGTGGGTGGACTGTCGGGTTCCTTCATCCCGGTTTCCGAGGACAAGGGCATGATCGATGCGGTGCGCACCGGTGCCATCTCCATCGACAAGCTGGAGGCCATGACCTCGATCTGCTCGGTGGGCTTGGACATGATCGCCATCCCGGGTGATACCTCTGCTGAGACTATCGCCGGCATGATCGCGGACGAAGCCGCCATTGGCGTGATGAACCATAAGACGACTGCCGTGCGCGTTATCCCCGCCCCAGGCACCAAGGCTGGCGACGAGGTCAACTTCGGTGGCCTTCTGGGCTACGCGCCGGTTATCCCGGTCAACCAGGTGGGCAACTCCACCTTCATCAACCGCGGTGGCTTCATTCCGGCGCCGGTGCACGGCTTCCGCAACTAGTCAGCGGACGAAAGTATGCATCGCCGCCCAAAGCAATGGGGTGTCCTTAACGTGGCCGTCGCGAAACCACGCTTCCGCACGGTCACGTTGCCACAAGTTCATTGCACGCGCCGGATTAGATGAATCTAATGCTTCATCGGCTGCAAGAATCAGTCGCCGCAACGGTGTAGAGGGAAGGTATGAATCCGTGGGTATCGTCCACGAAGCAGCGATGACGTACTGAGCGCCCCGCAAATGCGCGGCCAAAGACAAACCCATGGGTTCGAGAAAAGTATGGTCGGTACCAGAACCACACCCAATGAATGCCACGTGTTCAGGGAACACGAACTCTTCATCGCTTAGAATCTCACCGGCGGTCAACGGATCGTGCTGCCCCGTGTCATCAACACAACACAAGTGGAGTGCTGATGATGCCCCTGAGGAGGTGAGGTCCTGTCCCACGCTAACGTGTCCCACGTACAGAAAAGCGGAAGCTTTAGGCAGTACGGACTTGAGCCACCGGCGATCTAGATCACTACGTCTAGCTAGTTCAGAGAATACGGTCGCTGTGGGAATAAGGTTTCCAGTTCGCCGCCCTAAGAGTGCTGCTAGTTCATCGTTGTCTTGGGGTGGTCCCAGGACCGAGCCCAACGCCGAAGTCGGTGGGTATCCAGGAACTTTAGGATCGATGACAGCTACAACCCCGCGCCGTGTTCCGTTAACACGCAAACGCGAAGCTTCTTTATCGCGGCGTTTCGCAAGGCGGGAAGCATTGCGGGGAATAGCTATAGCGACGTACGCAAAGTCTAAAAGTAGCGCACGCTGATTTCCTGCAGCTTCTGTTTGAATACGTAGGAGCCCCCATGGAATCCGAGCTGCAGTTGGGGATACATGGATCTTCATGCAAACGCGCTCGGCGCCATTCCCAGAACGTCGAATTAACGCTTGGGTCAGTTCAGTGGGAAGAAGACCATCAGCTAACCTTGCCCCAAAATCGGCCGATTCTTGTGGAGAGGCCAACGGGCCGCTCAAGGCGCGGTTGAGCGCTTCCTCCGCAGATTCAGCAGGGCGTGCATTGGGCAATGCCTGCTCATAAAAGTTGAGAAGAGTCTGGCGTAGCGCTGGGTCAAGACGAGACGCGTGTGCGTCTTCCTCTCCTTCCCAGCGCCACGTGATCCAGCAAGTGCTTCCCTCAGCAAACCACAAGGTCAGCACTTGTTGCCCACCCACCACGTTTTACCTTGATTAACCGCAGGTAATCTTCAATTCGAACGGCTTCGTTTCCATGCTGGTCGGGTTTTGTGGATCGGTCACAATGCCCTCACCCGACACGGTGTAGCTGTCGCCTTCCTTCGTCGCCGTAGCGGAGCCCATCGGGCTACCCTCAGCGTAGGCCAGGGTATTTCCATCTGCATCCATCATTCCGACACCCTTCACCGTGGGGTTATCATCGGTGGAAAGCATTGCGGAGATACCAGCTGTACCGGAACCTACTGCGAGATTCATCGTGCCAGCTGCCTCCTGGCATACGATGGTTTCGTCTTCTACCACATGGCCTGGCCATCAACTGTGGCTTCATAGCTTCCACCGATTGAAGCGGTCTTCGCATCTGCATTTGCAGACTCATCTTCGCTGTCGTTTGATTCTGCATTCGCATCAGAATCTGTACTAGAGTCTTCAGTCTTTTCAGCCTCGTTGGCAGCAACTTCGGTGGTAGCGTCCGCAGACTTTTCGCCGTTGTCGCCTTCAGATTGAGAACAGGCAGCGAGCGTTGTCAACGAGACGGCGGCAAGAAGAGATACGAGAGACTTAGTGATCTTCACTGGAGTTCCTTTCTTTGCATTTAGCTGTGCATTCGAGTGCCAGCTAGCCTCAGTATTGGAGAATGCTAGCTCTACCACTCACAAAACTGGTCCCCCAAAGGGGGGGATTCGATGCCTTCAATCAGTAAAGAGCAACGCACTCTTCGGCAAAGCTCAACCTGTCGCGAGCTCGCAGTCGCTCCTGAGCAAAGGCCCTAATACGGTTGCGCACTTCCTGGCTCTCGTTGACATCAACCCCAACTTGTACGACCACGTCAGTCCAATCTTGAAGCCATACCTCAGCTACCGTGAGACCTAACGGCACAGACGCGACCCCCCGCTTGTCGAGATATCCGTGGGCTAATTCCTCAGGTCCGCGAAGCACCCGCACCTCAAGGCCTTCACCGTTTGACTGCTTATCAGCGAGTAATACTTGGATGTCTAGCACCGGATTCGGAGCCGCTTCGACATGCCAGTGAACGGGATTCTCTGTCGCATCAACTACATGTGCTGGCAGCCCTTGCCACGCCGGGGAGGATGTACCACTAAAAATGGGGCCCGTGATCGCACACTCTTGAACTGTGCCCGCGACCAAAGCATAGTCAGATTGTGCCTGGTTGTCCCTTGTTCTGTTTAAGGACACTGAGGTGTCCTCAGTACGAGAAAACTGATACCCGTCGACGATTGTTTCTACCTGCATAGCCACGTCGTTCATCTCACGAACCAGCCCCTCATCACTCAGCTTGGGTACCCCATCAACGGCACTGGTCGGCCACCAATCTCGTAGCCACTGGCCATGAGCGAGCTTTCGAAGCGCCAGTAACGTCTCCAGATTCCATTGAGCAGCGACATTGAATGCTTTTCGCATGTTGGGGTTCTGCGCCGACTGTACAAATTCAACATGGGCAGGCTCTCCGATGAGTTCCCACAGCCAATCGCATTCGTCTTCGTCAGTGATCGTGATGCGTGGCCGGCTCCTTTCGGGCTCGTCGATATTCCACTCCAATAGCGCTCCCCTAGCTTCAACAGCTTGGATAAGTGGAAACTCTGAGAAACTAATAACGCCCGATGACCAGGCTCCATCTTTCAATGTCCACTTCATCAGGAGCTCCTCTCAAGAGACTTACGGATTCTTGCGCGGTGGTCAAGAATGACAGAACGGGTAATGCCGGTCAGCAATTCTTTAGGGCTTTCAGCCGGGGGACGTGGCCTAATTTCGCGACCGTGTAGTCGAGACCATAAGCGGTTCAACCAAGGCTTCCAGAAATCTTGCAAATCAGCAACGATCTTGGTTTGGTCAGCATGGATGGCTCCCCCAGCACATAATTGCCGTCGCAAGTGCATTACATATGCCTCCCTCCGTATTCTTTGCTGGAGCTCGCCTACAAACCCCTCTGCCGCTCCGACGTCGTCAGAATCAACGTGAAGCAGCGGAGTTAGCTGAGGTGCTATCACCGTGCCAACAAGGAATAGCGCTTGGCTTCGGGCATCGTGGAGGCCAAATGCATCCACTGCCCTTTCAATCTCTTCGATCACGATTTCCTCAGCTCCGACCTCAGAGTCTGCGTCCCGATGCCGAATTAACGCTGCCCGCACGCGCTGCTCAATGGTGCGGTCAAGCGGAAGAAATGCCGAACCTAACAACTCCGGTGGAACAAGGGGATCCTTCTCAGAAAGAGAAACTGTTTGCGTTTTAGGGACAATAGCTTCCAGAAACTTCTCAATAATTCCTTCTTGATCTCGCATTTCAAAAGCGATAGCCCGAACGTCTTCTGCAGCCACAAAGGCTTCAAGACGCTCCCCTGACTGATCAAGAAGAGCAAGCGCTAGTCGTTCACTAAGTCCATGAGTTTGAGGGGGTACTCTTCTGTTGTACCAAGAGGAAGTCCATGTCTTCTCCGCATAGTCATGCGTTTCCTTTGACCTCAGCACCTCCATCACTTCTCTCGTGCTGGGGCCAATCGTGTGTATGGAATCTAGTAGTGCACTAACGAGCTCGCTTACATCACCCTCGGGGGCTCCCCTAGTAATGGCGAGCTCATAAGCTCGGGGATAATAAAGCTCCTGGGGATTCCCTTCCGAGATTCCCAGTGCTTGTCTCATTTCCTTGAACTCGAGATACCACAAGGACGTCCATGACAACGCCTCTCGGGAATCAACCAGAAGCTGGTACATCTCGGCAGCGTCCGCGGGGTTCAACAGTGCCTTGGCGAGATGCTTTCGTTCCCGCGGCCTAAAAACTAGTGGATCAAGTAGACATTTCTGTGTTCGTGCCAGAGGCAGACCCTTCTTATTTACTAGCGCAGGTGCGTCAATCTCTGCGGCGGTCCACGCATCCGCAATTACTGCAGTGCGTGGTCTCAAGGTAGCCATGGGCTTCGTTACCTCTCAACATAAGTGTCCAAATCATCGACAACAAATTCCAATCTGTGCTGAGATTATAGTGTGTTCGATTCCATAAAAGTGCGTACTTCGGCACGAGCTTTCAGAGCTCGATGTGAGGAAGCAAGCCCGAAAATGCGGGCTGGCGACGATTCGTGGCGAGAAACCCCTGTCCATTGGAATTCCACGAAATTAACTAATTCGGAACAGCGTTCTAAGGGTGTCTCTGAGCTCAGCAACCTACTCTTAGAATTTCCTCAAGTCACTCGTGAAGCCAACCTTGCTTTGTCCATCGACGTTCTCCACGGAGCCCTTTCCACTATTGAGAGGAAAAAGCTAAGGGTCGACGACCCGTCTCAGTTGATGCGCCTCGAAGACCAACAATGGGCAATCACATTCAGCGTCGCTCAATCGCTTCGTTTCGCCAATAAGCTAGAGGAAGCCGAAAAGAGAGTCGCTGCACTCGAAGAACTAGCTCCGCGAACACTTGAACCTGTACAACGCACTTTCCTAACAAAAATTGAACGTGCTGCGTTGTTTATGTGCCAAGGACAACACAATCAGGCCGCTATAGCCTATCGAAACATACAAGCCTTAGCTCGAAGTCTCGGCACCTCTTATCTTGGAATCGTTCTTTTAGGAGTGGCACAAACCGAAATGATGCTTGGTGATTATGCCGCTGCTGAGCTAAACCTCAACCGTGCAGAACCTTTGATAGGCGAAGATCCGAACCACGCGCCAACCCTGCAACTTACACGCGCTTATTTGCGTCTCTTGAGCGCACATCCAGAGTGGGTTAGCAGTGTTTCGCTTGCTATCGCACAAATTGGAACAACCATAGTCACGGTTGAACCGCAAGTTAGCAAACAAATAATGCTTATACAGGCACACCGATTACATCTAGAAGGCCGCCACGATGAAGCTTTACATACCCTCGAAGCGTGTGCAGCCCTGGCGTACGACCAACATGACGTTTGTTTCTTCTCTGATGTCTTGCAACAGCAGGCTTTCGTACACCAACGCCTTGCACATGCCACTAGCGATGTTGATGAGGCCGCACAACATCACCAGATCGCGATGCGAAAGCTCTCGCAGGCCCGCGCCATTCGTCAGGAGCACGGGCACAAATTGTCTACGGCATCGATCGATGTGACGGCAGCCGAGTATATCGTTCAATGGCACGATCGCTATCACGGTGTGTCTCACAATGAACTTAGAGAAGCCTTCCAGCGCATCATCGCGGCTATGCGGACTATTTATAGCGTCAGCCAAAGCATTGCGGAAAGCAGAACCCGCTATAGGTTTGTACGTTCAAGGTTGCGACATGCCTTTGAAGCCGCTTGTTCATTGGCACTTTTCCTTGGGGATACTCCAGCGCTTTCGGCCCTCATCGTAGAAGCCACCGCACAGTATGACTGGAGCGTAGTTCACAAGGCTGACACCGATAACTGAGAACAACCTATCCGGTGGATGAGGAGTTGGCCTACTAGTTTTCGAATGTCGGCGCTGTTGCCCCGGGCCCCCTCATTGAGGCACCCAATACTCCCCTGTTCCTCAGTAAGCCGGCCCAAGCATCACCAGACGGCTCCCCATGGCAGCACGCTCTCCCGACGAAGGTAACGAAGGTCCGTTTTATGGTGCTGCTTCTCGGTAATCACTAGCGTTGCGTAGTTTCGCCTCAAGCTCCGCAATTATCGGCAAGGCCAGCTCGTGGGTGAAATGGCTTCGGAGCGCCTCGGTGTCCCCTTCGGCATCATTGACCTCTCCCTCGCCCCCACTGCAGAGCTGGATGACTCCGTCGCGCACATCCTGGAGCACATGGGACTCGACCAGGTGGGCACGCACGGCACCACGGCAGCGCTCGCGCTGCTTAACGACGCCGTCAAGAAGGGCGGCATGATGGCCTGCTCCCGCGTGGGTGGGCTGTCCGGTTCCTTCATCCCGGTTTCCGAGGACAAGGGCATGATCGATGCGGTGCGCACCGGTGCCATCTCCATCGACAAGCTGGAGGCCATGACCTCGATCTGCTCTGTGGGACTAGACATGATCGCCATCCCGGGCGATACCTCTGCTGAGACCATCGCCGGCATGATCGCGGACGAAGCCGCCATCGGCGTGATGAACCATAAGACAACCGCCGTGCGCGTCATCCCCGCTCCTGGCACCAAGGCTGGCGACGAGGTCAACTTCGGCGGCCTTCTAAGCTACGCTCCGGTCATCCCGGTTAACCAGGTAGGCAACTCCACCTTCATCAACCGCGGTGGCTTCATTCCGGCGCCGGTGCACGGCTTCCGCAACTAGTCAGCGCACGAAAGTCTGCATCGCCCTCCCAATAATCACGTAAACCAACAAGTGCTGGCCTCTACACACCACAGGGTCAGCACTTGTTGTCTATTCACCCCGACTCACTCCGATTAGCTGCAGGTAATCTTCACTTCGAATGGCTTCGTTTCCCCAGTGGTTGGATTACTCCCATTAGACAAAAGGCCTTCACCCGACATCGTGTAGGTGTCGCCTTCCTTCGATGCCGTGGCGGAACCCATCGGGCTGCTCTCGGCGTATGCCAGCGTGTTGCCCTCCCCATCTACCATTCCGAGAGCCTTGACCGTCAGGTTTTCATCAGTACTAAGCACGGCGGTAATGCTGGCTGTACCAGCCCCTTCGGGTGCTACGGTCAGGTTCATCGAACCAGCTGCCTCTTGGCATAGGATAGTTTCGTTTTCTACCTCGATCGCCTTTCCATCGACAGTGGCTTCATAGCTGCCGCCTGTTGAACCGGACTGATCGTCTGATCCTGCAGTGGACTCTGCGTCGGAGTCAGTGCTATCGGCAGACTCTGAGGTTGCGGCGGAATCTACGTTGGTGTCTTCGGAAGTTTGCTCTCCTCCAGCTGCAGCTTGGGTGGTATCAACTGCTGATTTCTCGCTGACGTCACTGTCAGATTGTGAACACGCGGCGAGCGTTGTCAACGCGATAGCCGCTACAAGAGACGTAATAGACTTGGCTATTTTCATTGGCTTTCCATTCTTTGAGTTTGGCCACTCATGCGTGACGCAGGTAACACAAACACTAGTGAAGGTTCGTTTAGCGGGGCGCAGACATGCTCCCCCACGCGGGGGTAATCATTCTCAATGGTGTTGATCAATGAAGAGTGACGCCCCCTTCGACTAGTCCACTCCACTGACCGCTTGACCCTCACACAATGTGAGGGTTTAGTTTGGTCCTATGAAGATCTCAGACGTTGCCGCGGTTGCTGGTTGTTCAGTGCGATCCGTGCGCCATTTGCACGAGACAGGTGCGGTTCCCGAACCAGCACGCACCAGCGGAAACTATCGCGATTACTCGATCTCTGATCTCGCCGCAGTTGTTCGTGCGCGAGCGCTGATCGACGCCGGCGTTGCCGTCGCTGATGTCTCCTCTCCCGACGCCATCGAGCGCTCGTTCGCCATTGTGGACGAAAGAATCGCTCGTCTGCAGCGACAACGTGAGAAGCTGCGTGCTTTAGCCGCAGCACCTCATGGAACCCCCAACGATATTCGAGAGTCCTTGAGCGAAGTTATCGAAGACCCAGCAATGCTGCAGCTGGAATTGGACTCCTGGGATCTCATGGCGCTTACCGGCGTCGCTACATCAGCGACCTGGGAACAGCTGCGTAAGAACCTCGCTGACGACGATTGCCGTGCAGTTCTCCGCAGAGTGGAAACCTTGTGGCGAGAGCTTGGCTCGCTGTCTCCGCGTGATCGTAGGGTTGCGCTTATCGTCGAGAAGCTGCGCAACATGGGCGAACAGGGGTTGATGCGAGGAATCTACCCAACGCTGCTGCCTGGCAACGCTTCGCTGACCGTGACTGATGCGCCGACGACTGGTGCGCAAGGTGTAGCACTCGAGGCTTTGGCTGGAGGATCACGTGACTAGGGTCTGGCGATGTGTAGAAAGGCATCCTGGATTTCGCCTTGCCAAGTATGAATTGGGCCTCTACCGGGATCTGTGGCGCTGGATGCGAGGACAAACGCTGCTTCCAGTTGGCGCCGTGGCACTTCCCCACCCTCCTGGAAGGCTCCACATGCTTGGCTTCATCACCGCGATATTGCTGGTTGAAATGGTAGTTGTTCACCTTCTTTTGCCCGCGGGCGTTTTGCGAATCGTGGCATTGCTGTTGGCGCTGTGGGCCATCATCTTTGTGTGGGGCCTGATTGCCGCTGAACGCATTCGCCCCAGTTATGTCACCGAAGACCTCACGGTTTTGCGGCGCGGGAAAACAATCTTCGTTGAGGTACCGATGGCTTTTGTCCGCACCACACAGACGGACCGCACCTTCGAATCAGCGGTTATCCTAAGCAACGACGAGCTCATAGTAGGCGGCCCAGCCGGGACCGATACTCTCCTCGACCTCAGTGAGCCGGTCCAAGCATCACCAGACCGCTACCCTTGGCAGCGTGTTCGCTCGATGGAGGTTACGAAGGTGCGCTTTTATGGTGCTGCTTCTCGGTAGTCGCTAGCGTTGCGTAGTTGCTCCTCAAGCTCCGCAATCATTGGCAAGGCCAGCTCCGCGCGTTCGGCATCAATTCCCCACTTCTCCGGTTCACTGCGGACCATGTGGGCTGTGGCCTTGAGAAAGCGGGCGAAGTTTTCCACGACGGCGCGGTTGTTGTTGCGCACGCCTTCGGTGAGCACGGTATTGCTTAGCCTTTCGATCCAGATTTGGAGGATGTGAGTCGAGGTGCTTTTGCCAATTGTGGTGCAGGCGGCACGCGCAAGCCGCAAGCCCTCATCGTCATGCCACACTCCTCCGGGGGCGCGAAGGCGGCACGAGATGATCGCTGCGCCTTCGACGGCTGGGATCATCCCTTTGCGAACACAGGTTTCTACATAGTCAGCGCCGTAACCAACGGCCATGATAGGGCCGATGTCTTTGACAATGCCGCGTGTGTCATCCTCCGTGACATACCACGCGCGGAAGGTGAGGTAGTCCTCATAGTGGAAGTGTCCTGCCTCCGTGAGCACGTTGAGCAACCGAGCGGACAAAGCCTTCGTCCACACCTTGTCTGTACGCAGGTAGCCGCTGAGGCGTTCACGAATTTGATCAAGATGGTCATCCCACTGACCGGACTCAATGCCCTCTTTCAATTCGGTATAGGCCCAGTCCACGCGGACCTCAGGTCGTTTGCTCACTAATCCGGTGAGCAACGGTTCAATAACGGAATCGAGGTTATTGGCGGTGTTCATGACTTCTTCCTCTCCTGCGGCAGCACGCCGGGGTCTGACCACTTCTAGACCCTGTGCGTGGGAAGCGGAAGGACCCAAGAGAAGAGTCTTGAGCGGTGTGTGGTTGTGGCCCCGATTCTAGCGCACTATAGGTTTACTGGAAGACCAAGAAGAGATACTGCGCGCAGAAACTCTCGATGGGCGCTGTCAACATCGACGGCGGTGACCAACGCAGCATTAGCGGGCCGACCCCAGTGACCGCGCAGGTCCGCCACGCTCGTTCCGCGCAACCACTCCGGTTCACTGACTACCCGTACGGTGGTCGAGGTGGAAAAGAACGGGACCTTCTGCAACGCCACCATGCAGGTGAGCAGATCATGTATCTGAGCCTGATAACCCGAGCCGTGCGCCTCGTGGAACTCGAAGTAGAAGCGCATGATCTCCGGTAGAACGTCCGCCACTGGGTGCTGCGCGAGCGCTTCACGCAGCCGTTCCAACTGCGTTGGGCCGAGGAGCATCGTCTCAGTGACGTTGAGTGGGCACAGCGTGACAGGACTCGTGGCGGATTCAAAGAAGTCGCGCGCAGCATGTGGGTCGACCCAGAAGTTCCACTCCGCCGTTGGCGTGGTGTTGCCGGGATAGTTCACAGCACCACCCATGACGGTGACACGGGAGAAGCAGGCGTAGTCGGCAGCGTGCTCCGCAGCAAAGTGCGCGGCATTGGTCAATGGACCGGTCACGATGAGCTGCGCGTTGCGGCCCGCAGCTTCGGTCCAGATGCTGGTCCACTCAAGATTCTCCGCAGGAGTATGCTCCTCCGGCACGCTCAGGTACCCAAGGCCGCTGGGGCCGTGGGTTTCCGGAGTGGTCACGAGTTCCACCTGGCTGGGCTTCGGAAGCCCGCCGCGACGGGCACCTCATCCAGGCCACACAGTTGCAGGATGTAGGCAGCATTGCGGGTGGTCTGATCAATCCCAACGTTTCCAGCGGTGGTAGTAACACCGGCCAGTTCGATCTCTCCGGCGCGGTGAAGCGCGGCGAGGTAGATCAACGCTAGGGCATCGTCGATACCGGGGTCGCAATCAAGGAGAACAGGCTGGGCAGTCATGCCCGAAATTCTATTAGGCCAATTCCACGATCTCCATGTACTCGTCGTTCCACAAATCCTCATCGCCATCGGGCATGATGATGACGCGCTCCGGCTTGAGTGCCTTGACCGCACCTGGGTCGTGAGTAACCAAGACCACGGCACCTGTGTAGGTGCCTAGGGCATCAAGCACCTGCTCGCGAGACTGTGGGTCGAGGTTGTTCGTGGGCTCGTCGAGAAGCAGCACGTTGGCGCGTGAGGACACCAGCGTTGCCAGCGACAGTCGGGTTTTCTCACCACCGGAGAGCGTTCCAGCAGGCTGTTCCAACTTGTCACCGGAGAACATGAAGGCGCCCAGCAGACCGCGCAAATCCTGCTGGCCAGCGTCAGGGCATGCCTCAATCGTGTTTTCCCACACGGTCTTGTCTGGATCGATATTGTCGTGCTCCTGAGCAAAGTATCCGATGCGCAGTCCATGGCCGGAAACGATTCCGCCTTCGCCGTCGGTGCGTTCCACGCCCGCCAGCAGCTTGAGCAGGGTCGTCTTCCCGGCACCGTTGTAGCCCAGCACGACCACGCGGGAACCCTTGTCGATGGCCAAATCGACGCCAGCGAAAACCTCCAGCGAGCCATACATCTTGGTCAGGCCCTTGGCGTTCATCGGGGTCTTTCCGCACGGAGCCGGTTCTGGGAACTTGATGTTGGCCACCTTGTCGGCCACGCGGACGTCATCAAGCTCGTTCATCATGCGCTCTGCACGGTGCAGCATCTGCTTGGCGGCGGCGGCCTTCGTAGCCTTCGCTCCCAACTTGGCGGCTTGCTTATGCAGGGCTGCGGCCTTCTTTTCTGCGTTGGCGCGCTCGCGGCGGCGACGAGCTTCATCGGTGGCGCGGGCGGCGAGGTACTTCTTAAAGCCCATGTTGTAGACGTCTGCTTCGGCGCGAACGGCATCGAGGAACCAAACCTTGTTGCACACGGCCTCCAGCAGATCGACGTCGTGCGAAATCATCACGAGGCCACCCTCATGCTTGGACAGGAAGCCGCGCAGCCAGGTAATCGAGTCCGCGTCGAGGTGGTTCGTGGGCTCGTCGAGAAGCAATGTGGTCTGGGACTTGCCTGACCCAGCCGAAGCTGCGAAGAGAATCTGCGCCAGCTCCACGCGGCGGCGCTGACCGCCGGACAGCGTCTTAAGCTGCTGGTCGAGCACGCGCTGCGGCAGCCCCAAGTTATCGCAGATCTGCGCGCATTCGGAGTCCGCCTCATAGCCACCTAAGGTGTGGTATTCCTCTTCCAGGCGGGAGAACTTACGAATGGCCCTGTCGCGGAATTTATCGTCCGTGGCGGTTTCCATTAACTCTTGTTGCTTGGCCATGCGGCGCTTGATCTCATCCAAACCGCGCGCAGAGAGCACGCGCTCACGCGCAGTCTGCTCAATATTGCCTTCTCGAGAATCCTGCGGCAGGTAACCAATCGGACCTGAGCGCGTCACCGAGCCACCATAGGGCTCGGTCTCCCCCGCCAGGATGCGCATCGTCGTGGTCTTGCCCGCGCCATTGCGGCCGACCAGCCCGATGCGATCCCCCGGCTGCACGCGAAGGTGCTGGCCGGGGGCGTCGAGAAGCGTGCGTGCGCCCACGCGCACCTCGAAATCATTGGTCACAATCACGTCGAAACAGTCTAGCAACCAGGGTAGTTAATCCCGAACCAGCGGCAATGACGCTTCAGCTTGTATCTGGGAATCCAGAGTGAAGAGCACCTTGGAAAACCTGGTTCCTGTTCGGCGCGTTTCACTTATGCATGAAGTTCGATGTGACTAGATTGGCGTCATGAGCACATCAGACACATCGAGATCTCCATTAATCCTCGCGATTACCGCATGTCCGACCGGAATCGCCCACACCTACATGGCCGCTGAGAACCTAGAGGCTGCTGCCGCTGAACTGGGTTACCGCATCAAGATTGAGACACACGGCTCAATTGGCGTCGAAGGCACTTTTAGCTCTCAGGACATCGAGGAAGCCGATGCCATCGTGATCGGTGCCGACACCGTCATTGCAAAGGACCGCTTTCGCGGAAAGCGCCTAGCAGCGACTGGTGTCGATGAAGCGATTAAGCATCCAAAGGAACTCCTCACTCGCGCTCTGTCAGCGGCGAAGTGGGAAGAAAAGACTTCGGGCGAAGAGCCGCAAGAAGCTCAGCGTAATGAAAACTCCAGCAGTACCAAGGGGTTCCGTGCGGTGGGTCAGACTCTCTACAAGGCGCTAATGAATGGTGTCTCCCACATGATTCCGTTCGTGGTCACCGGTGGTCTCCTCATCGCGGTAGCACTCTCAATCGGAGGAACACCCACGCCCGAGGGCCTAGCTATCCCCGAAGACTCCTTCTGGAACACCCTGAATGAGCTTGGTGGTCTGGCCTTTTCTCTCATGGTGCCGATTCTTTCCGGCTATATCGCTGTCGGCATTGCGGACCGCCCCGGTTTGGCGCCGGGACTCATCACTGGTCTTATCGCTACGACCGGCTCGCTTTACGGCTCTGAAGCTGGAGCGGGCTTCCTAGGAGGCATCGTCACAGGCATCCTGTCAGGCTACGTAGCCCTGGGAATCAAAAAGATTCCCGTTAATAAGTACATCGCCCCGATTTGGCCGATCATCGTTATTCCGATCTTCACCACGCTCATTGTGGGGCTCATCTTTATCTACCTTGTCGGTGCGCCAGTAGCCGGCGCCTTTGAAGCCATGACCGAGTACCTCGCCGGGATGGAAGGCTCCTCTGTCATTGTCCTCGGTCTCGTCATTGGCGCGATGATCGCTTTCGACATGGGCGGTCCCTTTAATAAAACTGCCTTCCTGTTCGGCGGGGGCATGATTGCAGCCGGCAATGCGGCTCCGATGGGCATGGCGGCTACCGCCATCGCTGTACCGCCCCTGGCGGTGGGTGTTGCGACCCTCGTACGCCGTGCTTGGTTCAATAAGGCGGAGAAGGACGCCGGTATCGCTGCGCTCTTCATGGGGTTCTTTGGCATCACTGAAGGCGCTATCCCTCTTGCGGCGGCACGCCCGCTGCAGGTCATCCCGGCCAACGTCATCGGTGGTGCGGTAGCAGGCGCCCTGGCAGGTGTATTCGGGGTCAAGGACCATGTCATGCATGGTGGCCCCATCGTTGCTGTGCTCGGGGCTGTCGACAACGTCGTGGGCTTCTTCATCGCACTGCTTATTGGTGTCGTTGTCTGTGCTTCCATCATGCTTCTGTTGATCGGACTTACCCAAAATAGAAAAGCCCAGAGTAAGCATGAGAGCTCGGGTGAACGGGGTGAAGCGGGCATAGCTAAGGAGGATGTGTCAGAAGCATCGGTCCAGGAAGAACCTTTGCTTTCTACCGACACGGTGAGCCTTGACCAAGACCTTGGCACGAATCGCAAGGAAACCATCGAATCGCTGGTTCAGCTTGTCTCCCCTCGGCTTTCTGATCCTTCCGCAGTTATCACTACGGCCTTTGAGCGGGAGGCGAAGCATTCGACCGGTGTGGGGCATGGAGTGGCTATCCCGCATGCTCGTTCCGCGGGAGTGACAGTGCCGACTTTGGCCTTTGCTCGTCTTCCCGAGGGGATTACGTGGGCGGAGGGCGAGGAGCCAACGACGTTGGTCTTCCTCATCGCTGTGCCTGAGGATGCTGGCAAGCAGCACCTCAAGCTGCTTTCCAAGCTGGCGCGGGCGATCATGAAGGATAACTTCCGTACTCGCCTTCAATCCGCCGCATCCAAGGATGAAGCGGTGGACATCATCTCCTCGGCTTTGGATCCGGCATCCTCACCCGCTTCGTCATAGCAGTGAGTACTCAAGCTCTTAAAGCTATTTAAAACACCGCGCATTATGGAAAAAGAAATCGCCAGCCCGAGTGCGCAAGGTCATGTTGTGAAGACCTTAGGCGCCTCGGGCTGACGGTAATGGGGACTTGCAGCCGAAACTAAACGGCGAAGCCGAGGGCCTGGAGCATCTCGCGGCCCTCTTCGGTAATCATGTTCGGGCCCCACGGCGGCATCCAGACCCAGTTGAGCTGGACTGCCTCGGCGAGCTTGTTGCCTACGATGACATCCTCGATCTGCTCGCCGATGACATCGGTGAGCGGGCAGGCCGGGGAGGTCAGCGTCATGTTGATGACGCAGGTGTTCTTGCCGTCAATATCGTCGAGCCAGACGTCATAGACCAAGCCCAGATCAACGATGTTGATTCCAAGCTCTGGGTCGATGACATCACGAAGGTACTCGGTGATATCGAAGGTCTTCGCAATCTGCTCTTCGGTTTGTTCAGGCTTGACAGCAGCGCCATCGAAGGAGGCATTCTGGTCCTGGTAAGGATCCGTGCTGCCACCGGTGGTTTCAGTGTTATCAGCCATCTACTTCTCCAATTCATTCAACGCTTCCACGGTGGCGGCTTGGAAAGCCTTCCACCCGAGGAGAGCGCACTTAACACGGGCGGGGAACTTGGCTACGCCGGCGAAGGCGATGCCGTCCCCGATGATCTCGTCGTCACCTTCCACTTCGCCGCGGGAGGTCACCATCCTCTCGAATTCGGCCAGCTTGGCGTTTGCCTCCTCGAGGGGGATGCCGACGATTTCCTCCGCCATGACAGAGGTCGAGGCCTGCGAAATGGAGCATCCCTCGGCGTCGTAGGACACGTCCTCGACGGTTGTGCCGTCGGGGGAAAGCTTCACGCGCAAGGTGAGTTCATCACCGCAGGAAGGGTTGACGTGGTGAACTTCTGCCTGGCCTTCGCGCAGGCCAGAGAATTTCGGGTTCTTGTAGTGGTCCAGGATGACGTCCTGGTACATGGAATCTAGGTTCATTCGCTCACTCCAAAGAAGGTGCGGGCAGCCCGCACCGCCTCTATGAGGGCGTCGACCTCGTCCTCAGTGTTGTACAGGTAAAAGCTAGCGCGTGCGGTCGAATTAGCCTTGCACGCGCGGTGCAGCGGCCACGCACAGTGGTGGCCGGTGCGGATGGATACACCATGAGAGTCAAGAACCTGGCCTAGGTCATGCGGATGGATCCCATCCACGATGAAGGAGACCGCTCCTCCGCGATCCTCGGTGTTTTCAGGCCCGATGATACGCACGCCGGGGATGTCAGACAGCTTCTCCAAGGCCAGTGCAGTGAGTTTCTGCTCATGGGCGTGGATGGCCTCCATGCCCACCTCGCTCAAGAACTTCACTGCTGCACCAAGGCCCACAACCTGGCTGGTCATTTGGGTTCCGGCCTCGAAGCGGGTGGGAGGCGCGGCAAACGTCGAGCCTTCCATCTTGACTACCTCGATCATGGAACCGCCGGTGAGGAAAGGCGGCAGCTGCGCCAGCAGCTCTTGCTTACCGTAGAGCACGCCCACGCCGGTCGGCCCGCACATCTTGTGCCCAGAGAACGCGGCAAAATCCACATCAAGTTCGTGGAAATCCACCGGCATGTGCGGCACCGACTGGCAGGCGTCGAGGACCACCATGGCACCTACGGCACGGGCACGACGTACCAACTCTGCGACGGGAGCCACGGCCCCGGTCACGTTGGACTGGTGAGTAAAAGCCACGACCTTGACGGAGTCATCGAGCTCGAGCGAATCGAGATCAATGCGGCCGTCCTCGGTCATGGAGTACCACTTCAGCGTCGCGCCAGTACGCTGGCACAGCTCCTGCCAAGGCACCAAGTTCGCATGGTGCTCCAGTTCGGTGACCACGACGGTATCGCCCTCACCGACGTACAGCTCGCCGGCGCGCTCATCGCTGAGCACGTAAGCAACTTCATTCAACGCCTCAGTGGCGTTCTTGGTGAAGGCAATCTCATCGCGGTCGGCACCAACGAAGGCGGCGATGGCCTGACGAGCGGACTCATAGGCATCATCGGCCTCCTCCGCCAGCTGGTAGGAACCGCGGTGCACCGGGGCGTTGGTGCCGAGCACGAACTCTTCCTCGGCCTTCCATACCGGCAGGGGACGTTGCGAGGTCGCTCCCGAATCCAGGTACACCAAAGGTTTACCGTCGCGCACCGTGCGCGAGAGGATAGGGAATTGTTCCCGAATCGCATTAACGTCTAGTTCAGGCATAGGTCCTTGTGCTCGGTTCTTTTTCTCTAGCGTGTCGTGGTGTGGTCTGTCGTGGTGCTACCGGGGTCGGCGGTACGGCCTACTTGAGGAACTGCTCGTAGCCGTCTGCCTCAAGCTGGTCAGCCAGCTCGGCGCCGCCGGTCTTGATGATCTGTCCGTCGGCGAAGACGTGAACGAAGTCCGGGACAACGTAGTTGAGGATGCGCTTGTAGTGCGTGATGAGGAGGATGCCGCCGTTGGTCTCCTCCTGATAGCTGTTGATGCCATCGGAGACCACGCGCAGGGCGTCGACGTCTAGGCCGGAGTCGGTCTCGTCCATGACGGCGAACTTCGGCTTGAGGATGTCCAGCTGCATAACCTCGTGGCGCTTCTTCTCACCACCGGAGAAACCCTCGTTCACGGAGCGGTGTGCAAAGGACTTATCGATGGCCAGCTTCTCGCGGGCCTCGGTGAGCTCCTTGTTCCACTCGCGCAGCTTCGGAGCCTCGCCACGGATAGCAGTCACGGCGGAGCGCATGAACTGCGACATCTTCACGCCCGGCACCTCAGTCGGGTACTGCATGGCCAGGAAAAGACCAGCGCGGGCGCGCTCATCGACTTCCATCTCGAGGATGTTCTCGCCGTCGAGAAGCACCTCGCCCTCGGTCACCTCGTACTTGGGGTGGCCGGCGATAACGTAGGACAGGGTGGACTTGCCGGAGCCGTTGGGGCCCATGACCGCGTGGGTCTCACCGGAGTTGATGGTGAGGTTGACACCCTTGAGGATCGGCGTGGGCTCACCGTCCTCCTCGTGTGGGAGCACCTGCGCGTGGAGATTCTTGATTTCCAGAGTAGACATTGAGTTGGTACCTGCTTTCGGGAAGTTTTAAGCGTTGATCTTGGCGAGCTCGTCGACGACGCGGGATTCCAGATCCTCGCGCAGGGACTCGACCGGGATGCGGGAGATGACTTCGGAGAAGAAGCCGCGGATGATGAGGCGGCGTGCCTCGGCGGCAGGAATACCGCGGGACATGAGGTAGAACAGCTCAAGGTCATCGAAGCGGCCCACCGTTGCGGCGTGGCCAGCACCGACGATCTCACCGGTCTGGATCTCCAGGTTCGGGATGGCGTCAGCGCGCGCACCCTCGGTGAGGATCAAGTTGTTGTTCGTCTCATAGGTGTCCGTGTTGTTCGCATTCTTGCGGATGAGCACGTCACCGACCCAGCAGGTGCGGGCCTCCGGGGTGCGGGAGGCGGAGCCGGCCTCGGCCTTCTGCGCAGCCGTAGCACCCTGCAGAGCACCCTTGTAGAAGACGCGAGAGCGGCAGTTAGGCACGTCGTGGTCCACCAGCAGGCGGTTTTCGAAGTACTGGCCGGCATCAGCAAAGTAGACGCCGAGCAGCTCGGCATCGCCACCGGGGCCATCGAAGACTACGCGTGGAACGAGGCGCACAATCTCGCCGCCAAAGATGGCGGTGTTGTGGCGCAGTACGGCGTCGCGGCCCACCTTCGCGATCTGGTGGGACAGGTGCACTGCATCGTCTTCCCAGTCAGCGTCGACGACGACGGTGACCTGGGAGCCGTCGCCCAGCACGAACTCCACGTTGTCTGCGTGGGTACCGGAACCGACGTACTTAAGAACGATGGTGACCTCCGCGTGATTGCCCACGTGGATGGAGGTCGCACCAAAGGAGGTCACGCCCTCACCAGCGCCGGTGATGGTGATCTCCACCGGCTTATCCAGTCGTGCATCGGCGTCAACGCTGACGATCTGCGCCTCCGGCATGGAGCACCAAGCCTGAGCTGCAACGCGGTCAGCAGGTGCACCGGCGGTGCCGAGGCGGTCGTCGTCAGGCGCCACGGTCTCGGCCGTTACGCCTTCCGGGGCCACCACGTCAATCTTCTGAGCGGTTGCCGGCGCGAACTCACCATTGTGCAGCCCGCGCAGGTTACGCAAGGAGATGAAGCGCCAGACCTCGTCGCGGCCGTGCGGGACCGGGAAGTCCTCTACGTTGAAGGAGGTGAACTGGTCTCCCTTAGTGACGTCAGCCGGATTAAATTCGTTGGAAGCTACCACTTAGCCCACCGATCCTTCCATCTGCAGCTCGATAAGACGGTTCAGCTCCAGCGCGTATTCCATCGGGAGCTCCTTAGCAATCGGCTCGACGAAGCCGCGCACAATCATAGCCATGGCCTCTTCCTCAGCGATACCGCGGGACATGAGGTAGAACAGCTGCTCCTCAGAGACCTGGGAGACCGTTGCCTCGTGGCCGAGGGTGACGTGATCATTGCGGATGTCGTTGTACGGATACGTATCCGACCTCGAGTCATTGTCCACAAGCAGGGCATCACACTCGACGTTGGCAGCGGAGTTCGTAGCGTTAGCGTTGACCTGCACCAAGCCGCGGTAGGCCGCGCGGCCGCCGTTGCGGGCCACGGACTTCGAGACGATGTTGGAGGACGTGTTCGGCGCCATGTGGATCATCTTGGAGCCGGTGTCCTGGACCTGGTTATCGCCAGCAAAGGCCAGGGAGAGGACCTCACCCTTGGCGTGCTCGCCAGTAAGCCAGCAGGACGGGTACTTCATGGTGACCTTGGAGCCAATGTTGCCGTCGACCCATTCCATGGTGCCGCCCTCTTCGACCTTGGCGCGCTGGGTCACCAGGTTGTAGACGTTGGTGGACCAGTTCTGAATGGTGGTGTAGCGGCAGCGGCCGCCCTTCTTCACGATGATCTCGATGACACCGGTGTGCAGCGAATCCGAGTTGTAGATCGGCGCGGTGCACCCCTCGATGTAGTGAACGTAGGCTCCTTCCTCCACGATGATGAGGGTGCGCTCGAACTGGCCCATGTTCTCGGTGTTAATGCGGAAGTAGGCCTGCAGCGGAATATCCACGTGAACGCCCTTCGGAACGTACACGAAGGAACCACCGGACCAGCAGGCGTTATTCAGCGCGGAGAACTTGTTGTCGCCGGCCGGAATCACGGTGCCGAAGTACTCTTGGAGGATCTCCGGGTACTCGCGCACCGCGGTGTCGGTATCAACGAAGATAACGCCCTGGGCCTCCAGGTCCTCGCGGATCTTGTGGTAAACCACCTCGGACTCATACTGCGCGGCAACACCGGAGACCAGACGCTTCTTCTCAGCATCCGGGATACCCAGCTTGTCGTAGGTCTCCTTAATGTCGTCCGGCAGGTCATCCCAGGTTTGGGCCTGCTTCTCGGTGGAGCGGACAAAGTACTTGATGTTGTCGAAGTCGATTCCGGACAGATCTGGGCCCCAGGTCGGAACTGGCTTCTTGTTGAAGACGCGCAGCGCCTTCAGACGGGACTCGAGCATCCACTCCGGCTCGTTCTTCTTCCGAGAAATATCGCGGACGACGTCCTCACTCAAACCGCGGTGTGCTGCCTGGCCGGCTTCGTCGGAATCGTGCCAGCCGTACTCATAGCCGCCGATAGAGGAGATGATCTCGTCATCGCTCATCTTGGTTTCAAGGCCTGGTGCCGGTTGTGCCTGTGTCAAAGCCCGCTCCTTTCTAGTTCGATTAGTTCTTTCCCGGTTCCGCCGCGGAAGGCGGGACTGGGGTTAAGGGGATATTCGTGGTGCAGATTCCGTGACCGTCCGCAATGGAGGCCAAGGGCTGCACATGTTTGCCTAATAGCGCGGAGAAGACTTCCTGTTCAGCTTCACACAACTCCGGATGCTCGGCCGCCACGTGGGCGACCGGGCAATGGTGCTGGCAAATCTGTACTCCGTTGCCCACCGACGTCACCGTGGCCGCGTAGCCATGCGCGTCGAGCACTTCGGCCAGCTGACGCGCCACCTCCGGAACGGATTCCTGATCTTCCACCAGGGGCTTCACGTCCTCCACGAGGCGCTCGAAGCGAGCCTTGGCGAAGCGACGAACAGCTTCCGGCCCGCCCGCTTCACGCAGTGCGGTGAGCGCTTCCGCCGCCAGCTGATCGTAGGCGTGCCCAAATTGGGCGCGGCCCTGATCCGTGAGGCGGAAATGCTTGGCGGGGCGACCACGGCCCACCGACTGCCCGGGGCGGGCTGATGGGCGGCGATGCACCACCTCGGTGAGTCCTTCCTCCACCAAAATGTCTAAGTGCCGACGGATGCCGGCTGCAGAGAGACCGAGACGTTCACCCAGATACGACGCCGTTACCGGGCCATCCTTGAGAAGCAACAACATGACGTGTCGGCGGGTATCGCCCTCAGTCGAGCGAGTCTCCCTAGGTAGCTCCTTCGTCACGGTGTACACCTCCTTGAATGAAACATTCTCTCTTTAGACAACACTAGTGTTCCTTAATTCATTCCCGATTTCCACTCTTTCATTCGTGTCGCGGGCAGCTCGTCCTCTCTCAGCACCGAGCGACTAAGGTAGACACTCATGAATATGGAGCGCGATTACACCCGATCGGGGCGATTGCACCGCGTCTTTTGGGGCGTGCGCGATGAACTCCCCCGCATGGGCCTGCCCGGATCCCGTTCCGCGCTCTTGCACCAAGATTTTCCAGATTCTGCTGGCGACGCAGAGGGCGCCGCGCTTGGCGACGTCCACCGCCACACCATCGCCCAGCTGCGCACGCTCTTTAGCCTCCGGTGGCTCGGCACCATTGGTGCGCTACTCATTGCGCTCGGCGGATTGGGCGCCGGTGCGCTTCCGGTGGTGGGCAACCCCTATGAGTCTTTGCCTTTTGGCTCGCTCATGACACGGATGCTGCAGTCAGCCTCCGCCATTGTGTTCATCGGGGTCGGTTTCATGGTCACGGCGTGGATTTGCATGGCACCGCTGGTGGGCGCGCCCTGCGCCTGCAGAAGCCGGCCAAGGTTCGGCGGTTTAGCCACTCGCCCCGGGTGGTCACGCAGAGCCAGATGTGGCGCACCTGGCTAGGGTGGGTTCTCCCGCTTTTGGTGACCGCTCCCCTGTTCACGCAGGACATTTACTCCTACCTCGCTAACGGCTCCATCGTGCTCCAAGGCCTCGATCCCTATTCGGCGGGGCCGGTGGAGCTACTGGGCGCCGATAACGACCTGGCCCGCTCCGTCCCGTTCATCTGGGCGAACTCACCTTCCCCTTATGGCCCGGTGGCGCTAGGTGTAGCGGCGGTGGTCAGTTGGCTGACCAACGACTCCATTATCTGGGGTGTTGTGCTCCACCGGGTGCTGTCCCTCGTCGGCATCATCGCCGCCGGTTGGGCCATCGCGCGGCTTGCTACGCGCTGCCGAGTATCCCCGGAAGCAGCGCTGTGGCTGGGCATCCTTAACCCTTTGACAATCCTCCACCTCGTCGGAGGCATCCACAATGAATCCTTCATGCTGGGGCTAGCTCTCGTCGGTGTGGAGCTGGGGTTGCGGGCGGTCAACGATGCCCACGAGGCCCGCTGGCGAGCATGGTCGTTGTTTATCGCATCTGGCGTCCTGATCTCGTGTGCCGGAATGGTCAAGGTGACTGGCTTTATCGGCCTCGGCTTCGTCGGCATGGCGGCGGCGCGCAGGCTCGTCGACAAGCACGGCGTGTCCGGCGTGCGGGCAGTGCTGGGCGCAGGGGCCGCGCAGCTTCTCCTACTTGCCGCCTCCATCGCTGCAGTGACGGTACTCACGGGCATCGACATTGGTTGGGTCTTTGGCCAGGGCGGCGCGGCCACCATCCGGTCGTGGCTGTCTGCGACGACCTCCGTGGGCGTCGGCGCCGGCTTCCTCGGGATGCTGTTGGGATTGGGCGATCACACCGAGGCCATCCTCACCGTGACCCGGACTGTGGGCGTCATCATTGCCGCGGGCTTTATGATCCGCATGCTCTTTGCCACCTACCGCGGCGCCATCCACCCCGTGGGCGGCCTGGGGGTATCGACCTTCGTGCTCGTGGTGTTCTTTCCCGTCGTCCAACCCTGGTACATCCTGTGGGCGGTGCTGCCGCTGGCGGCTTGGGCCAACCGACGCTTCTTCCGCATGGCTGTGATCATCTACTCCGGGTTCATGAGTTTCATCGTGCTTCCCCGCGGCCTCGGCCTTCCCCCGGGGACAGTCTTCGTCATTTATCTTGCCGCCTTGGTGACTTTCCTCGTCCTCGCCGGCGTGGGGTGGGTTGCTTTGCGCAGGGCGGGCGTGCGTGTCCTAAACTAGCGATTCGTGACTACATCAGCTCTTGTCTTAGATAACGTCATGAAGACCTATGGCGACGTCAACGCAGTGAATGGGCTGAGTTTCCGTGCCAACTACGGTGAGATCCTGTGCTTGCTGGGCCCTAACGGTGCAGGCAAGACCACCACCATCGAGATGTGTGAGGGTTTCAAGAAGCCTACGTCGGGCCACATCGAGGTGCTGGGTCTTAACCCCGCGCGCAATCCCGATGCTGTGCGCTCCCGCATCGGCATCATGCTGCAGGGCGGCGGCTCCTATTCCGGAATCAAAGTCAAGGAGATGCTTGAGCTTAGCGCCTCCTATAACGAGAATCCCTTAGACCCGGAGTGGCTGCTGGACACGCTCGGACTGCGCGGGGTGGCGAAGAGCAGCTACCGCCGCCTGTCCGGTGGGCAACAACAACGTCTCTCCCTAGCCCTAGCGATCATCGGGCGCCCAGAGTTGGTCTTTCTCGATGAACCCACCGCAGGAATGGATGCCCAGTCGCGCCTTGCCGTGTGGGACCTCATCCGCGCCCTCCGGGCCGATGGCGTAACCGTCATCCTCACCACGCACCTCATGGATGAAGCGGAAGCGCTCAGCGACCGCGTCGTCATTATTGACCACGGCCAACTCGTGGCGAGCGGCACCGCAGCATCGCTGACGGACTCGGCCGATGTTCCACAGGTGAATTTCGATACCGCCACACCGGTGGACCTCGAAGCGCTGCGGGACGCCGGCATCGCGGCGGAAGCTCTCCGCCCGCTGCATTACCGTCTCACTTCGGAGGCCAGCCCCGCCGGCATCGCGGCGCTGGCTTCGTCCTTGGCCGCGCAAAACGTCATCCTCCGCAACCTGCACACCTCGCACCGGAATCTCGAGGAAGTCTTCCTCGATCTCACGGGCCGCGAGATGCGCAGCTAGAACCGCCCTCGGCCATTTAGCACGATTCTTTCATCAAATTGTTTGAACAAGGAGAAGCTCCATGAGCACCTTCGCACCCGGCACTTTTAGCCCGCACCCGCAGCGCGTGGGCGTAGCGGCTATGGCACGTGCCCAAGGGGCTATCGAATCCAAGCTCATGCTGCGCCACGGTGAGCAGCAGCTGCTGAGCATCATCATCCCAGTGGCCATCCTGATCGGCGCCGCGACACTGCAAGACAGCACCGGCCACGGCGTGGAGGAAATCTTCCCCATGGTGCTGGCCGTTGCGGCGACCTCCTCCGGTTTCACGGGTCAAGCCATTTCCTTAGCCTTCGACCGTCGCTATGGTGCGCTGAAACGCACAGGCGCTTCAGGCGTTCCTGCCTGGGCCATCGTGGTAGGAAAGATTCTCGCAGTGCTGTCGATGGTGGTGCTCCAGGTCCTCGTGCTGGGGACGATCGCCGCCTTCCTGGGCCTGCGCATCACCGCTGGGGGTGTGGCCATCGGCGTGCTCACCCTCGCCTTGGGTGTGGCCACGTTTACGGCCTTAGGCCTACTGCTCGGCGGCACGCTGAGTTCGGAGGTGGTCTTGGCGGTGGCCAACCTCATTTGGTTTATCCTTCTCGGCACCGTCGGATGGGTCATGTTTTCCCAGGGGCTCGGTGATAACGGGGTGTTCACCCTAGTGCCCACCGTAGCGATGGCCGCCGGACTCGATACCGCCCTGAACGGGTCCTTCCCGGGCTTTGAGCTCCTTGTACTCGTCGGTTGGTCAGCGGTGGCGTCGTTTGCCGCGGTGCGTTGGTTCCGCTTCGAAGGCTAAAAGTGATTCTTCTCCCTTGCGTGGTGTGACCCACCCGTCGATATTGGTTCCCGGATGGGGCCGGGCGGTAGGCTGAATAGCCGTGAGTACCGCCAATATTTCCTCTCCTCAACATTCCACCGCGCCCGCTGCGCCGACCACCGGTCCCTCGGTGAAGACGCAGCGCATCGTCGCGCTCATCCTCCTGCTCTGCCAGGGTGGCATTACAGTATCGGGTTCCATCGTGCGCGTAACCGGCTCCGGCCTTGGTTGCGTCACCTGGCCTAACTGCCACCCTGGTTCCTTGGTTCCCATCCAGGGCGCGGCTCCCATGCTCCACCAGGCCATTGAGTTCGGCAACCGCCTGCTGACTTTTGTTGTGGCGGCGGCGGCCATCGCCAGCATTGTGGTGGTCCACAAGGCGCAGCGCCGCAAGGAGCTCAAGGTCTATGCCTGGGCGGGGCTCGCAGGTATTTTCGTGCAGGCACTCATCGGCGCCCTGTCGGTGGTGCTGAAGCTTTCCTGGTGGAGTGTGGCAATTCACTTCCTCCCATCTATGGTCCTGGTGTGGATCGCGGCCATGCTGTTCTCCCGCATCAACGAACCCGATGACGGAACCCCTACTCGCCTCTTCCCCGCCGCCGTGCGCACGCTCGCAGTGGTGGCCACAGTAGCCCTGTCCATCGTTCTGCTGACCGGTACCTTTGTGACTGGCTCAGGTACCCACTCCGGTGATGCCGGTGTGGGTATGGAGGGACGCCTCGGCGTGGACACCTATGGCATGGCCATCATTCACGCGGTCTGCATGTACGTCTACTTAGCGCTGACACTCATCGTGGTCTTCCTCCTGCACCGCACCGGCGCCCCCAAGGTGGCCAAGAAAGCCGGCTGGGTGCTCATTGCGTGCATCGTCATCCAGTGGGCTATCGGTGTCACCCAGTTCTATCTCCACATCCCCCGCTGGACCGTCCCCTTCCACGTGGGCATGTCCTCAGTGGTCACGGCCTTCACCGCCTTGCTGTGGGCGCATGGCTTGCGCCGCGTCGGAAACGAGGATGGCACTACTGCCAGCACTGCCCAGCGCGGTGACGAGAACGTTCCCGCCGCCCAAGGCTAAGCAGAGTCAGCGGAGACAGTAAAGCCACTACAACAGGTACTCGTAGCGCCGCCGTTCTCACCAGGAAGTGAGGATGGCGGTGCTTTTTGCTGCGCGGGTGCCTGTGCTTCGTTTAGCCTAGACACCATGCATGCTATTCAGGTGACCACGACCGGAGGGCCCGAGGTCCTCACCTACGCCGAGGTAGAATCCCCCACGCCGACGAAGGAGCAGTTGCTTGTCGACGTCTCCGTGGCCGGTGTCAACTACATCGACACCTACTACCGCGAAGGCATCTACAACGCCTCCGTGCCTTTCATCATCGGTCTCGAAGGAACCGGACGCGTTGTGCACGACCCCCAGGGAGAAATCGCCCCGGGCACGATGGTGGCCTGGGATCACGCTTTCGGCTCCTATGCGGAGCAGGTCTGCGTGCCGCGCGACCGCGTGGTGGCCGTCCCCGACGAGATTCCCTCCGCCGTCGCCGGTTCGATGCTCCTGCAGGGCATGACGGCGCACTACCTCACCCACGGTGTGTATCAGCTAGGGGAAGGAGCATCCTGTCTGATCACTGCCGGTGCAGGCGGCGTGGGCTTGATCCTCACCCAGATGGCGAAGTCCCTGGGCGCCACCGTCTATTCCGTGGTCTCCACGGATGAGAAGGAAGAGCTGGCCTATGGCGCGGGCGCAGACCACGTATTCCGCTACAGCAGCGGCTTGGCCGAGCAGGTGCGTCGTCACAACGGTGGGCGCGGCGTGGACGTGGTTTACGACGGCGTCGGCAAAGCCACCTTCGGTGAATCCCTTGAGGTTGTGCGACCGCGCGGCACGGTAGCGCTCTTCGGTGCCGCATCGGGCCCCGTCCCGCCGATGGACCCGCAGCTGCTGAACAAGCACGGCTCCATCTTCCTCACCCGCCCCTCACTCGGCGCCTGGACCTCCCAGGAAGGCGAGTTCCAGATGCGCGCCCAGGCCGTGGTGCAGGCGGTCATCGATGGCGACCTCGACTTCCGCATCTCCGCGGAGTATCCGCTCGCCGAAGCTGCTCAGGCCCACCGCGACCTCCAAGAGCGCAAGACCACCGGCTCGATTGTCCTCCGGGTACGCGAAGACTAGCTCGCTAGAACAGCGCGGCCGACCAGCCCAACATGCGCCCGATGGGCTCCCAGCCCACGACGGCGTCGATGGACAGGCCGATAAAGAGCACCGACAGGTAGTTGTTGGAGTAAATAAACAGGCGCATGGGCTTGACCTTTGCGCCCTTCTTTACCCCTTGGTGCAGACGAATCGCCATCCAAAGGAAGACCGCGCCGGAAGACACCGCGGCCACCAAGTAGATCCACGAGGCCGCAGGGATAATAAGGAAGGTTACGATAACCGTGCCGATCGTGTACCACACGATTTGGCGGGTCACCTCTACTTCCCCGGCAACGACGGGCAGCATCGGCACCCCAGCCTTGCGGTAGTCCTCCTTGTACTTCATGGCCAGCGCCCACGTGTGGGGCGGGGTCCAGAAGAAGATAATGAGGAACAGCACCACGGCCTGCCACCAACGGTCCGGCTCCCCTGCCGGTGCATTATCACGAATGACGGCCCAACCCACCATGGCGGGCATACAGCCAGCGAGGCCACCCCAGACGATGTTCTGGGAGTTCCGCATCTTGAGGAACTTCGTGTAGACGATGACATAAAAGAAGTTGGTCAAGAGCACGAAGAACGCGGCCAACCACGAGTTAGCGAGCACACCCAGCCAAAAGACGGAAAGCGCCAACATGATCCACGCGAAGATCGCGGCGTTGCGCCGCGAGATGGTCTTGCGCACTAGCGGCCGGGCACGGGTGCGCTGCATCTTCTGGTCGATCTCATAATCGACGACGTTGTTAAATGTGTGGGCAGCCGCGGCACCCATCCATCCACCGAAGATGGTGGAGACGATGAGCCAGAAGTTGGAGGACACAGCTTCGAATCCACGCTGCGCCTGGAGCATAGCCGGGATTGCCGCCACGAGGAGGAGCTCAATGATCCTCGGTTTCGTTAGCGCAAAATAGGCCTTGATGGTCTCCAAGGAACAATCCTCCGTATATCCGGCACGTGGGTGTATGGCTTATGGGTCTGACGTACTGGTCGGCTGCCCGCGCTAAAAAGTTCCCGAGAACTTTGTGGCGAATCCCCGAAGCGTTCTTTGGGGATAGTCGCCGCCCACTGGCTGGCAGCGGGGCAACAGCGTCAACCATGCCAGACTACCGCCCGAAACCTGGTTTATATAATCCCCCGCCGAAGATCGAAAAACCTTTACACTGATTAACGGTATATCTGTTTCCAGAAGCGAAGTGAGGTTTTCGCCGTGTCGAACGAAAAGTTGTCCCCGGAACTGCAGGCTATGGTTGAGCGCCGTTATCCTTCGGACTGGAGTGACCTCGACACTCGCGCCGTGGACACCGTGCGCGTCCTAGCTGCCGACGCCGTCCAGAACTGCGGCTCCGGCCACCCCGGTACCGCCATGTCCCTGGCACCGCTGGCCTACACGCTCTACCAGCGCGTGCTTAACCACGATCCGGCCGATGTTCACTGGGCAGGGCGCGACCGCTTCGTACTCTCCGTTGGACACTCTTCCCTGACGCAGTACATCCAGCTCTTCCTCGGCGGTTTCGGTCTCGAGATGGAGGATCTCAAGTCGCTGCGCACCTGGGGCTCGAAGACTCCGGGCCACCCCGAGGTTCACCACACCGATGGCGTCGAGATCACCACCGGTCCCCTGGGCCAAGGCTTAGCGTCCGCGGTCGGCATGGCAATGGCCGCACGCAAAGAGCGCGGCATGTTCGATGCCTCGGCCCCGGCCGGCGAATCCCCCTTCGATCACTTCGTTTACGTCATCGCCTCCGACGGTGACTTGCAAGAGGGCGTCACCGCTGAGGCTTCTTCCTTGGCGGGCACCCAGAAGCTGGGCAATCTCATCGTCTTCTGGGATGACAACCGCATCTCCATTGAGGACGACACCAACATTGCCTTCAACGAGGACGTGGCTAAGCGTTACGAGGCCTATGGCTGGCACGTGCAGACCGTGGAGTCCGGCGAAGATGTCGAAGCCATCGAAGCAGCTGCCGCCGCGGCACGCGCCGAAACCTCCCGCCCCTCCTTCATCCGAGTTAAGACCGTGATTGGTTACCCTGCACCGAACAAGATGAACACCGGCGGCGTCCACGGTGCAGCTCTTGGCGAGGATGAGGTAGCCGCCACCAAGGAGGTCCTCGGCTTCGATCCGGCGGAGTCCTTCCACATCGACGAGGAAGTCCTCGCGCACACCCGCGAGCTGACCACTCGCGGTGCCGCGAAGCACGCAGAGTGGCAGGAAAAGTTTGACGCGTGGGCAGCTGCCAACCCGGAGGAGAAGAAGCTCTTCGACCGCCTCCAGGCTCGCGAGCTGCCGGCTGACTTCGCCGCAGAACTTCCGTCCTGGGAAGCGGGCGAATCCTTGGCAACGCGCAAGGCTTCCGAGGCCGCCATCCAGGCACTTGCAGCCTCCCTGCCGGAGATGTGGGGCGGCTCCGCCGATCTGGCAGGCTCCAACAACACGGTGATCAAGGGCGCGGATTCCTTCGGCCCAGAGTCCATCACCACCGATACTTGGACTGCCACCCCCTACGGCCGCAACCTGCACTTCGGCATCCGCGAGCACGCCATGTCCGCAGTCATGAACGGCATTGCACTGCACGGCAATACCCGCGTCTACGGTGGTACCTTCCTCATTTTCTCTGAGTACCAGTACCCGGCTGTCCGCCTCGGCGCGCTCATGTCCACCGATACCTACTACGTCTGGACGCACGATTCCATCGGGCTGGGCGAAGACGGCCCGACCCACCAGCCAGTGGAAACGCTCGCTGCCCTGCGCGCCATCCCCAACCTCTCCGTCATCCGCCCGGCAGATGCTAACGAGACCGCTCAGGCGTGGGCGGCGGCCCTTGAGTACAAGGCCGCTCCGAAGGGCCTCGCTCTGTCCCGCCAGAACCTGCCTGTACTCGAAGGAACCAAGGAGAAGGCTGCCGAAGGTGTGCGCCGCGGCGCCTACGTCCTCGTTGAGGCATCGAAGGAAACCCCGGACGTGATTCTTATCGCCACCGGCTCCGAGGTACAGCTCGCCGTGGAGGCCGCCAAGCAACTCGAGGCGGACGGTACCGCGACCCGCGTGGTGTCCGCGCCGTGCCTAGAGTGGTTCGACGAGCAGGACGCTTCCTACCACGAGTCCGTCCTCCCCTCCTCCGTCCGCGCGCGCGTCTCCGTCGAGGCCGGTATCTCCTTGCCGTGGCACAAGTACACCGGTTCCTTCGGCCGCACCGTGTCCTTGGAGCACTTCGGCGCTTCCGCACCTGCTGCGGAACTCTTTGAGAAGTTCGGCTTCACTGCCGAGGCCGTTGCTGACGCCGCCCGCGAGTCCCTCACCGCTGCTCAGGCAGGCTAACCCCCTACTGCTGTCCATTACGAAAGGACCCTGCACACACCATGACACATATTGATGAGCTCGCCCGTCTCGGTACCTCGACGTGGCTCGATGATCTCTCCCGCGAGCGCTTGGATTCCGGCAACCTCCGCGAACTCCTCGACACCAAGTCCATCGTGGGTGTTACCACGAACCCGGCAATTTTTGCTGCCGCAATGTCCTCCGGCACCTCCTACGATGCCGACATCGCAGAGCTAAAGGAAAAGTCCGCTACCGCGGACGACGCGGTGTACTCGCTCGCCATCGACGATGTCCGCAATGCCTGCGATCTCTTCACCGAGATCTATGAATCAACCGATGGCCGGGATGGGCGGGTGTCCATCGAGGTTGATCCACGAATCTCTGCGGATGCGGAGGCAACCTTGGCACAGGCCCGCGAGCTGTGGTCCAAGGTCAACCGCCCCAACCTCATGATCAAGATCCCGGCAACCGACGGTTCCCTTCCCGCCATATCCGATGCTCTGGCAGAAGGTATTTCCGTCAACGTCACCCTGATCTTCTCTGTCGAGCGCTACGCGCAGGTGATTGCCGCCTACAAGGAGGGAATTCAGCGCGCCGCCGAAGCAGGTAAGGATGTCTCCACTATTCACTCCGTGGCCTCCTTCTTTGTCTCCCGCTTGGACACCGAAGTCGACAAGCGCCTCGAGTTGAACGGCTCTGATGAAGCCCTCGCGCTGCGTGGAAAGGCCGGCGTGGCCAACGCCCAACGCGCCTATGCGCTTTTCCTGAAGGAGTTCAAGGACAACGGTAGCGACTTGCCTTCCGGTGCCCACCCGCAGCGGCCACTGTGGGCGTCAACGGGAGTCAAAAACCCTGACTACCCTGCCACCTTGTACGTTTCCGAGCTCGCTGGGCCGGAGACCGTCAACACGATGCCCGAGAAGACCATTGATGCGGTTCTTGCGCAGGGGAACCTGCACGGCGATACGCTGACTGAAGCTTCTGACGACGCAGAGAAGGTATGGGCACAGCTGGAGGCTGTCGGCATCGACTTCGCCGATGTTTTCACCGTGCTCGAGCAGGAGGGCGTCGACAAGTTCGTCGATGCATGGGAGGAACTGCTTGCCTCGATGACAGACCGCCTCTCCTAAAAGAGCATGAGGTTTTAAGTGCTCACCATCGGCGCGCGCCACCAACGGCCATGCAACTGTGGCCGGCGGGGCGCGTGTCGCTATGCTGAGCTGTTGGACTTATCTCACACAGACCGAAAGGACACTTAGTGAGCACTACCAGCGCGTGGGTCAACCCGTTGCGCGACGCGAAGGACAAACGCCTGCCACGTATCGCCGGGCCATCCGGCATGGTGATTTTCGGCGTCACGGGTGACTTGGCGCGCAAGAAGCTCCTCCCTGCCATCTACGACCTAGCCAACCGAGGGCTGCTGCCCGCCGGCTTCACGCTGGTGGGCTACGGCCGCCGCGACTGGGACAAGCAAGCCTTTTGCGACTACGTCCGCGAGGCCGCCGAGGCGGGTGCCCGAACGACCTTCAGTGAGCATGTGTGGGAGCACCTCGCCAAAGGAATCGAGTTTGTCCAAGGCAACTTCGACGACGCTGGCTTTGATAGGCTCTCCGCCCGGTTGTCTGAGCTCAACGCTTCCCGCGGCACCGGTGGAAACTGGGCCTATTATCTTTCGGTTCCGCCAGAGTTCTTCTCCGATATTTGCCACCAGCTAGAGCGCGTCGGCATGGCGGACAGCACGGAAAGCTCCTGGCGCCGCGTCATCATTGAAAAACCTTTCGGCCACGATCAGGCTTCCGCGCGCCAGCTCAATGAGATCGTCAATGCCGTCTTCCCGGAGTCTTCGGTGTTCCGCATCGATCATTACCTGGGCAAGGAAACAGTGCAGAACATCATGGCGCTGCGCTTTGCCAACCAGATCTTCGAGCCGATGTGGAACGCGCACTACATCGATCACGTGCAGATCACGATGGCCGAAGACATCGGATTGGGCGGACGTGCCGGCTATTACGACGGCATCGGCGCTGCGCGCGACGTCATCCAGAATCACCTCCTGCAGCTACTAGCCCTCGTCGCCATGGAGGAACCCTCCTCCTTCGACCCAGAGGCGCTCCAGGCGGAAAAGATCAAGGTGCTGCGCGCTACCAATGCGGTGCACCCGCTTAACAAGACCACCGCCCGCGGCCAGTACTCCGCCGGCTGGCAGGGCTCAGAGTATGTCAAGGGCCTGCGGGAGGAGGAAGGATTCGATCCGGAATCCACGACGGAGACCTATGCCGCGTGCACCCTCGAGGTTAATTCCCGTCGCTGGGCGGGCGTTCCTTTCTACCTGCGTACCGGCAAGCGGCTGGGCCGCCGCGTAACCGAGATTGCACTGGTGTTTAAGACCGCCCCGCACCAGCCTTTTGATCAGGGCCAAGCCGATGCGCTGGGTCAGAATGCCGTGGTGATCCGCGTCCAACCTGATGAAGGCGTCACCATGCGCTTTGGTTCCAAGGTTCCGGGCTCCACCATGGAGGTGCGTGACGTCAACATGGACTTCGCCTATGCCGAGGCCTTTACGGAAGAATCGCCGGAGGCCTATGAGCGCCTGATTCTCGACGCCCTCTTGGACGAGTCCTCCCTCTTCCCCACCAACGAGGAAGTGGAGCTGTCGTGGTCCATCCTCGACCCCATCATTGAGTACTGGTCCAGTATCGGACAGCCGGAGCAATACCGCGCTGGCACGTGGGGGCCGGAGTCCGCTAATAGAATGCTGCGCCGCCGGGGTCATTCCTGGCGCCGTCCGTAGGTCCTTAGGAGGAATGGCCTTATGATTATCCCCTTGCCCGATACGACGACGCGCAAGATCTCTAAGAAGCTTGTAGAGATGCAGGAGCACTACACGCTCACGACCGGCCGGGTCCTCACGCTCATCGTCATGACCGAAGAGGGCGATGACCTGGACAACCTGCTCGCATCGGTGCGCGATGCCTCCCACGAGCACCCTTCCCGTGTCATCGTCATCGCTACTGGAAATCTCGACGAGGACACTCGGCTCGACGCCGAGTTGCGCGTCGGTGGCGAAGCGGGTGCCTCTGAGATCGTCGTCATGCACCTGCATGGCGCCCTCGCGGATCAGGCAGAAGCGGTAGTGACTCCACTGCTTCTTCCCGATACACCAATCGTGGCGTGGTGGCCTACGGCATGCCCGCCGTCCCCGTCCTCTGTTCCGATCGGTGCGCTGGCCCAGCGCCGTATTACCAACGTTGCCTTCGGCAGTGGAGTCGATCAGTACGACCTCCACGTGCTCTCCTCTGGCTATAAGCCCGGAGATTCCGACATGTCGTGGGGCGCCATCACCCTCTGGCGCGGTATCGTCGCTTCGGCCCTCGACAGGTTCCCGCACGAGCCGATCACCTCTGTGAAGATCTCCGGTGCCGAGCACCACGCCGCCGTCGACTTTGCTGCCGGCTGGCTTCTCGACGCCCTCTCCGTCCCCGTTACCCGTACCGTGTCGGACTGCGCGGCGGGTACTTTCCCGATTACCTCGGTGGTTTTCCATCGTCCCACTGCCGATGTCAGCGTCACAGTTGTGGACCCCGCGACAGTGAAGGTCAGTGTTCCGGGCTCCCCGGAATCACTCGTTAGCCTCGCGGTGCGTTCCGAAGCAGAAGTGCTTTCGGAAGAACTCCGCCATCTCGATGCGGATAAGACATACGCTCACGCTCTCCGCGCCTTAGCCCGCGTGGACTACAGTGTGTAGGCATAATCATTTCATCGTTTCCTAGTCTCATCATTCAGAAGGATCTTTCTGCACCATGGTCACGCTTCGCCGCGTTAGCGACATCGACGAGCTCATATCCTCCGCCGCACTCGCCTTTATTGAGACGGTTGCGGCGATTCAAGCCCCAGGCGGCGGCCTCCACAAGGATGGTGTCGCCCGCGTCGTGCTCACCGGTGGCGGAGCAGGAATCGGCATGCTGCGCGAGCTGGCACGGCTTCACGACGCCGCACAACAGCAAGGCAGCGACTACCCAGCATTGGCTGTGGACTGGACGCGCATCCATGTTTTCTTCGGCGATGAGCGCAACGTGCCGGTAAGCGATCCGGACTCTAATGAGGGCCAAGCCCGTGAGGCTCTCTTGGCACACGTGGATATCCCGGAGCGCCACATTCACGGCTATGACCTGGGAGCCGTATCCATGGAGCACGCAGCACAAGCCTATGAGGGCGAGATCCGTGACTTTGCGCCGGAAGGCTTCGATATTCACCTGCTGGGCATGGGTCACGAAGGCCACATTAACTCCCTGTTCCCGCATTCAGAAGCGGTCTATGAAGACACCGATTATGCCTTCGCGGTCCACGACTCCCCCAAGCCGCCTTCTGAGCGCGTGACGTTGACTTACCCGGCCATCAACCGCTCCCAGCGCATTTGGTTCCTGGTTTCCGGTGAGGAGAAGGCCGAGGCTGTCTCCCACCTCGTGGCTGGCGCTGCGGCTGAGGACTGGCCGGCCGCAGGTGCTCAGGGCACTGAGGAAACGCTGCTGTTCTTAAGCGACGATGCCGCGCAGCGTCTCTAACAACAGCTCCCCGGCGGCTTCTCTAGGGCCGCCAATGAAAACTACAACGCCGCGTCCTTCACCTTTATTGGAGAAGGGACGCGGCGTTTGGCGTATGTGTGCGGCGGGACCTTTTAGCTATAAGCCTGCAGCAGGTTCAGAGCCACGATGCAGGCAAGCCAGATAACCACCATGACCACGGTGTAGCGGTCAAGGTTCTTCTCTACCACGGTGGAACCAGAGAGGTTGGACTGTACGCCGCCGCCGAAGAGGCTCGACAGGCCACCACCTTTACCCTTGTGCAGCAGCACGAAGATAGTCATCAAGATTGCGGCAATCACGAGGAGGATTTCCAGTGCCAAGATCATGAAGTAGTTCCTTGTTTACGCGTATGTACAGTGAGTATGACGCGCGTTAGTGAATCACCGTGGTGAGCCACCGTCACGCGTGGGAAAAAGGGCGCGAAGACAGCGCGCAATAATCCTCGATGATACACCACGTGGCGGGCCAGAAACTATTCCGACCCGCCACGGCAGGATGCGGGGAGATTAGGCGCCCTGGGCGGCGTTAGCCGCCAGCTTGGCGAACTCCTCGCCCTTGAGGGAGGCGCCGCCGACGAGACCACCGTCAACGTCGGGCTTGCCCACGATCTCCGCGATAGAGTCCACCTTGACGGAGCCGCCGTAGAGGATGCGGATGCCTTCAGCAACCTCGTCGCCGCCGAGCTCGCGGACGAGCTGACGAATAGCTGCGCACACTTCCTGTGCATCCTCAGCGGAAGCAACCTTGCCGGTGCCGATAGCCCAGACAGGTTCATAAGCGATGACGGTCTTTGCCAGATCCTCAGCGGACAGGCCCTCCAGGGAGTTGCGGGTCTGGGTCACCACGTAATCGACGTGAGTGCCCTTCTCGCGGACATCCAAGGGCTCGCCGACACACACGATGGGGCTGATGCCGTTGGCCAACGCTGCCGCGGCCTTTTCTGCGACGAGCTTGTCGGTTTCGCCGTGGTACTCGCGGCGCTCGGAGTGGCCCACCACTGCCCAGGAGCAGCCCAGGGCGGAGAGCATCTTGCCGGATACCTCACCGGTGTAGGCGCCGGATTCGTGCTTGGAGATGTCCTGCGCGCCATAGGTGAACTGCAGGTCGTCGCCGTCGACAAGCGTCTGGACCGTGCGGATGTCGGTGAACGGGACCATGAAAGCCACGTCGACCTTTTCGTAGTATTCCTTCGGCAAGGAGAAAGCGAACTTCTGGAGGGAGCCGATAGCTTCCTTGTGGTCGAGGTTCATCTTCCAGTTACCAGCGATAAGCGGGGTACGTGCCATGATTAGCCTTTCTCGAAGTCAGACTGTGTTGGGAGGATGGTTGATTAGGATTCCAGGACCTTGACGCCCGGCAGTTCCTTGCCTTCCAGGAACTCCAGGGAAGCGCCACCACCGGTGGAGATGTGGGAGAAGCCGTCCTCGTCGAGGCCGAGCAGTCGGACGGAAGCTGCGGAGTCACCGCCACCCACGACGGTGAAGGAACCATTCTTGGCCGTGGCATCGATGATGGACTGCGCCACACCTGCGGTGCCCTTGGAGAAGGCTTCCATCTCGAACACACCCATCGGGCCGTTCCAGAAGACGGTCTTGGAGGAAGCGATGACCTCATCGAACTTCTTCACCGACTCCGGTCCGATATCGAGGGACATCCATCCCTCCGGGATACCGTCGAGGCCCACAACCTTATTTTCTGCATCGGCATTGAACTCGGTGGCAGCGACGAGGTCGACCGGCAGGACGATCTTATCGCCGAAGCGCTCCAGCAGCTCCTTGCAGTTGTCGATCTGGTCTTCCTGCAGCAGGGAGTTCTGGACGTTGTAGCCCTGTGCTGCCAGGAGGGTGTAGCACATGCCGCCGCCGATGATGACCTTGTCGGCCTTACCGGCGAGCGCCTCAATCACACCAAGCTTGTCGGATACCTTGGCGCCGCCAAGAACAACCACATACGGGTGCTCTGGCTTCTCTGCTACCGCCGCCAGGGTTTCCACTTCCTTCTGCACGAGCTTGCCGGCGTAAGCAGGCAGGCGCTTGGCCACGTCGTACACGGAAGCCTGCGCGCGGTGAACGACACCGAAACCATCGGAGACGAAGGCGCCGTTGTCTGCAGCCAGGGCGACGAGTTCGTCAGCGAAGGCGCCACGCTCTGCCTCGTCCTTCGAGGTCTCGCGTGGATCGAAGCGGACATTCTCCAGCAACAGGACATCGCCCTCGTTCAGACCGTTAGCGCGCTCGTGGGCGTCCTCGCCGCTGACATCCCCGGCGAGGGCGACATACTGATCCAGTGCCTCAGACAGAGCTTCTGCTACTGGGGCCAGCGAGTACTTCGGGTTGACCTCGCCCTTCGGGCGGCCCAGGTGCGCCGACAGGATGACCTTCGCACCGCCTTCAATCAAGGCCTTGATGGTGGGCAAGGAAGCGGTGATGCGGCCGGAGTCGGTGATGTTTCCTTCATCATCAAGTGGGACGTTGAAGTCAGAACGGACGAGGACGTGGCGGCCGGAGACGCCTTCTGCGAGCAGGTCGTCCAGAGTCTTGAAAGCCATGATGTTCTCCTTAAAAGTAGGTACTCAAGCTAAAGGTTAATGCTATTCAATGGGAAAGTGTGCTGGTTCCTTATAAACGACTATCGGCCCAGCGCACGCCACGAAATTATGGAGGGTGAGGCGTGGCGCATGGGCCGGTGTCTAGCCTGTGGAGCTGTCACAGGCGATCACAGCTTGGTTCACTGTGGTCATTCTAAAGAGTCAGTTTTAGAGCTTGGAGGCAACCAGGGAGGTGGTGCGCACGAGCTGGCTGGTATAACCCCACTCGTTGTCGTACCAGCCAAGGACCTTGACGAAGTTGCCGTTGGAAACCTTGGTCATGCCCGCATCGAAGATGCAGCCGTGGGAGTCGGTGATGATGTCGGTGGAGACAATCGGATCCTCGGTGTAGCCCAGGGTCTCGCCGAACTCGCCGGTGGCGGCTTCCTTGATAGCAGCGTTGATTTCCTCAGCGGTGACGTCGCGGGATGCCTGGAAGGTCAGGTCCGTGGCGGAACCGGTGATGGTCGGAACGCGCATTGCGTAGCCGTCGAGCTTGCCCTCCAGCTCCGGGAGAACCAGGGAGACGGCCTTTGCTGCACCAGTGGAGGTCGGAACCATGTTGACGGCTGCGGCGCGGGCGCGGCGCAGGTCGCGGTGCGGGGCATCCTGGATGCGCTGGTCACCGGTGTAGGCGTGGATGGTGGTCATCAGGCCCTTCTCGATACCGAACTTCTCGTGCAGGACCTTGGCCATCGGGGCCAGGCAGTTGGTGGTGCAGGATGCGGCGGAGATGACGTTGTGCTTCTCAGCGTCGTACTCATCGGAGTTAACGCCGTAGACGAAGGTTGCGTCGACGTTCTTGCCCGGAGCAGAGATGATGACCTTCTTGGCGCCGGCCTCAATGTGAGCCTTGGCGGCCTCACCATCGGTGAAGAAACCGGTGGACTCGATGACGATGTCGACGTTGTGCTCGCCCCAGTTCAGGTTCTTCGGATCGCGCTCTGCGGAGACTGCAATCTTGTGACCGTTGACGGTGATGGACTCGTCGTCGTGCTGGATCTCACCGTCGAAGCGGCCCAGAACCGAGTCGTACTTGAGCAGGTTGGCCAGGGTTGCGTTGTCGGTCAGGTCGTTGACTGCGACGACCTCGAGGTCATTGTTGCCCTGTGCGACTGCACGGAAGAAGTTGCGGCCGATGCGGCCAAATCCGTTGATACCTACGCGAATGGTCACTGTAATGTCTCCTCAAATAATCGAGTGAAGTTCTATCGTGGGGGCTTCCGAGACTTTGTCTTTATAGGCAGTGCGGTGGACCGTTCTTGCGGAACCGTTGCCCCTGCCACTTCCGTGACGTGCTCGGTGGTTTTCCCAACACGGCCGATAGTACCCACGGTTTCTGCATCCCGCAGTGCTCCTGACCGTCCCCAACGCGAGTGGTCGCACGAGGCCAAAAAGAGGCGTATAGTGGTTGGGCCGTCGCAGAGAATTTGAGACAACCCTCGAGCTATACACCTGCAGTTATGCCCGTTTGTGTGGGATTATGTTGGGGACTTTCACTGCGGGGTGGGATATCTCACTAAAGCAAAAAAGAGCGGATTAATCCAAAAAGAAATGCGGCAACAGCCGCACGGAAATCGGGCGTGATACCCGGTCTAATGCCCGAACGGGCACGAGTAACTAGGACTCTTCGAAAAGATCCTCAGTGACGGCCTTCGTCGTATCTGGGATCCCAAGCTCCTTGGCACGCTTGTCCGCCATAGACAAAAGGCGCCGAATGCGCCCGGCCACCGCATCCTTAGTCATTGGCGGATCAGCCAAACGGCCGAGCTCTTCCAAAGAGGCTTCACGATGCTGCACGCGCAAGCGGCCGGCATCCGCGAGATGCTCCGGAACGTCATCGCCCAAGATGACCATCGCGCGTTCGACGCGTGCTGCAGCCGTCACGGCCGCGCGGGCAGAGCGGCGCAAGTTGGCATCATCGAAATTATCGAGACGGCGAGACGTATCGTGGGCTTCTCTCTGGATGCGCTTCTTTTCCCATGTCAGGCGCGTCTCTTGGGCGCCCATACGGGTCAGGAGCGCGCCAATGGCGTCGCCGTCGCGCACGACGACGCGGTCCGCGCCGCGCGTTTCCTTTGTCTTCGCCGCCACGCCCAAACGGCGCGCGCAGCCGACAAGAGCGAGTGCAGCCTCCTGGCACGGGCAGGTCACCTCAAGCGCTGAGGAGCGGCCCGGTTCGGTCAAGGAACCTTGCGCCAAGAAGGCGCCGCGCCAGGCTGCTTCATTATCGGCTACAGAACCAGAGATGACTTGTGGAGGCAAACCCACCACGGGGTGGCCGGAGCGTGTTACCAAACCAAGGCGTCTGGTCAGTTCCTTGGCACCGGTGGTGATGCGCACTTGCACGCGACTCTTCTTGGACGAAGCCGCAGGCCCAGCGACGTGGGTGCTGGCGGAAATCGAATAGAGCTCATCGAGTGCGGTGACGAGGCGGTTCGCTACGCTCTGCGACTCCAGTTCCACCTCGTACATCACGCGGTCCCCGGTGATGTGGAGCTCGCCAGCGAACCTGAGGATCGCGGCAACCTCCGCCGCGCGGGCGGACTGGCGCGGCACGGACACCGCCGTAAGTTCCTCCTTGACCTGATCGGTCAATGACGCAGACACCTCGTGCCTCCCCTTTCAACTCGTGGACGTAGCGCACCGCGCAGATTGGCGTGGGCGAGACGCGGCGGTGAACGATGAATGCCCCATAGTCTATCGCGCGCTTAACCGCGATGAGTGTCTGGGGCTCCCGCTGTGGCATCGCGTTCGGCGGCATACTCGGTGTAAAGCTCGGTGAGCACCTGCGCCAGCTTGTCTGGGCAGTGCTTATTAATCGACCTTCCGTCCTCGTCGTATTGGCACACGTCTCGGAAGACTGCCGTAGCGCCCAGAACACTGGCGGCGCGCTGAACAAAGACGCGCTCCGACTCGTTCGGAAGCCCGGATGCATCAACGATAACGCGGTCTACCCGCAGGCTCGGGGCGTGCTGCGCTAGGACATGCAGGTGGCGCTCGGCAGAAAAACCTTGGGTCTCACCCGGCTCAGCAGAAAGATTGAGCACCACCACGCGGAGAGCATCCGACGAGGTAATCGCGTCGACGATATCCGGCACCAGGACGTGTGGAAGAACGGAACTAAACCAGGATCCAGGACCTAGGGTGATCAGGTCCGCGTCGTGGAGCGCGCTAATGGTTTCCGGGTTGGCCCGAGGCTTCTCCGGAATGATGCGCACCCGGCGCACCTGCCCCACGGTCGATGCAACAGCCACCTGGCCGCGGACCGAGCGAATGATACGGGGGTCGTCGTCAAGCCCGGAAACATCCGCCTCAATCTCCAGAGGTAAGTTCACGGCTGGCAGTACCCGGCCGGCTGACTCCGTCAAGCGTGCAACGGCATCGAGAGCGGCCTGGAAATCCCCCAACACCTCAGTGAGTCCAGCGATGAGGAGGTTGCCCACGGCGTGGCCGGCCATCGCACCGGTGCTCTGAAAACGATGCTGCAGCGTCTCGGCCCACAGCTGGCCTTCCTCCGTATCGCTGGATAAAGCGGCGAGCGCCATGCGCAAATCACCTGGCGGAATAATGTCCATCTCGCGGCGCAACCGGCCGGAAGAACCGCCGTCATCGGCCACGGTGACGATGGCGGAGATTGCCTCCGCGCCCGTGCGGCGAGCAGCGAGCAAGGTTTGATAAAGACCATGGCCGCCGCCCAGGCTAGCCATGTGGAGTGGGAGAGTCGTCACGTAAGTACTAGCTTTCAGTCATGTAATAAAAGGAATGAATACGAATCTTCTCGATACGTATCGCGCCTAGTCGCGGGCGATGTCTCGGTGCAGGGTGCTCACGTCCAAGTCTCCGCGCTCGCTAAGGCGGCGGGCGATCTCTTCCGTGACGGCCACGGAACGGTGGTGCCCACCCGTGCAACCAATGCCTACGGTGATGAAATTCTTCCCCTCGTGGCGATACCCCGTGAGCATCGAGTCCAACATGTCGATGAAGCGCTCGATAAAAGGCTCAGCGGCGTCTTGGGACAGAACGTAATCCGACACCGGCTCATCGGTGCCCCGGTAGCCCCGCAGTTCCGGTACCCAATAAGGATTGGGAAGAAAACGGACGTCGACGACAAGGTCAGCGTCCCGCGGAGAACCATGCTTGAAGCCGAAGGACTGGAGCGTGACGTGCTGGCGTTCCCCGCGCATGTCACCGAAGGCAGCCTCGATGGCACGGCGTAGGTCATGAACAGACAAGTTCGTCGTGTCGATGATAATGTCCGCACGCTCACGAATGGATTGCACGGCGGCGCGCTCGCGTTGGATGCCCGCTTTCAGCGTTTCACCGTCCTGCAGCGGGTGCGTGCGACGCACCGAATCGAAGCGGCGAATCAGTACGTCATCGCGCGCATCGAGGAAAAGCAGGGTCGGCTTCATATCCAGCTGCTCTAGTTCATCCAAGGTTTCTGCCAAAGAACCAGGGAACATGCGGGAGCGTACGTCGGTGACCGCGGCGATTTTCGTTACAGGAGAATCCGGACGTGCACACAGCTTCAAGAGGTCAACGATGGCCTTCGGCGGGATGTTGTGGGCGACGTAGTAGCCCTTATCCTCCAACACTTTTGCCGCCGACGTCAGGCCGCCGCCCGACATGCCGGTAATCAAAATGGGCGGAGAATCAAACAACGTCATGGCCTCCATTCTTACCACTTAAGTGGTTGCCACGGTAGGAATCCGGTCTAGGAATACGGTGGGAATCCCTCCTAAGAGTCGTGAAGGTGATCAAAGACGGTCTGAGCTAGTTTGGGACCGAATCCCTTCACCTCAGCAATGTCCTCCACGCTTGCGTCCTTGAGCTTCTTTACCGAGCCGAAGTGCTTCACTAGGTCCGTGCGACGCTGCGGCCCCAAGCCCGGGACCGCGTCGAGGGCGGAGGAGCGCATCCGCTTTGAACGCTGCTGGCGGTGATAAGAAATAGCTACGCGATGGGCCTCGTCGCGCAGGTGCTGGAGTAGAAATAGCGCCTGCGAATTGCGCGGTAGAATCACCGGTTCGTCATCACCAGGCACCCACACCTCCTCCAAACGCTTGGCCAGACCGATGAGTGTTACATCGACGATGCCGAGCTCATCAAACACAGCTTGCGCAGCTGCCACCTGCGGTGCGCCGCCATCTACGATGAAGAGCTGAGGCGGATAAGAGCTGCGTTTGGTCTGGCTCGCCGCCTCTTCGCGCACCAGCTCCTCAGCGAAGGTGGTGTTCTCTAGCTCTTCGTCAGGCACCGCCCGCTTATCGTCATGGTGATGCTTAAACCGGCGGCGGGTGACTTCGGCGATGGAACCGACATCGTCCGAGCGGCCATCGCCCGCCGCTTCCTTGATGCGATAACGCCGGTAGTCGGACTTACGGGGCAGCCCATCCTCGAAAACCACCAGGGAGGCCACAACATCGGTGCCCTGAATGTGGGAGATATCCGTGCACTCGATGCGCAACGGCGCGGAATCCATGCCCAGTGCTTCCTGCAGCTCCTGGAGTGCGGCGGAGCGCGCAGTGAGGTCGCCAACACGCTTGAGTTTGTGCTGTTTCAGTTGCTCCTTGGCATTGCGCTCGACGGTCTCCATCAGCGCGCGCTTATCCCCTCGCTGCGGAACGCGCAGATCGATCTGGGCGCCACGCAGCTCCTCCAAAACGATCTTGACCTCATCGGCTTCATCGGGCAGTTCCTGGACCAAGATCTCCCGCGGAATAGCGTTTCCACAATGCTCCTCGGCATGGGATTCCTGGTCCACTCCCCTACGCTCCAACTTCGCGTCTTCTTCAGCCTCTAGGCGCTGGCGTTCTGCCGCGTCAGAATAGAACTGAATAAGGAAGTTTTGAATCAAAGCCGGCAGACCAGGATCTGGCTCGCCTTCGCGCACCGCGTCAGTCGTTGCCTGATCTCCGGAACGCTCCACAACCCAGCCGCGCTGCCCGCGGATGCGTCCCGAACGCACATGGAAGATCTGGACTGCAGCTTCCAGTTCATCCGAGCTAAACGCAATGAGGTCCGCATCCGTGCCATCAGGCAACACCACTGCCTGCTGCTCCATCAACTTGTCGATGGCACCCAAGTCATCGCGCAGGCGGGCCGCCAATTCAAACTCCAGGTTTTCCGCGGCCTCCTCCATGCGCTGCGTGACCCGCTTGCGAACGGGTGCGGTGTTACCGTTCATGAAGCTGATGAGTTGGTTAACCGTATCGCGATGTTCTTCCGGGCTAACGCGGCCGATGCAGGGGGCATCGCACTTGCCGATATACCCCAGCAAACAGGGCCGCCCCAAGCGCTCGTGGCGGTTGAACACACCCTTGGCGCAGGTACGCATGGGAAAGATGCGAGTGAGAAGATCCAGGGATTCACGCACCGCCCAGGCATGGGAATAGGGACCGAAATAGCGCACGCCTTTGCGGCGTGGGCCCCGGTAGAAAAACGCACGCGGAATGGTCTCCCCAACGGATACCGCGAGCATGGGATAAGTCTTATCATCGCGGTACATCACGTTAAAGCGCGGATCGAAGCGCTTAATCCACGTGTACTCCAGCTGCAGCGCTTCCACCTCGCTGGCCACCACGGTCCATTCCACCGAGGCCGCCGTCAGCACCATCTGGCGAGTGCGCGGGTGTAGTTGAGTGATGTCCTGGAAGTAATTGGATAACCGCGCCCGCAGGTTCTTTGCCTTGCCCACATAGACGACCCGGCGGTTCTCATCACGGAACTTATAAACGCCCGGATCTGTAGGGATACTTCCGGGCGCGGGACGGTACTGAGAGGGATCAGCCACTAGTCATCCTGCGGCATGTAACGGGCTTCTAGGTCGCGGAAAGAGCGGACATTGGTGATCACGTCGTCCTTATCGCCCGACTGCAGGGCCCAGACCGGCACGTATTCAAAGTCCGGAAGCTCGATGCGCGCCATGCGGGAGCCTTCGGGGAAGGACAGTCCGTAGATGACCTGCCACGGGTAGAAACGGGTTCCCACGATATTGCGGACCTCCACCCCGTCGGAGTTCGCGCGCAGCCGCGGGCGAGTCAGAGCCAGCCAAGACAAAATGGAAATCACCACGCCGACGCCGGGGAAAGCGAACTTATCAATCGTCGTTACCGTCGCGCCGGTAAAGGACAGACCCACCGTAAAGCCCATGAAAAGGTGCGCGGCCATAACGAGAATGATCCAGATGATGGCCACCTTGCGCAGGTAGGGAGAGGTAACTTCATACTCCCAGGGCTTGGACGACGTCTGGGCGAAAGGATCCGCGCTGGTATAGGCCAGCATTTGCTCATCGCTCATGCCGCGTCCTGGTCCCCCGGCCGCCATCGACGCAGCCGGCTGCGAAGAGGCGGAGGACTGGTTGGCATGGGCCGACTGTGCCCGCTCTTCGTGCCCGGAAGGCACCTGTGAGTCCGTCATCGAGTTTTCCATCTCCTCATCACTCCGCTGAGGCAGGCCACTCCCCCTGCCGGATACGCAAGGCGGCGTGGTTGCACTTGGCAGCCTACTTTTGGTTTGACTCGTTCAGTGTACGCAACGTGTGTACGGTTTCTAAAGCTGCGTGCATGGCCTCGGCACCTTTATCCTCTTCAGAGTCCGCAAAGCCGGCGCGATCGACGGCTTGCTCATAATCGTTGACCGTCAGCACTCCATTGGCCACCGGGGTCGACTCATCGAGCGCGATGCGCGTCAGGCCCTGCGTCACGGAATCGCAGACGTAATCAAAGTGCGGGGTGCCACCACGAACAACGCAGCCCAACGCAACCACGGCATCATGGGTGCGCGCGGCGGCTTGGACCACGACGGGCAGTTCGAGGGCCCCGACCACGCGCAGGGGCGTGACCGCGGCGCCGGCGGCTTCGGCAGTCTCGAGCGCTCGACGATGCAGCTGATCACAGATCTCTGCGTTCCACGTTGCGGTAACGACAGCGACGCGGATACCTTCCCCGGAGACATTGTTCGGGGTGGGCAGGCCTTCCTTGCTCATAGTGTGCTCCTTGTGCTCAAAGCTTGATACTCAATGCGTGATGGTTAGGGGCGCTGAAGCGCTTTATCCCCAACTCTAGGAGTGTTTCTGATCCCATTCGGCTACCTGGGGCAGATCATGCCCCATCCGGTCACGCTTGGTGCGCAGATAGCTGATGTTCTCCGCTGTGGCGGGGGTAGCCAGCGCTGTGCGCGCGGTGGCATCAATGCCGAAGCCTTGCAGCCCCTCGCCCTTGTGCGGGTTATTGGTCAAGAGGTTCACGGATTTCACGCCGACGTCGCGTAGGATTTGTCCGGCCACGGAGTATTCGCGTGCATCCTCCGGCAGGCCCTGCTCCACGTTGGCATCAACGGTATCGAGGCCTTCGTCCTGCAGGCGGTAGGCCTTGAGCTTGTTGACCAGGCCAATTCCGCGTCCTTCCTGTCCACGCAGGTAGATGACGATGCCGCGTCCCGCTTCTTGCACCGCACGGAGGGATTCCTGCAGCTGCGGACCACAGTCACAGCGCTGGGAGGAAAAGACGTCACCTGTAAGGCACTCAGAGTGAACGCGAACGGGTACATCCTCGGCACCGGAATAGCTTTCCACATCACCAACGAAAAGGGCGATGTGCTCGCGCTTGTCGACGTCATTCGAATAACCTACCGCGCGAAACTCGCCGTACTCGGTGGGCAGGCGGGTTTCGACTTGGCGGTGAACCTGCTGTTCGTTGTGGCGACGCCACTCGATGAGCTGCTCAATGGAGATCATCGTCAGCCCGTGGGCGTCGGCAAAGCGACGCAGCTCCGGGGAGCGCGCCATGTCCGTGGGATCCTCTTCAGAGACGATCTCACAGAGCACGCCAGCTGGGCGAAGGCCTGCCAAGCGAGCCAGATCGATGGCGGCTTCCGTGTGCCCGTCACGTTCGAGCACGCCATTCGGGCGCGCGGCGAGCGGGACCACGTGTCCGGGGCGGGTAAATTCCGAGGGCTTAGAGGAGGGATCGGCCAACCTGCGGATAGTTTCGCAGCGCGAGGTGGCAGAGATACCAGTGGAACCATTAGCCAGGTCCACCGTGACGGTGTAGGCGGTCTGCCGTACGTCCTGGTTCACCGCGAACATCGGGGGTAAGTTCAACCGCTCACAGTCCTCCGGGAGCAGCGGTGCGCAAATGTAGCCGGAGCTATAGCGCACCATAAAGGCCACGAGCTCCGGGGTGGCGAGCTCAGCGGCAAAAATGAGGTCACCTTCGTTCTCGCGGTCCTCATTGTCCACGACGACGACCGCCTTGCCGGCCGCAATGTCCGCGATGGCTTGGTCGACGCTATCTAAACTAAAAGCTGAATCTGCAGCGCTCATAAGGACTTACTCTATCCCTCCGCGCCACTGGCGGAGGCGTTGGGGTGAACCATTTTCTCCACATACTTTGCAACCACGTCTACCTCGAGGTTGACGCGAGCGCCTGGCACCATCGAACCGAACACGGTATCGCGCAGCGTGGTGGGAATGAGTGAGACTTCAAAATAGCTCTCCGCGTCAGGCTCTCCCTGTCCGTCTGACAAGGCCGATACCGTCAGGGAGGTTCCCTGCACCGCGATGGAACCCTTCTCCACCACGTAGCGCTCCAGCTCGGCCGGCAGGCTAAAGCGCAGCACCTCCCAGTGCTCCGACGGTGTGCGGCTCAGCAAGGTCCCGGTGCCATCGACGTGCCCTTGCACAATGTGGCCACCCAAGCGCGTCGTCGGGAGCACCGCACGCTCGAGGTTGACCGGCGCGCCCACTTCGAGTTCGCCGAGGGAACTGCGGTTCAAAGACTCCTTCATGACATCTGCGATGAAGGTTCCTTCTCCCAACTCAGCAACGGTCAGGCACACGCCGTTGACCGCGATGGAATCTCCCAGTTGGGCGTCCCCCAGCACGGTGGTTGCGGCGACGCCGAGGCGCACGGCATCACCCTGCGGCTCCACGCTATCGACGTGGCCAATTTCTTCAACGAGTCCAGTAAACATAGCTAGTACTCCCCTTCCCTATCTTTTAACCTTTGAGCTTTCTATATTCCACGAGCAGGTCCTCGCCTAGCTCAGTAACCGCCACGCGCTGCCACCTCTCAGCCTGGGCCAGATTCTGGGACAGAGCTCGAGTGAGAACTCCTCTGCCCTCGCCAAGAATGACGTTGCCCAGGTAGGCCTGAATACGCTCGACGTAGCCCAACTCCATGAAGCTGGTGGCTAGCCCTGCGCCGCCTTCGACAAGGATGTCTCGCGCGCCGCTGGCGTACAGCTGATCTAGTGCCTCCTGCGGCGTGGAATAGTGCTCGAAGCCGAGCTCGACCAGGTTACTAGCCCCGCCCCGGCTAACATCGCGGGAACCGATGACAACGCGCCGCGGCTGCCGCTCACGCAGCGAACCATCCGGGTAGCGCGCCGTCAACGAGGGATTATCCGCTAACGCCGTGCCGGTTCCAATAAGGATGGCATCGCGCTGCGCCCTATCACGATGCACGTGCTCGCGGGCCCGCTCTCCGGTAATCCACTGGCTACTGCCATCCGCCGCGGCGGTGAAACCATCCAGGCTTTGTGCAAATTTGAGTGTGACGTGCGGGCGGCCGAGACTCACCGCGCTCAACCACGGTTCGAGCGCATCGTCCACGCCCTCCGGCGGCGCGAGCTGTCCCACCGTGACTCCGGCGCGGCGCAGTGTTGCTGATCCGCCCCCGGCTTGTGGGGTGGGGTCCGGGTGGAGGTAGTACACGGCGGCCACGGAGGCATCGATAAGCGCCTGCGCGCAGGGCCCAGTACGACCCGTGTGATTGCAGGGCTCCAGGGTCACCACGGCGGTTCCACCGCGGGCCTTGTCCCCTGCATCGCGCAGCGCCATGACTTCAGCATGCGGCCCGCCCGGGGGCTGGGTGGCGCCGACGCCGGCGACCTGGCCGGCAGCATCGAGAATCACCGCGCCGACCGGCGGGTTCGGACTCGTCGTACCGCGAACCCGCTCGCCGGCCTCCATGGCTACGCGCAATGCTTGCGATAGGACAGCAGAATCGTGGCGTGGAATCACAGCGTGGCCAGTCGGCGCAGCTCCTCGACGGCCGCCGCCTTATCTGCTTGCTTGTAAATGGCCGAACCCGCGACAAAGGCATCACAGCCCGCCTCGGCGGCGGAGCGGATCGTCTCAACAGAAATACCGCCATCGATTTCGATGAGGACATCGAGGCCACGCTCATCGATGGCTGCGCGCAAGGTGCGTACCTTATCCAGCTGATCCGGCATGAAGCTCTGACCACCAAAGCCGGGTTCGACAGACATGACGAGAACCTCGTCGAAGTGCTCAAGGGCATCCAGCCAGGGCTCAATCGGGGTGCCCGGCTTGATCGAGAAGCCCGCGCGCACCCCTAGGTCCCGAATCCTGCGGGCCAAGGCGATGGCCGCGTCCTTGTCGGCCACGGCCTCGACGTGGAAGATGATGCAATCAGCGCCCGCCTTGGCGTAGGTTTCCACCCATTTCTCCGGCTCCTCGATCATGAGGTGAACGTCGAGGGTCTGCGAAGTAATCCCGTCCACCGTCGCCGTAATATCCGGGCCGAAAGACAGGTTCGGCACGAAGTGACCGTCCATGATGTCAACGTGGATCCAATCCGCGTTGGCCACTGCTTTGACCTCTTCGCCCAAGCGGGTGAAATCGGCGGCCAGAATGGATGGGGAGATAATGGGACCAGACGAGTGTGCAGACATGACACTCAGCCTAGTCCCTCACGCGCCGCTAGTCCGCTACTCGGCGAAGGACAGCGAAAAACATCGCGTCGGTGCCGTGACGGTGCGGCCACATCTGGGCAGAGAGCTCGCTGCCGAGATCCCCCATGTCCGGAAGCACGTCGCGCGCATCCAGCTCCTCGACGCGGATCTCTGCCCCAGCGCCATGGCGCTCCACGGCAGCGTCCACGATGCCCCGGGTCTCGCGCAGGTCGGGCGAACAGGTGGAGTACACCACGACACCACCTGGGCGTACGAGGGCCAACGCGGACTCGAGGAGTTCGGTCTGCAGTGTGTTGAGCTCCGCGATATCGGACTCGGCTTTGCGCCAGCGGGCTTCGGGGCGGCGACGGAGTGCACCGAGGCCGGAGCAGGGGGCGTCGACAAGCACGCGGTCGAATCCCGCGTCGAGCCCCGGCGCACGACCGTCCGCACGGTGCACGCGCACGGGTAGGTCACCCACTGTTTTTTCCACCAAGGTAGCGCGGTGCGGGGAGACTTCTACGGCATCGACCTCCGCCCCCTCAACGCGAGCGATAGCCCCCATCAGGGCGGCCTTGCCACCGGGGCCGGCGCACAGGTCCAACCAGCGTCCGCTGTCCTCGCCAATAAGTTCAGCTTCCGTCACCGCGCGTGCGATGAGCTGGGAGCCTTCGTCTTGCACCGCTGCCAATTTCTGACGGACAGGCTCGAGGGAGCCCGGGTCACCCTGCTCAAGGTAGACCGCATAAGGGGAATAGCGTCCCTCTTCGCAGCCGGTAATGAGCGCGAGTTCTTCGGCGGATATCTCGCCCGGTCGCGCTACGAGGTGCACGAGGGGCCGCTCAGAGTCCGCCTCGAGTGCGCGCTCCAGCTCCGCTGTCTGCTCGGCGCTGAGCGCATTATCGTCAGCGGTGTCGAGGAGTCCCAACGCACGGCCGAAGGAGCGGGCGATCCACTCGGGATGAGCGTGGCGGAAAGCCAACGCCGCGACCTCTCCGCTCGGAGCTAGCTTGTCCAGCCACTCTTGCGCAGGTGTGCGGGTGATAGTCCGCATGATGCCGTTGGCAAAGCCCTTGGCTTTCTCGTGGCCGGCCGTCTCCACGAGGCGAACGGTGGTATCGACCGCCGCGTGCGCCTCCACCCGGGTGTAGAGCACCTGGTAGGTTCCCAGTCGCAGGGCCGTGAGCACCTCGGGCGCAATGGCGTCGAGCCCGCGCGACGAGCATTCAGCGATGACCGCATCGAGAACGCCCTCGGTGCGCAGCGTGCCATAGGTCAGTTCCGTGGCAAAGGCGGCGTCGCGGCCGCTGAGCTTGTTCGTGCTCACGGCCTTCGGCAGCGTGAGGTTGGCAAAAGCGTCATCCGCCGCAACCCGCTGCAGTACCTCGAAGGCGACCGCGCGCGGCACGTCCACCCCGCTGCGCCGTGCCGCGGAAATCAGCGACGGGTTCTGGCGATTGCGGTGAGCAGTCTGGGGCTGTCCGCCTCGGCGGTCACGCTGCGCACCGGTGTTCTTATAACCTCCGCGTCCCTTGTGGTCGCGTCCACCGCGCGAGTTTCCACGCTGTTGGCTGCCCCGCTGCTGCTTTCCCTTCTCTGCGCCTGTCCCCGCGCGCTGCGCCGGGTCACCAGACTTGCTGCGGGACCTAAACCCTCCGGTCATGAGAACTTCACCTCGTCTGTGTCTGTGGAATCCGTGCCACGAGAGCCTTGGCCAGCAAGACCTCGGCCCCAATCGGCGGCGTTCATCATCTTCTTGCCGGGCGGTTGAATCTTGCCCAAACGTACCGGGGAGCTACCGGTGCCGACCATGACGGCATTTCTGGCCACGTGCACTTCTCCTGGCTGGAGTGCGCGCACTGCGGCAGCCTCTGGGAGCGCCTCGAATTCAGCGGCTGCCACGCTGTTTACCGGCCCTACCTTCAGGCGGGATTCCCCCATTAAGGTCCAGGCTCCCGGCCCCGGGGTATGGGCGCGGATGTGGCGATCAATGACGTCAGCAGGCAGGGTCCAGTCGATGCGGGCGTCGTCGGTCGCGATCTTGTGCGCATAGGTGGCCTCACCTTCCTGCGGTTGCGGCGTAATGCTGCCGTCCTCCAGTCCATCCATGGTCTGAACAAGGAGGTCACCACCCGCATACGCCAGTCGCGTGAGCAGGTCATCAGCGGTGTCGGTGGGCAGTATTGCTTCCTCGATGGTGGCCAGGATGTCCCCGGTATCTAGGCCCTGATCGATGCGGAAGGTCGTGGCGCCAGTGCGTTCGTCGCCGGCCGCAATCGCTGCCTGGACCGGTGCGGCGCCGCGCCACGCTGGAAGCAGGGAGAAGTGCAGGTTGACCCAGCCGTGCGTTGGGAGGCCCAGCAGATCCTCGGTGATCAGGTTTCCGTAGGCCACCACCGGAATGGCCTCCGGTGCAATCTCCGCCAACCGCGCGCGCAGGGCGTCGCCGTCCTCGGTGCCTGGCTTGAGTGTGGTTGGCGTAAGAACCTCGATTCCGTGTTCCTGGGCCAGCGCCTTCACGGGACTGGGGTGCAGGGTGCGCCCGCGGCCGCGGCGGGCATCAGGACGGGTGATGACGGCGGCTATGTCGTGGTGTGAGGCAATGAGTTTCTCCAAAGCCACGACGGCGGGCTCGGGGGTTCCGGCGAAAACAATGCGCACAGTGGGTGCATGCCTTTCTCTCGTGAGGTTGATTGTTGATTAAAGTCTGATGCCTATGCGTTGAACCACTCCGACTGGCGGATGATCTTCATGGATTCCTTTCGCAACTCATCGCTCAGGCGCTTGAGGAACAAGATTCCGTCGAGGTGATCCGTTTCGTGTTGGATGCAGCGTGCCATCAGTCCGGACGCGAGCATAGACACTGGGCGGCCTTGGGGATCGAAACCTGTAAGGCGTACGGTATTGAACCTTTCGGTAGGCTGGGAAATACCGGGGATGGACAGGCAGCCCTCTGGTCCCAGCTGAGTGTCTTCTCCCACTGCTTCCCACTCGGGGTTGATGATGGCACCGCGCAGGCCGTGCTGATAGTGAGAGCAGTCAAAAACGAAGATGCGCTTGGTCACGCCAATCTGGTTAGCCGCTAGGCCTACTCCCCCGGCGTCTTCCATGGTCTCCAGCATGTCCTGAGCTAGACGCTCGAGCGATGGCCCGAATTCGGTGATCTCCTCGGCCCGGGTGCTCAGGACGGGATCGCCATAGAGGCGAACCTCGCGCACGGTCATAGTATGAACTCCTCGTGGTTTGCAGTCTTTCACGGTAAGCAGGGATTGCCATCCGTAGTGCTCCTGCACCGAGAATAGTTCACAGTAAGCAGTGCGTGCCCTCCAGGGGTGGGGTCGGCTGTTCTGCCTATCCGATGTTGATCGGGTCCACGGCGATGCGCAGAGGCAAAACATCTTTGCGCGCGCTGCGCAGCGAATTGGCCGTTCGCAGCGCCTGCCCAAGCTCCGAGCGCGGCCCCAATGGCGTGCGGATCAGCAGGCGCTGCGGCTCGCCGCCGCGTTCGTGGTCATATTCGCCAGGCAAGCTCACCCCGGGCGGTAGCGGGACCGGGCCAAGAAGTTCCGCGTGCTCCGGTAGTTCTGCCAGCTCCAGGAAAGCGTCGAGCGAGGCATCGGCACCGTCGACGGCCGCCATGTGCACCGCGGGCGGGAAGCGTACCTCGCGGCGTGCCTGCAACTCGGCCGCCGCGGCTCCCACCATGTCCCACCGGCTAAAGAAGCCCACGAGCGGGAGCTGCTCATCTGCTGCAACGATCACCGCTCCGCCCTGCGCAGCCGGGGCCACGAGGGTGGCTGCGGCAGCCCATGTGGTCAAGGTATCCTCCGTAGCTCGGAGATCCTGACGGCCCAGCAACGCCCCGGTTTCCACCAGGAGCGCAGCACCATAGTGCCCTCCCTCGGCAACGCGTGGCTCCGCGCCAGGCGTGGCAATCACCAGCGCGGGGCCGGCAGGGACTTCGTCGACGACTGTGGAGCCACCTGATTGGATAACGCGCGTGTTGGGAAAGGCGCGCCCCATCTCCTCGGCGGTGCGCTCGGAGCCCAGCACAATGGCCCGCAGCCGTGGGGAACCGCACTCGGAACAGCGGTAATGGGCGTCGACACGCCCGCACCAGCGGCACGTGGGAAGCGCGGCGGAATCCTGCGCCCCATCCGCCGCGCCACGAGCAGAGGGCAAGCCTAGCGGGCCATTGCAGTGTCGGCACCGTGCCGGGGATGAGCATTGCCCACAAGCCAGAATTGGGGCGTAACCCTTGCGCGGGACTTGGACAAGGACGGGTTCACCGCGGTCGAGCGCCGCCCGGGTGGCTTGAAAGGCTGGGCCGCTGACCGACGTCGTCCCACCCTGCATGTGCCGCGCCAGATTGATACCGAACGCACCCACCGCAACAATATCGGGGCACGCCGCTTCCAGGGCTTCCGGAGTTGGGAGAAGATCGTGTGCCCATCCCGATTCAACAAGCAGCTGCGCTTCGGCCGTGCGCGCGTGGCCAGCGAGGATAAAGCTGCATTCTTCCTGCGCGGAGCGCGTGCTCAACACCTCTCGCGTGTGGACGTAAGGCTTGAGGTTATCCACCAGGCTATCGTCACCGTCATTGAGGACAACGGCCAGCTTCAGGTTCTTTACTGGGGCGAAGGCCGCGGAACGTGTGCCGATAACGATGCGCGCCTGCCCCGTCAGTGCGGACAGATAGCGGCGGTAGCGAGCCTGCGGGCCAGTACTGTGCGCGAGCACCGTGATCTGCTTGGCGGAAAGGTGGCGACGAAACGCCGCTTCCAACAGGTCAAGGTCACGCTGATCCGGCACAACCATGAGCACCCCGCCGCCTTGCAGCGCCACGCTAGCGCCCAAGGCCGCAAGCGCGCCAGCCCAATCTGACCCCGGTGCGATCTGCCACGCTGCCCGCGCAATGTTTCCCGTCAGCACCGAATCCACGAAAGACTCGCCATGCTGGTAGCTCGACCACGCGGAGAGATCCGGGTGCTCTGCCGTGCCGAGCTCCTCCCAGGGAGTGGTAATATCCGCTTCTTCGGCCTTGGCATGGCGCGCCGGGATGGCGGTGCGGATGATATCGGAGCGCACGCCGCCGTAGCGGGCTGCAAGGGATTCGATGAGCGCCGCCATGGTTGGTGTGTACACCGCATAGGGGGAAATGACGCGTTCGATATAGCGGAGCGAACCGGAAAAATCAGAATCGCTGCTGCGGGAGAGCAAGATGGCGTCTACCAACCTGCCGTTGAAGCGAATACGCACCCGGACGCCCGGCTGCGCGGCGTCGGAATCCACCTCCTCAATGAGGTAATCGAAGCCGCGATCGAGGTGCGCCACCCCTAACAAGGGCAACACCCGCGCGACCGGTTGCTGGGCGGCGGGTGTCTTCTTGGGCATAGCGCCCGATTCTACAGGCCGGCGGCACGGCGCAGGTCGACGGCCCGCGAGGTGTCCTCCCACGGAAGGTCAACATCGGTGCGACCGAAGTGACCGTAGGCCGCGGTTTGGCGGTAGATCGGGCGCTGGAGGTCGAGCTCGCGAATGATGGCGGCCGGGCGCAGATCGAAGACCTTGTCCACTGCGGCCTGGATGTCGGCGTCGCTCAGCCCGCCGTGCGCAGTACCGAAGGTCTCGACGTAGAGGCCAACTGGCTTGGCGCGGCCGATGGCATACGCCACCTGCACCTCGGCGCGGTCGGCAAGCTCGGCGGCCACAATGTTCTTGGCCACCCAGCGCATGGCGTAGGCAGCGGAGCGGTCCACCTTGCTCGGATCCTTACCGGAGAAGGCACCGCCGCCGTGGCGGGCCATGCCACCATAGGTGTCCACGATGATCTTGCGGCCGGTCAACCCGGCATCACCCATGGGGCCGCCAAGGATAAAGGAGCCAGAAGGATTGATGAGCAGCTCGGTGTCCTCGGTGTAGTACTTGCCCAAGTCGGCGTCGTTGACGACCCATTCGACGACGTGCGTGCGCAGCTGCTCGGCCAACCACTCCTGGGTGACGTCCGGATCGTGCTGGGTAGAGATGACGATCGTCTCCAGCCGCGTGGGTACATCATTCTCGTCGTAGGCGTAGGTGACCTGGGTCTTGCCATCGGGGCGTAGGGAAGGCACGATGCCCTCCTTGCGCACTTGGGTGAGACGGCGCGATAGATGGTGCGCCGTGGAAATCGGCAACGGCATAAACTCCGGGGTCTCGTTGGTGGCATAGCCAAACATGAGGCCCTGGTCACCCGCACCGTACTGGTCATCGTCTTCGAAGGTGCCGGAACGAACCTCGGTGGAGGTATCCACGCCAGCCCCGATCTCTTGGGACTGCTCACCAATGGCGACGTTGACGCCACAGGTATGGCCGTCGAAACCAACGTCGGAGGAGGTAAAGCCAATCTCCACGAGGGTCTTGCGAACGATCTGGGGGATCTCTACATAACCGGTGGTGCGCACCTCGCCCACGACGTGCACCTGCCCCGTTGTCACGAGGGTCTCTACGGCGACGTGGGCGTTGGGGTCTTCTTCGAGGAGGGCGTCAAGAATGGCGTCCGAGATCGCGTCACAAATTTTATCCGGGTGGCCTTCAGTTACGGATTCGCTGGTAAAGAGGCGTACCGCCTGTGCAGCTTTGTCAGTCACAAGTCTTCCTTAAGCTAGTTCTGCGCGTCGTGGGTGGGACAGCGCCTTGCCCACGCCTCGGCTGATAACACCGCCCCATCGTAGACCAAGCGGTCTACAGCTGCAAGAACGACCACTACTTTTTCAGGATTTCATTCACAGCTTCAAGTATCTGCGCGGCCACGACCTGTTTCGAGCCAGGCTCAACCACCACTGGCTCGGCATCACGCCGCAGGATCCACCCAGCGCTCGTGGGCTGGCCAAAGACCTTTCCCTCCCCGACCTCATTGGCCATGAGTACATCGCAGCCCTTCTTTGCGAACTTCCGCTGGGCGTACTCCAGGACAGTCGTCGTCTCATCACCGGTCTCTGCGGCGAAGCCGACGATGATGGCATCCGGGTTGAGGGAGCCACTGTCGCGACGCTCGACGAGGCCCTTAAGGATATCTGGATTTTCCACCAGTTCCAGATGCGCCAAATCAGCGTCCGCGGTACCCTTCTTCATCTTTGACTCAGCCACGGAGGCTGGGCGATAGTCCGCAACGGCCGCGGCCATGATGACGATGTCCGCGTCAGCGGACTCTGCATTCATTGCCTCCTGCATATCGCGGGTTGAGGTCACCCGCACGACCGCGGCACCGGAGGGAACCGGAAGCGCCTCCGTATTACCGGCGACGATGGTGACATCGGCACCCCGCTGTGCGGCAATCTCAGCCAACGCAAAGCCTTGTCTCCGGACGAGCGGTTGCCAAGGTAGCGCACTGGGTCAAGGTTCTCTTGCGTGCCGCCAGCGGAGATCACGACCTTCCGGCCCTGCCAATCATGGTCCACGCGGTGGCCGGCAATGATGGTGCGAGCAAACTCCGCGATCTGCTCCGGATCCGGTAACCGGCCTGCGCCCGTATCGGTACCGGTCAAGCGGCCGTGGGCGGGCTCCATGACAGTAACTCCGCGACGGCGCAGCGTAGCCACGTTGTCTTGGGTTGCCGGGTTAAGCCACATCTCCGTGTGCATCGCTGGGGCGATAATCACCGGACACGTCGCAACAAGGACGGATGCGCTGAGAAGATCGTCGGCGCGACCACCAGCCAAACGCGCGATCAGGTCCGCGGTTGCCGGGGCAATAACGATGGCATCCGCTTGCTGGCCTAGGGAGACGTGCTGGACTTCATCCACCGCATCAAAGACCGTGGTCGACACCGGATGCCCCGACAAGGCCTCAAAGGTCGCCGCCCCAACGAAGTTCAGCGCAGCCTCGGTAGGAATCACGCGAACATCATCGCCATGCTCAGTGAAATCGCGGATAAGATGGCACGCCTTGTAGGCGGCAATTCCTCCCGCCACTCCGATGAGGATGCGCCGCCGTTGAGCCGACCCCGCCCCTGCGGACTCTGGATGATTCACGGCGCTACTTTCTTGAGCTTCTTGGAAATGCTGTACGTCCTTCACTCGGACGATGTTACCCAAGACGCTCTGAACCCACCCAGTATCTTGGCAGACACGTGGGTGGGTTCAGTTCAGAATGTGCTGTAGGCAGCTACCGGCACGGAAAAGCTTAGTTGCCTTCCTCGTGGTCCAGCAGGCCGGCTTCGATTTCGCGCAAAGCGATGGACAGCGGCTTCTCCCCCGGTTCCGGGGTCACCAGCGGTCCGACAAACTCGAAGACGCCTTCATCCTGTTCTTGGTAGTAGCTGTTGATCTGGCGTGCGCGCTTAGCGGCGAAGATCACCAGAGCGTACTTGGACGAGACCTTGCCCAGCAGTTCATCGATCGGCGGATCGGTAATGCCCGTCGGCGGATCGAATACTGGTTCCGGCTTAACGGCCTCAGAATTAGCAGGTGTGGTCACGTTGGTCACATGCACCTTTACTGTTGGTAGATGGTCAAAATCGTGGTCTATCCACGCAGGATAGCACTAATAGCGGCAACGGCCTCATCGAGATCTTCATTGACAACGATGTGGTCGAACTCCTTTTCCGCGGCAAGCTCCGACTCTGCGGTCTGCAACCGGCGGTCGATGACATCCTGCGGCTCGGTCCCACGCCCTGTCAGGCGCTCGACCAAAACTTCCCAGGATGGTGGGGCGAGAAACACGGTTTCCGCCTCCGGCATCGCCGCCTTCACGTTGCGGGCGCCTGCAAGATCAACCTCTACCAACACCGGGCGTCCAGCCGTCATCGCTTCTTGGACCGGCTGGGCGGGCGTCCCGGAACGCTGCAAACCGCCGTGGATCTCTGCCCATTCGAGCATGTCACCAGCGTCGATATGCTCTTGAAAGGTCTCTGGTGAGACGAAGAGGTAGTCCACCCCATCAGTCTCTCCGGGACGGGGTTGGCGCGTCGTCATGGAGACGCTGAAGTAGAGGTTGTCGACATCGTCGCGCAGGCGCGAAACCACCGTGGATTTGCCCACAGCGGACGGCCCGGCCAGAACGACCAGGCGCCCGCGTGCAGTTTCGTCAGCCATTGCGCTAATTACTCGCCGTAGCCGAAACGCTCGAGCAGGGCGCGACGCTGACGGTCACCCAGGCCACGCAGGCGGCGGGTCTGAGCAATCTCCAGGTCCTCCATGATTTCCTTAGCCTTGACCTTGCCAACCTTCGGCAGGGCCTCGAGGAGAGCGGAGACCTTGGTCTTGCCGATGATCTCATCGGTCTCGGCCTTCTCCAGAACTTCCTGCAGGTTGGTCTCGCCGCGCTTCAACGCAGCCTTGAGCTCAGCGCGAGCCTTGCGGGCCTCAGCGGCCTTTGCGAGAGCTTCTTTGCGCTGCTCATCTGTCAACTTGGGAAGGGCCACGGGTTTCCTCCGATTTCATTAGTTCGAACATTGTCTTCTGATGGCTAGCACCAGAATCTCGGCTCACGGTGGGAAGGTTTCCCCAGCGCGGGATAGCTTTTGCTACCTCCACGAACCGACTTCTGGCAATCCTAGCACTGGTCTGTACGCGATGACGCAACGCGGCCCCCTTCTTTTAAAGGTTCCCGCACGTCAACGCACATGCCTTAAACAAAATACCAGGTAAACGGCGCGCCCGATAATCCAGCACGCCGCCACCTGGTCTGAGTATTAATCCCGGAACTCCGCCGCGGTATCCACTACGGCTTTCCGCAGGTCAGAGACACTCGGCCCCTGCGAAAGAATGGCCCGGGAAACGTTGGCAAAGCCGAGCTCGGGCGCCGCTGCGGTGAGTTCCCTTACATCGGCGGGCGTAGCGCCCTGGGCGCCCACACCCGGCAGCAGCACCGGACCGTTTAATTGGTCTAGTGCAGGCGGAGCCTCCAACGTCGCGCCCACGACCACACCAAGGGCACCCACGGTGGTGTCTGGCCCAGCCGCAGACGCGTTGCGCTGTGCAAGCTCATCGACGACGCGCTGCGCCACGCTGCGGCCGTCCACGCTCAACGACTGCAACGCCACGGCCTCCGGATTGGAGGTCGCCGCAAGAACAAAGACACCTCGTCCAGTTTCCTCCGCTAGATCGAAGACTGGACTCAAAGCACCCACACCGAGGTAGGGCGAGACCGTCACAGCATCGGAACGCAGCGGCGAGTCCTCCCCCAACCAGGCTTGCGCGTAGCCCGCCATGGTGGAACCGATGTCTCCGCGCTTCGCGTCCGCTAGGCTCAGACAGCCCTGCTCGCGGAGCCCCGCGAGGGCCTCCTCAAGAACTGCGAAGCCGCGCGAACCGAAACGCTCAAAAAAGGCCACCTGTGGCTTCACCACCGCGGCGGTCTCAGCGAAGGCCTCTACACAGCGCAGCGTAAACGTGCGCAGACCATCCACATCAACCGACAGGCCCCAGGCCTCGAGCAGATGCGGGTGCGGGTCGATGCCTACGCACAATCGCCCGCGCTCCGCACCGGCTGCTACGAGGCGCTCACCGAAAGACGGCGACTTCCTAGTTGGCTGGGTCATGCTCAAGCTCCTGCAGCGCGCGCACCTTGAGATCCCCGCGACGCAGAGCCTCAATGCCCTGCACTGCGGCGGTCACGCCCTGGACGGTCGTCACCAACGGAATGCCCACGGATACGGCAGCAGCGCGGATGTCATAGCCGTCGTGGCGGGCACCGGCGGAGCCTGCCGGGGTGTTAAGGATGAGATCAACCTTTCCAGCCAAAATCTGGTCCACGATGGACTCCTCGCCCTCCGTGGCCTCCGATACCTTCCGGGCGACCTCGCACTCGACACCGTTGCGGCGCAGCATCTGCGCGGTCCCAGCGGTAGCCACGATGGTGTAACCCATGTAGGCCAGGCGCTGAATCGGGAAGATGAGCGTGCGCTTATCGCGGTTGGCTACGGAGACAAACACGGTTCCCTCGGTGGGCAGCTCGCCGAAAGCGGCCATCTCACCCTTGGCGTAGGCGGCGCCGAAGTTGTCGGCCAAGCCCATCACCTCACCGGTGGACTTCATCTCCGGGGACAGCAAAGTATCCAGCAGCTGGCCATCGGGGCGACGGAAGCGGTTAAACGGCAGCACAGCCTCCTTGACCGCAATCGGGTGCTCCAGCGGCAGGGAACCACCGTCGTAGGTAGACGGGATGATGCCCTCCTCCCGCAGCTCGGCGATGGATGCCCCCAGCATGACGCGCGCGGCAGCCTTGGCCAGCGGAACGCCGGTGGCCTTGGAGACGAAAGGCACGGTGCGGGAGGCACGCGGGTTGGCTTCGATGACGTAGAGGGTGTCATCCTTCAAGGCGTACTGAACGTTCATCAGGCCCTTGACGCCGATGCCGTGCGCTAGGCGACGCGTCGACTCCCGCACCTTCTCAATATCCTCAGGTCCCAGCGTCATCGGCGGCAGAGCGCAGGAGGAGTCACCGGAGTGAATACCGGCCTCCTCGATGTGCTCCATCACGCCGCCGAGGTAGACCTCCTCGCCGTCGCACAGCGCGTCGACGTCAATCTCGATGGCGTTATCCAGGAAGCGGTCGACGAGGACCGGGTGATCCGAGGTGATCTCGGTAGCGCGCTCGATGTAGTTGCGCAGCGAATCCTCGTCGTAGACGATCTCCATGCCGCGGCCACCCAGCACGTAGGACGGGCGGACCAATACCGGGTAGCCGATATTCGAGGCGACCTGGCGGGCCTCCTCGAAGGAGGTCGCGGTGCCGAAGGCCGGTGCGGGAAGCTCGGCTTCAGCAAGCACCTTGCCGAACTCACCGCGGTCCTCCGCCAAGTCGATGGCAGCGGCAGACGTACCCACGACCGGAACGCCGGCAGCGGTCAGGCGCTCAGCCAGGCCCAACGGGGTCTGTCCACCCAGCTGGACGATGACGCCGGCAACCTCACCGCACGCGGCCTCCGCGTGGTAGACCTCCATGACGTCCTCGAAAGTCAGCGGCTCGAAGTAGAGGCGGTCTGCCGTGTCATAGTCAGTCGACACCGTCTCCGGGTTGCAGTTGACCATGACCGTCTCGTAGCCCTCACGGGAAAGCTCCAGGGCGGCATGCACGCAGGAGTAATCAAACTCGATACCCTGACCGATGCGGTTCGGGCCAGAGCCCAGGATGATGACCTTGCCCTTCGTCTTCTCGTCGCTTGCGCGGACCTCGGACTCAGCGTTCGGATCCAGCTCATAAGTGCTGTAGTGGTACGGGGTCTGCGCCTCGAACTCACCAGCGCAAGTATCGACGGTCTTGTACACCGGGCGAATACCCAAGGACCAGCGCAGGGAGCGCACGCCATCCTCGCCAGCGAACTCTGGGCGAAGAGCCGCGATCTGGGCATCGGACAGGCCGAAGACCTTGGCGCGGCGCAGCAAATCAGCGTCCAGAACCGGCGCACTCACGAGCTCCTCGCGGAACTGGACCAGCGCCTCCAACTCAGCGAGGAACCACGGGTCCAAGTGGGAGTGCTCGTGCAGCTGCTCGATGGTCGCACCGAGGCGCAGGGCCAGCTCGACGTCGTACATGCGGCCCTCTGTCGGGCGCTCCAGGTCCTTGAGAACGGCCTCGAGATCCGTAGCGCGCTCCCCGGCAAAGTACTCATCTGGCTGGGTCCAGAAACCTGCGGGCTTGGATTCCAGGGAACGCATGACCTTATTCAGGCCGGAAATGTAGTTGCGGCCGATACCCATGGCCTCGCCCACAGACTTCATGGTGGTGGTCAGGGTGTCATCGGCGCCCGGGAACTTCTCAAAAGCAAAGCGTGGAGCCTTGACGATGACATAGTCCAGAGTCGGCTCGAATGCAGCCGGGGTCACACCGGTGATGTCATTGCGCACCTCATCCAGGGTGTAGCCAATGGCCAGCTTGGCGGCCAGCTTGGCAATCGGGAAACCGGTGGCCTTGGAGGCCAGCGCCGAGGAGCGGGATACGCGCGGGTTCATCTCAATGGTGATGATGCGGCCATCATCCGGGTTCACTGCGAACTGGATGTTGCACCCGCCGGTGTCGACGCCCACCTCGCGAATGATGGCGATACCCTGGTCGCGCATCTTCTGGTACTCGCGATCCGTCAGAGTCAGGGCCGGCGCCACGGTGACGGAGTCACCGGTGTGGACGCCGAGGGCATCGACGTTCTCGATGGACGCGATGACCACCACGTTATCGTCACCATCGCGCATGAGCTCGAGCTCGAATTCCTTCCAGCCCAGGATGGACTCCTCGATGAGGACGTTCGCCTCTGGGGATGCAGCCAAGCCGCCGCCGGCAATGCGCTCAAGGTCCTCCTCGTTGAAGGCCAGGCCAGAGCCCAGGCCGCCCATGGTAAACGACGGGCGAACGACAACCGGCAGGCCGAGCTCGGCGACAGTCTCGTGGACCTCCTCCATCGTGTGGCAGACGCGGGAGCGCGCGGATTCGCCGCCGATGGAGGCGACAATATCCTTGAACTTCTGGCGGTCCTCGCCGCGCTCAATCGCGTCGATATCAGCACCGATGAGCTCGATATCGTACTTCTTCAGGATACCCAGGCGGTCCAGCTGCACCGCGGCATTGAGAGCGGTCTGGCCGCCGAGGGTGGCCAGCACGGCGTCGATGGGGTTGCCCTCTTCCTTTTCCTTCTGGAAGATCTTCTCGATGAACTCGGGCTCGATGGGCTCCACGTAGGTGTGGTCGGCGAACTCCGGGTCCGTCATGATCGTTGCCGGGTTGGAGTTGACCAGCGTAACGCGCAGGCCTTCCTCCTTGAGCACGCGGCAGGCCTGGGTACCGGAGTAGTCGAATTCGCAGGCCTGGCCAATAACAATCGGACCGGAGCCGATAACCAGGACGTGATTGATGTCGTTGCGCTTTGGCATGTGTTTCTTCTTCCTTTTCCTGGTTGCGTTCTACTTGTTCGGGGACTTTTCAGTCATGAGCTCGATGAACTGGTCAAAGAGCGGGTTTGCATCGTGCGGGCCAGCCGCGGACTCTGGGTGGTACTGCACGGAGTAAGCCATGCCATCCTTGAGCGCAACACCTTCAATGGTGTTGTCGTTGAGGCAGGTGTGGGACACCACTGCCGGGCCGAAGTCGGTATCGAATTCCTCACCGGCCGGGTCTTCCTTGCCCGAGGGGCTGGCCAGGGCGAAACCGTGGTTCTGAGAGGTGATGTCGATCTTTCCGGTCAGCTGGTTGCGCACCGGCACGTTGATGCCGCGGTGGCCGAACTTCAGCTTGTAGGTATCCATGCCCAGCGCACGGCCGAGGATTTGATTGCCGAAGCAGATGCCGAAGAACGGGTACTTGGCGGCGAGGATGTCTCGGACAATGCCAACCATGGTGTCCGCAGTAGCCGGGTCGCCCGGACCGTTGGAGACAAACACACCATCCGGCTTGTACTGCTTGATCTCCTCGAACGGGGTGTTGGCGGGAACCACGATGGTCTCGATGCCGCGCTCGGCGAAGTTCTTCGGTGTGGCGGTCTTGACTCCCATGTCGTAGGCCACGACGGTGAAGCGCTTCTCCCCTACGGCCGGGAAGGTATAAACCTCATCAGTCGAGACCTCTGCCGACAGGTCGAGTCCGGCCATGGAGGGCTGGTTCTTCACCTCAGCGATGAGCTCCTCGACGTCCCGCTCAGCATCGGCACCGGAGAAGATACCGGCCTTGATGGAGCCGTGGTTGCGCAGGTGGCGCACCAGGGTGCGGGTATCGATGCCGCTGATACCAATGATGCCCTGCTTTTCCATCTCCTCCGGCAGTGAGCGCTCGGCGCGCCAGTTGGAGACGCGGCGGGCAAGGTCGCGGATGACCAGACCGGCGACCCAGATCTTGTCGCCGTGGGACTCATTGTCCTCATCATTCCAGCCTGTATTACCAATCTGCGGCGCGGAGGCCACGACGATCTGGCGGTGGTACGACGGATCCGTCATGGTCTCCTGGTAGCCCGTCATGGCGGTGGTAAAGACGGCCTCGCCCAGGGTCGTACCCGTGGCGCCAAAGCCAAAGCCACGGAAGGTGCGGCCATCAGCGAGGACCAGGATGGCGGGGGTGGTGGTAGTGGAAGTCACTGTGTGTTGAACCTTTCAGTGAATTTTCTCGGTGAAGGGTGGTTGTGTTGGGGACGTGCGTTGGTGTGCGTTGACTACTTAAGTGGTGAGCAACTCTGATTGTCGATTATCCCGATTACTCGGCCGCCTCGCTGGCGCTTTCAGCCGCTAGGTCGTAGGTCACCGCACCGCGCAGGATGGTGTAGGCCACGCGTGCGCCGAATTCCTCCCCCTCGTACGGGTTGTTCTCCGACTTCGATGCCAGGCGCGTGGAATCGGATACCCACTGGTGTTCCGGATCAACGATGGTGAGGTTCGCTGGCTCTCCCACCGCAATCGGGCGGCCATGGCCGGGCAGGCGGGTGATCTCTGCCGGGCGTTCCGACATGACGCGGGCAACGAAGCGCCAGTCGGCCAGACCGGTGGCGACGAAAAGCTTGGCGATGACCGCCAGGGAGGACTCCAGCCCCAGCATGCCCGGCTTGGCGTGCTCGAACTCGACGCACTTGTCTTCGCTGCCGTGCGGGGCGTGGTCGGTCGCCACGACGTCGATTAGCCCGTCGAGCAACGCCTGGCGCAGGGCCAGTGTGTCGGATTCCTCGCGCAACGGTGGGTTAACGCGGTAGACGCCGTCGTAGGTCACCAGCTTGTCATCGGTCAGCAGCAGGTGGTGCGGAGTCACCTCGGCGGTCAGCGGGATGCCCTGTTCCTTGGCCCACTTGAGAAGCTCCACGGTGCCCTTCGTCGAAGCGTGGCAGATGTGCATGCGGTTGCCGTAGTCACGCGCGAGCAGTGCATCGCGGGCGACGATGGATTCCTCGGCGACGCGCGGCCAGCCGCGCAGGCCCAGGCGGGCGGCGACCTCGCCCTCGTGGGCGCTAGCGCCTTCGGTCATGCGGTGATCTTCTGCGTGCTGGGCCAGAAGAACGTCAAGGCCCTTCGCGTACTCCAAGGCACGGCGCATGAGCTGCGGGTCTTGGACGCACTTGCCGTCATCAGAGAACATGCGCACCTTGGCATCCGAGCGGGCCATCATGCCAAACTCGGTCAGGGTCTTGCCCTCAAGGCCCTTCGTGATGGAGCCAACCGGGTGGACATCGCACAGGCCGCGTGCCTGGCCCTTGGCCCAGACGGACTCGGCGATGATCGGCTGATCCGTCACCGGTGACGTGTTAGCCATGGTGAACACAGCGGTAAAGCCGCCCTTGGCGGCAGCGCGCGAGCCGGTTTCGATGGTCTCGGTGTCCTCGCGGCCCGGCTCACGCAGGTGAACGTGCATGTCCACCAGCCCTGGCAGCAGCACGTTGCCGCCACCATCAATGGTGCGGTCGACGCCTGCCGCCGGGGTTATATCGGTGGCAGCACCGATGGCTTCGATGACGCCATCCTTGATCAGGATGCTGGTAGGTTCGCCCTCACCATAGGGGCGAACGTTGGTGATGAGCAGAGTACCGGCCGCGGGAGCAGAGAGCACGCCGGTGTCTGGATAATTAGTCATGGATTCTTCAGCTCTCCTCGTTGCTAAGTGGGACATCTCGATTTAGATACCGGCGTTCTCGCCGTTGGTGAGCAGCGTAAACAAGGCGGCCATGCGCACGTGGACACCGTTGTTGACCTGCTGGAGGACCGCGGTGTTGTCATAGTCAGCCACGGCGTAGTTGATCTCCATGCCGCGGACCATGGGGCCTGGGTGCATGATGATGGCGTCCTTCTTCATGGCCGCTGCGCGGTCCTTGGACAGCCCGTAGAGAGTGGCGTACTCGCGGTGCGAGGGGAAGAAACCGCCGTTCATGCGCTCTGCTTGCACGCGCAGCATCATGACGACGTCTGCCTTGGCAACCTCTGCATCGAAATCGTGGGAGACGCGCACCGGCCAGGTGTCGACGCCGAAAGGCAGCAGCGTCGGCGGGGCGACGAGCGTGACTTCAGCACCCAGCGTGGAGAGCAGGTCCACGTTGGAGCGCACCACGCGGGAATGCAGGCAGTCACCGACGATAGCCACGTTAAGACCCTCAAAACCGGTGCCGGCTGCCGAGCGATCCGCGTTCAGGTGTAGGCGCTGGCGCATCGTGACGGCGTCGAGAAGCGCCTGCGTGGGGTGCTGGTGGGAGCCATCGCCGGCGTTAATCACGCTCGGGCCCTGGCCGCCGGGCGCTACCCAGCGAGCTAGCTGCTGTGCCGCACCGGAGGAAGGATGGCGCATGATGATGGCGTCCGCCCCGATGGACGCCAAGGTCAACCCGGTGTCCTTGAGGGACTCGCCCTTCTTGACCGAGGACGTCGAGGCGGAGAGGTTAATGACATCCGCCGACATCCACTTGCCCGCCGTCTCGAAAGAGGAACGAGTGCGGGTGGAATTCTCGTAGAACAAGGTGAAAACGGTGCGCCCGCGCAGCGTGGGCAACTTCTTGACCTCGCGGCCTTCCAGGGCCTCCCGGAAGCGGTCGGCCTCATCCATCAGACCGAGAATCTCCTCGGCGCTGTGGTCGGCGATGTTAATGAGGTGCTTCATTTATGCCTCCTTGCCGGGCTGTGCAGTGAAGCGGGTGAGAACGACGGCATCGCGCCCATCAATGTCGGCGTTGTACACGGTGACATCCTCATCCCGCGCGGTGGGGATGTTTTTGCCCACGTAGTCGGCGCGAATGGGTACCTGGCGGTGCCCCCGGTCCACGAGGACGGCGAGCTGGATGATGTCGGGGCGCCCGATGTCCGCGAGGGCATCGAGTGCGGCGCGGATGGTGCGGCCGGAGTAAAGAACGTCATCGACAAGAATGACGGTGGCGCCGTCGATGCCGCCGTCAGGCACCGTCGTGGGCTGCAAGGCACGGTGCGGGCGGGCATATAAATCGTCTCGGTACAAAGTGATGTCGAGGGAGCCCCAGGGAATCTCCACCCCAGAGAATTCCTCAATCTTTTCGGCAAGGCGCTGCGCCAAAGGCACGCCACCAGAGGGAATGCCTAAGAGCAGGACTCGAGAAGAATCACTCGAATCTAGCGCCGTCTTTTCAATGATCTGGTGCGCGATGCGTGCGACAGTACGCGCGACGTCTGAGGAGCTCAGCAGCTCGTTGGACTCCGCGTGGGTGCCGGATTCACTCATCGTGACCTCCTTCCCCGCCTCACGGTGCGGTCTTTAAAGGATGTCGGACAATGGTTCAGTGGACTTGTCTATGCTTGAAAGCCAGCACTAACCATAGCACTCTTCACGCGTGCTTGGTACGCCCTCGCACCCCCGAATCTCCTGAGGCAGGTCTATAGACAGTGAGTTTCACTACCCAGCACGTTGTCCCCGCCCCGCGCGAAGACGTATGGCAGTGGCATACCCGCCAGGGGGCGTTTGCTCGCCTCACCCCACCTTTCGGTTTTATGACCCCGCTTCAGCAAGCCGAGTCCTTGGCCGATGGAACCTCAATATTGGGCTTTCCCGGCGGCCTGAAATGGGTTGCCCGCCACGACCTCAGCCGCTACCAACCGCGGCGCTCTTTCGCGGATGTCTGTATCAACGCCCCCTTCCGATCCCTGGCGAATTGGCGCCACGAGCACTTCTTTGAGGATCACCCGGAGGGCACGCTCATCACGGACAAGGTGGAGACCCGCATCCCCGCCGGAGCCCTGGAATCGATCTTCGCTTACCGCCAGCAGCAGCTCATCGAAGACTTTCGCTTTGCCCACAGGCTCGGCGCGCTCAACGCCGAGCCCCGCACGGTAGCGATAACCGGAACGCACGGGACGGTGGGCGCGGCTGTGGCTGCGCAATTGGGCACCCTGGGCCACACCGTCATCCCTTTGGTGCGATCCAACCCCGGGACTGGCGAGCGCCTCTGGCGCCCCCAGCTGCCGGCGAAGGATCTGCTGGAGGGCGTTGACGTTCTCATCCACTTGGCCGGCGAACCTATCTTTGGGCGTTTTAATTCCGCACACAAAGAGGCCATTCGGGATTCCCGCGTTGAACCTACCCGCCTACTGGCCCAAGTGGCTGCTGAGAACCGGTCCCTGACCGCCATGGTGTGCGCCTCCGCCATTGGTATTTACGGCCCGGACAGGGGTGAGACGGAACTGACCGAGGAATCGGAGCGCGGCGAGGGTTTTCTCGCTGACGTCGTCGCCGACTGGGAGGCGGCGTGCGAGCCTGCGCGGGAGGCTGGAAAGCGCGTGGTTAACCTGCGTACCGGTATTGTGCAATCAGCCAATGCGGGGATCCTGCCGCTGCTACGCGGGCTGTTTTCCACTGGTCTTGGCGGCGCTTTCGGCAAAGGCACCATGTGGAATAGCTGGATTGCACAAGATGATCTTTCTGACATGTTCGTCCGCGCCGCGCTCGACCCAGCCTGGCACGGCGTCATCAACGCGGTCTCCCCCACTCCGGTGCTCAACCGCGATTATGTTGATGCCCTTGGTTCCTTGCTCCACCGCCCCACCATCATTCCGATTCCCAGCGTCGGTCCGGCGCTGCTGCTGGGCAAGGAAGGTGCGCGTGAGCTTGCACTAGCTAACCAAAAGGTTCTGCCCACGCGCGCGGAAGCGCTCGGCCATACTTTCCGCTATCCCGAGATCGCTCCAGCGCTTGCCCACGAGCTGGGCGGGGAAAAACTCTTCGAGGACCCCACCTGCGCACCCCAGGAAGACGGCTCCGGTAGTGTCGGGGCCGGAAAAGATTAAGAAGAATGTAGCGAAGTGAGTAGAAGAATTGACTGACACCACTAATCACGACGAAGCGCAGCAGCGCCAGCTGCAGCCCGATACTCCGATTGAGGAGGTCACACTCGAGCGCATTGCGGAGATCTTTAAGTCAGAAGGCTTGGAATACCGCATCGAAGAGCAAAAGACGCAGGACGGCCAGACGGTCAACCTTTTGCGCACCGGCTTCTCGAACGCCGCCATTGCCTTCCAGCTGGTTGGCTCCTCCCTCATCGTTGATTCCGTGTGGCGCGGTTCCGTGCCCGCCTCCGAGGGCCCGGCGCTCCTCATGCACATCAACGCCTGGAACCAGGATCACTTCACGCCGACGTTCCGCTTCTTTGAGGCTCCGGACAACGCCTTGGCAGTCTCCGGTGCGCGCGATCTCGACCTGACCCACGGCGCTTCCCGCAACCAGTTAGGCGCGTTCGTCATGTCCACCCTGGATGCCGTGTTGCAGTCCTTCGAGTGGATTGAACAGCAGTACCCGCAGCTCGTCACCTGGAAGGAGCACAACCATGACTAATCCTGCGACTACCCCCGCCGAGGATCCACACGCACTCCCGGAGGTCACCCTCGACCGCATCATCGAGGCAATGAAGACCTTCGACATCGAACTCGAGCCGGTCCCCGGCCGCGACGACGCCGCCACCGCCAACCTCAACGGCCTGCCGTGCATGTTCGCTGTGCTGGAAAGCGTTGCCATCGTGCGCTGCGATGTGCCAACGGACGTCAACTACGCCAAGGCCGACGCCGGCCTTTTCCTCGCGGCTAACCAGATCAATTCCGTGGCTATGGGGGCCCGCGCCGTCATTGCTGACTTCGACGGCATGTTGCTCGTGCGCACCGAGGCCGATATTCCGTGCGCGGCCGGCATGACCGACGAACAACTCGCGGCCGCGCTGCGCGCCTCCGTGGATGGTGTCATCAACGCCCAGAACGCCATGGTCGCCGCCGCCGAGGAAATGGCCAAGCTCGGTTCCGAATCTGCTGCACAGGCGGGCGAGGGAACCGAGGGCGCCCAGGGTGAGCAGCAGTGACCGATCTCCACGTGGTTGAGCCGGTCACCATTGACCGGCTGGCGCAGTTGTGCGAGCTTATCGACGCCGACTACGCGCTCATCGAAGCTGCCCCCGAGGAAGGCGACGCTCCTGGTGCCGGCGACGACAACGCCCCCGCGCGCCGCGTCCTGCAGACCGGTGTGCCGCATATCGCGGTGCACTGTGACCTCGACGCGGAAGGCGACGTATTGAGCGCCTTCGCCTCCTGGGAAGGCACGCTTCCCGCGCACCTCGAACAAGATGTTGCTGCTGCCGTGGCGGAGCTGAACTGGGCCAGCGTGGCGCCCACCTTGAACTTCCTCGTCGAAGAGGACGCGAAGGGCAACGCGGAGATCCACCTAGGCGCCAACCGCGCCATGGCCGTGGGCGAAGGTTTGTCCTTGGCCCAGCTGGGGCATTTCCTGCTGAGCTCACTCGCCAGCTTCGCGGAGATTTTCGACGTCGTGGCGCAGCGTTTTCCGCAGGCGGTCACCTGGAACGAGGAGGAGTAGGAATGAGCCACAACGCTAGCGAAGGCACCGATCCTTTCGACATCCTGTCTGGGTCTCCGCTGCCCGCCGTCAGCCGGGATAGCGTGCTGAGCGTGCTCAACGGTACGGAACTGGATATGGCGGCCACCGCGCACCCAGAGGACCCCACTGCGGCGGTTGCCCGCCTCAATGACCTTGATTGGGTTATCACCGTCGACGATGGCCTCGTGCGCATGGAATGCGTGCTGCCGACGCAGCTCGACGCGGACATGCTCCCGATCTTCCACGTCTTGTGCAACGAGTTCAATTCCAGTGCCTTCGATGGGCGCGCGCTCGTTGGCCTCGTTGAGGATGAGGTGGAGCTGCGTGGTGATGCCTGCTTCGTCACCACGGCGGGTCTGAACGAGGACCAGCTCTTCCACGCCCTCAACCTGGGAATTATCAATGCCCAGGAAGCGCTGTTGTCCGTCCTCGATAGTTTCAACGCCGCCGCCCGTGAGCTCGCCAGCGACGTCGATGAGGCGCAGAACGACTAGTTCTTAGTCGGCGTCCTCGATGCGCTGGCGCTCCACCTCCGGGTCGAAGTCGGGCGCCGGCCACTCGAGGTCAAGATGGCGCAGGAGATCCACGATGAGGAACTTCAGCGCCATGCGGGCGTATTTCTTGTTATCGGTAGGAATGACATACCAGGGCGCATAGTTTTCATCCGTGCGCTGGATGGCGTCCTGGTAGGCCGCCATGTACTTATCCCAATAGGCGCGCTCCTCCACATCGGCGGGATCGTATTTCCAGAACTTGTCTTCCCGCTCCGTGCGCTCTAGCAGATTCTCCTTCTGGGCTTCCTTGGACAGGTGTAGGAAGATCTTGATGACCTTGACACCCTTCGCTGTCAGGTCGAGCTCATAATCCCGGATAGCCTCGATGCGGCGGTCCACTTCTTCTCCGTCGACCCACTCGTGCACGCGCTGAATGAGGACGTCTTCGTAGTGGGAGCGGTCAAAGGCCACAATCTGTCCCGGCTGCGGGTCGTGCTTGCGGATGCGCCACAAGAAGTCATGTTCCAGCTCTTCCTCGGTGGGCTTTCCGAAACCAACCGTGGTAGTTCCCTGCGGGTCGAAGGTGCTGAGCACGTGGCGAATAGCACCGCCCTTGCCCGAGGTATCCATTCCCTGCAACACAATGAGCACCGCCGGGGCATCCTCACCATAGCTGCGGCCGTTGGCAAAGAGCCGCTCCTGCAGTTCATAGAGCTCGTCATCGTACTTGGTGAAACGGGCATCGAGCTCGTCCTTGTCACCGTCGAAGCCGGGGGTTGCGGAGGCATCGACCGAGTCGATCTGAAAATTCTTGCCTGCGCGCAGGGAGAGCGCGTCTTCAATCTTGAACTTCGCCATGGGTCCACCTTACCCAGGCAGTGTTTTAAGCGCCCAGCGTGGAAATACCGCGCAGCAGAGCACTTAGCGCTCCCAGGCTAGCCAGCGCCAGCGACAACGTGTGGGCTTTTTCCCGCGAGACGTGCCCGGCGATCTTCTTGCCCAGGAGGATACCAACGCACATGCCGATTATTCCGCAAGGCCACACCAGCCAATGCAGGCCCTCGAAACCGCCGGAGCCCAGGAAGTACTTCGTCAGAACAGAGGACAATCCGCCGATGACAAAGCAGGGTTGCAGGGTCGCGGCGAGGATTGACTTAGGCCACCGCGCAGCCTGGGCGTACACGGTGATGACGGGGCCGGCGACGCCGGCCAGGGTATTGGTAAAACCGCCCAAGATACCCGCGGAGATAGAGGGCCCCGTCCCCCGCATCTCGGGGACGAACTTGCGGCCAAAGACCACTACGCCCAGCGCGATCAACAAGGCGGCGCCCACGAGCACCAACAACGCCGAGGTATCGATGCGCGCGATCAGCAGCGCCGCCGGGATTGAGCCGAGGACCATGAAGGGGCCGATGCGCAGCCACTTATCCCACGCCACATTCTCGCGCATCGAATAGGTCGTGAGGATGGCGTTAATGCAGGCCAAAACGTTGATGACCATGATGCCTTCCACGGGGCCGAGGAAGAGCGTCAAGATGGGGCCGCCAATGAGGCCCAACCCCATGCCGGAGACTCGCTGCAGGCAGGAGCCGACTATGACGGTAACGAGGACGACGAAAGGTATTGCCAGTACAGACATGTCTCCTTAGCCTCGGTAGCGTTCCATTACGGCGGCCGCAACGTGCTCTGGGAACATACCCGTGACATCGCCGCCGTACTGTGCCACCTGCTTGCACAGGGAGGAGGAGATATAGCCGTACTTTTCATCAGTGAGCAAGAAGACAGTATCGATCCCGGAAAGGCGCCGGTTCATCTGTGCCATCGGCAGCTCATACTCGTAGTCCAAGGAGGAGCGCAGGCCTTTGACAATGGTGTCTATGCCATGGGCACTGGTGTAATCCACGAGCAGGCCGCCCCACCAGTCCACCTGGATCTCTGGCGCGACGGTACGGCGGATGAGATCCACGCGCTCCTCCACGCTAAACAGTCCGGACGGCTTGTCAGGATTTCCCGTCACCAGCACGGTGACCTTGTCAAACAATTCGCTGGCGCGGCTGAACACGTCAACATGGCCTAGCGTGATGGGGTCGAAAGATCCCGGGCAGACGGCGTGGGTGGGCATGGCTAATCCTCCTTGGTTTCGGTCATGGCGGTGTCTTCGCTACCCGCGTTGTCGCTGTAGTCGCTGTCCTCAGCGCGGTGATAAATCGCCATATCAAAACGCGCAATGCCAAAGGTCCGCTTCTTGAGTTTCTGGCCGGTGGGCTCAAAGCCTTCCGGCCACTGCGTCTGCGGGGAATCCACATGGCGTTCGATGACGACGATTGCGGCATCATCCAACACCGGTTCGATCGCGGCCAACAGCCCATCCACATCATCGAACTCATAGGGAGGATCCGCGAGCACCATATCGAAATACCCGCGCGGTGCGGTCGCTAGATAGGACGAGGCCTTCATCTCGCGTACCTCGACGCGCGGGTGCTTCACCACCCCAATGTTGTGGCGGATGATCTTCACCGCCGCAGGATTGTTTTCCACCAAGACCACTTCCTCAGCGCCGCGGCTGGCTGCCTCCAGGCCTAAGGCACCAGAGCCAGCAAAAAGGTCCAGCACCCGGGAGTCGATGAAACCCCAACGCACGTTCAACGATGAGAAAAGGCCCTCGCGGGCACGGTCAGAGGTAGGTCTAGTCCCGGCTTCCGGCACCTTGATGGTGCGCCCCCGGGCCTCCCCAGCAATGATTCTGGTCATGGCCTCTACCCTATCTCCCCACAACTGCGCGCGGTGACTGGCCTAGTTCTTCTCCAAAAACTCCTGCTCATCCGCACTCAAATTGTGTGTCAACTCCACCGCTAGCTCGGGATTACGCTCCACCAATGCGGCAGCATCAGCATGCGTGCGCTCAACAATGTCCCTATCATGGCTGAGATCCAGCAGCTTCAGAGTGCGTTTGGTGCCAGATTGCAGCGTTCCTAGGATGTCCCCTTCGTGGCGCTGCCGAAGATCTAGCTCCGCCAGATCAAAACCTGACGGTGTATCAGCGATGGCCTGGATGCGCCGGTAGGACTTGCTGTCGGGCTCGGCGGTGGTATGCAGCAAGCACACGGAGTCGTTACCACCGCGCCCCACGCGCCCACGCAGCTGGTGCAACTGCGAGACGCCAAAATTCTCCGATTCACGGATTAACATCACGGTGGCGTTGGGCACGTCGACGCCAACCTCGATGACGGTGGTCGCCACGAGGACGTCGATTTCCCCGCGGGCGAAGCGCTCCATGACCTCATCCTTATCGAACATTTTGCCGTGGAGCATCTCCACCCGCAGCCCCCGCAACGGCAAGTTGCGCAGCTGTACGGACATCGTTTCCACGCCGCCTTCGCCTTCAATCCGCGGGCAGACGATATAGGCTTGGTGCCCCTTTTCTACCTCTTCGCGAATTCTCTCGATGGCGCGGCGTACCCATTCCGGTTTCCATTCGGGCACCACCGCGGACAAGATGGGCTTTCGCCCGCCAGGCAGCTCCTTGAGAGTGGACACGGCCAAATCACCGAAGACGGTCATGGCAATCGTGCGCGGGATCGGTGTCGCCGTCATGACCAGCAGGTGGGGACTCGTGCCCTCCCGGGTCTTGGTGCGCAGGCTATCGCGCTGCTCCACGCCGAAACGGTGCTGCTCATCCACGATGACGAGGCCCAAGTCAAAGAACTCCACCGTGTCTTGGATGATGGCATGCGTTCCGATGACGATATCGGCCTCGCCGGAGACAATCTCCAGCAGCGCCTGCCGCTTCTCCGCCGTCTTCATCGAGCCGGTCAACACGGTGACGGTGACTCCTTCGGGAACGCTGGCGCTAATCGACGCCCCATGCTGCGCCGCCAGCACCTCCGTCGGCGCGAGAAGGGCGGCCTGCTTACCGGCGTCGACCGCCTGCAGCATGGCACACGTGGCCACCAGGGTCTTGCCCGAGCCCACCTCGCCCTGCAGCAGACGCATCATGGGCGCGGTGCCACACAGGTCCGCGTCGATCTCCGCGATGACGCGGCGCTGGCCCGCAGTCAGTTCAAAGGGCAGCTCGCTGAGCAGTTCGTCACGGTAGCCCTCCAAAATCGCTGGCATCGGGGTTGCCGTACGCGCCTTAACATCGCGCTGGCGCAGGGCCATAACCAGCCCAATCGACAGCGCCTCATTGTATTTCAAACGTTGGATGGCGCGTTCGGGCCCGTGCTCACCCGGTTCGTGGATCTCGCGGACGGCTTGGTCCAGCGTCACCATCATGCGGTAGTCCAGTGGCTCCGGAATCGAAGGCGTGTGTTCCAGCACCTTGTGGATAGCGCCCATGATGTACCACGATGTCACCTTCCCGCTCGCCGGGTAGACGGGGATCCACTCGCGCTGCAGGAAGGTGTCCAGTGAACCGAACTGGGAGAGCTTCTTCAGCGAGCCCGTCCCCTGCCCGGACGTGCTATCCAGCAAGGATTCCTGATAACGGCCGGGATCGAGGATGAGGAAGTCCGGGTGCTGCAGGCTGGGGTATCCCCGAAAGTACTTCAGCTTGCCAGACAGCATGACGCGCATGCCGCGCCCCAGCACGCGCTGCACGTAGTGCGCGTTAAAGAACGAAGCCTGGACTCCACTATCCATGTAGAGAATAAAGACCATGGCTTTGGAGGTGTGCTTGACGCGAACATCCTCAATGACACCGGTGATGGTGACGTGGTCACCGTCCTCGGCACCGCCGAGGCCGACGTCCTTGTTGTGGCGGATGTAGTCGCGTGGATAGTGGCTGAGCAGCTCGCCGCACGTGGTGTACCCGAAGGCTCGCTTGATCGCTGAGGCATCCTTCTTTGCCAGAATCTCCGTCAGCGCACGGTCATCCTGCCACCCCAGCATGGCTTACTCCACCCCGATCTCGGTACGCAGCCCGGGAACTCGCAGCACTACCACGTCGACGCCTAGGAGCTGCGCCAGCTCGTCCTCATCGATCTCGAGTCCGGTGAGCACGGTGATCTGCTCCCCGCCGTAAGCCAATTGGCTGCGGCACGACGCCACAATCCCGTCGAGGCATTCTGTATCCGGATGCACCACCCGCATCGAGCGTGCGGCATCCGCCATGGCGGCCACTGCCTCGGCGGTGTGGGTGGAACCCGGTGAGTAGACCGACAGCGCGGCGAGCCCGGAGACGAGGGAATCAGTCGGGATAAGCGTGGCTGTGCCGGGCGCACCGCCGTAGCCGTTGGGCAAGAAGAGATCACCCGCCTTCGCGGCGCGAGGGCCGTCGCCGGGCTTGACGGTATCCGCCCCGGCCTTTTCAAAAAGCTCGCGGGCGGCTCCTTCGGGCACTGCGGCGAAGATTCGCCGCCCGGCACGATCGATGGCCTGCATTTCGCCGGCCGCTGTATCTCCGGCGGAGGGAAGCACCTCGAGGCGCAGGTTACTGACTTTTCCGAGGCCATAGGCTTGTTCGATGACCGCACCGGCTTGGGAGCTATGGATGTGCACGCTCGCAGAATCCTCCGTGGCTCGCGCGATGACGAGGCTATTGCCCAACGGGTTGAGGGCCTCCTCGATCTGGGCGAGGTCTCCCTCGAAGAAGAAGATGACTTCAATCTCCGGGCCGGCCCCAGGCTGTGGCGCGGCACAGTTCTCTCCGTGAGACGGCAGCGATTCGCTCTGCGTGGGCTCTGCCCCTACAGTCTCTATAGCCACAGGTTCGGGGACGGTGTCTTCACCGGTGAGCTGGGCCAGCAAGCATTCCAACAAGATGACGAAGCCTGCTCCGCCGGCGTCTACGACACCGGCCTCGCGCAGCGCCGGCAGCTGGGAAGGAGTCTCCGCTAAGGCTTGCCGGGCGGCGTCGACCGCCGCGACCACAATACCGTGCAGTTGCGCGCCGGACTCCTCGGCGGCCTTACTAGCAGCGGCGGCCGAGGCACGCAGCACGGTGATGATGGTGCCTTCCACTGGGGAGGCCAGAGCACGGTCGACCAGCGTGACGGCCAGCGAGAGGGCATCCGCCAAGACCGAACCATCCACCCGCGAATCCGTCGTGGCGTCAGCCACCCCGCGCAATACCTGGGACAGCACCATCCCGGAGTTGCCGCGCGCTCCGCGTACCGAACCGATGGCCAGGGCTTCAGCCACGTCCATCTCGCCTTTATCGGCCTCCGCCAGGGCAGATTCCATGGTGTGCGCCATGTTGGATCCCGTGTCAGAATCGGGCACCGGGAACACGTTGAGGGCGTTAATCTCGGCGCGGCGGCGCTGTAGCTCCTTAACGGTTCGCGCGGCCCACTCGTGCAGGCCACGGGCATCCAACTCGGCGGGATAAGACATGTTGGTTAGTCTACAAGCGCCAGTCCACTGTCGAGACGCCACGGGCCTCTAAGGCCGCATTCGCCCGGGAAAATGGACGCGATCCGAAGAAGCCGCGTCGTGCTGACAGGGGTGAAGGATGCGGGGAGGTGATGCACTCCGTACCCGGCAGGAAGGCCTGGCAGGTTTGGGCATCGCGCCCCCACAAAATGGCCACGATATCGCGCCCCGCCAACGCTCTGATGGCGGCCTCCGTAATCGCTTCCCAGCCCATCCGCCGGTGCGAGCCGGCCTGGCCCGGGGCCACGGTAAGCACCCTGTTCAGCAGCAGCACGCCCTGGTCGAACCACGCCCGCAGGTCCCCATCCGCGCGACCGTCGATCCCGAGGTCATCGTGAAGCTCGACGTAGATATTCTGCAACGAGCGGGGAGCCGGCACCCCGGGGCGCGTAGAAAAGGACAAGCCCATGGCATGGCCCGGGGTGGGATAGGGATCTTGGCCCACGATGAGGACACGTACGTCGTCGAGGGGCATCGACAAGGCAGCGAAGACGTCCTCGGCCGGGGGCAGAAAGTCTTGGCCGATCTGCTGCTCAAGGCGCGGCAGATTCTCCTCCAGCGCCTGCCGGATGTGGGGCATCCACGAATAGTGAATACGAGAGGTATCGATGTGGCTCACGCAAATCCCTCCCAGCCCTCGCGATAGCGAGGCTCCTCTCCGCTGATGGTGACACCGGTACCGCGCATCACCCGGCCTACTTCCCGGAACCCAGAGGGAGCGGCCTTGTACGTGGTGGCCAACAGCGTGTGATCCTCCCCTCCCGTTAGGACCCATTCCCACGGATCGATATCAAGCACCGCGCCGGCAGCAGCTAGGAGCGGATCCGGGGCAATGGCTGCGCGGTCGAGGTCGATGCGCACCCCGGAGCGTTGTGCCAGATGCCCCACATCACGCACTAAGCCATCCGAATTATCTGTCATCGCGGTCGACCCCGTTGCCCGAGCGATAACCCCACGCCCTGGGCTCAGGGTGGGTGCACAGTGGGCGTCGATCAGCGGCCACAGCTCCTCTAGTTCCGGGGGCAGCGCGCGGCCAAAGCGCTGAAGCAGAGCAAGGCCCGCTCCGGAGTACCCAATCTTGCCGTGCGCCACCAGCTTTTGGCCCGCGCGTGCTCCATCTAGGGTCAGCGGCGCCCCACTTCCTCCCAAGGAGCCCATCGCCGTGACATTGATGACTAAGCTGTCGCTGCGGGTAAGGTCGCCGCCGACCAGCTCTGCGTTATAGACCGCGCAGCGCTCAGCGATGCCCTGCGCAATCCCCCGCACGAAATCCACCGGGGTTTCCCCTGGGGCGGCAATAGCCAGCAGTGCTGCGGTGGGCCGGGCACCCATCGCCTCGATATCGGCGAAATTACGCACGATGGCCTTCTGCCCGATTTCTGCGGCAGTCGACCAATCCCGGCGGAAATGCCTGCCTTCCACCATCATGTCTGTCGCTGCCACCGTGCGGGAATTGGGCGCTGCCGGGTACAGCACCGCGGCATCGTCACCGTTGAGCGCGCTCGGGGCAGCGGTGACAATCTCATGGATGACTTGCCGCTCACCGGCTTGGTCGAGGGTATGCGATAAACCCACCGTCACGGACTCCTTTGTGTTGCGCGGGCCACGCACTGTACGCGTGCGCACCGTCCACGTTCGTTCTTCCTGGACTATCAGCGATAGGATAAGCCCCTATGGATACCCAATTTAACCGCACCGCAATCTACGTCTCACTCGGGATCGCCATCGCGATGGTCTTCGCGGTGATTTTTGGGGCAAAATACGTCTTCACCACCGCTGCCCAGCAACCGGTGGCGCTGCCTCCCACCCCATCTGAGGCGGCGGATTCCCCCGAGTGCGCCGCCGTGGTCGATGCGCTGCCAGACAAACTACTGGGGTACCCACGCGTCGATCTTGTCGAGCCAGCTCCCGCGGGTGCTGCGGCGTGGGCGAAGAGCTCGGAGGACAAGATAACGCTGCGCTGCGGTGTTGACTTGCCGCAGCAATTTACTGAGTATTCCCAGACCGTCGAGGCCGACGGCGAATCCTGGCTGCAGGTCGTCGACGCCACTCCCGGCTCGAATCTCACGACGTGGTACAGCACCAAGCGCGTTCCCGCCGTCGCGGTCACCACCACCTCCGACAACGCGCGCGACGACGCCCCGGAGGGTCTCGGTGATGCTCTCGACCACTTGGAACAGAAACAGCAACAGCCCAATGCCGCTCCGCTATCGCAGCTGAAGGCGGGCCCGGATTCCATGTGCAGCCGGCTGGAAAAGGCCCTGCCGGAGACCCTCGCGGAGGGCTACTCGCGCCGCGAGGATGTCGGTGACAAGAACACCTGGGTCTACAGCGCGCCGGGCCAGGAAGAGATCGTCGTGCGTTGTGGTGTGGCTGCACCGGAGAACTACCGTGCAGGTGTCCAGCTTCAGCAGGTCAATGACGTGCCCTGGTTCGAGGACACCACCCTGGCGGAGGGCACCACGGCCGGCACGTGGTTCGCGCTCGGCCGGGCGGAGGATCTCGCGCTGTCTGCTCCGCAGGAGGCAGCCAATTCCGCGCTGGTGCGGCTGAGCGACGCCCTCGTGGCCGCCACCCCTTCCCAGTAGCAACCGCGGCCTGCTCCTCTACCGCCTGCCCTTCGCACTCAGCTGAGGGACTAGGCGGGCTAAGGACTAGGAACGCGCGAGCGCGGTTTGGATGAGGGTATCCAGCAGCTCGGCATAGCCCACACCCACGGCGGCGAATACCTGGGGGTACATCGAGATGGGTGTGAAGCCGGGGAAGGTGTTCACCTCGTTGATGCAGTAGGAATCCTCGCTGACGAAGAAATCCACGCGGGACAGGCCGGCAGCGCCCAGAGCACGGAAAGCCTCAATAGCGCGCTGGCGGAGCTCAGCGGTTAGTTCATCGCTCAACGGCGCAGGGATTTCCGCCGAAACGCCCTCGTCGATGTACTTGGCATCGAAGTCATAAAAGCCTTCTTCGGACTCCGTAGTGCCCAAAAGTTTGGCGGGAACGGAAGCCTGGAGGCTACCGTCTGGGTGCTCGAGGACGCCCACTTCCACCTCTGCACCGCGAATTTCCGGCTCGACAAGGACCTTCTCGTCGGACTCGTAGGCTAGGGCCAGCGCGTCCGCGAAATCCTCCCACGCCGAAACCTTGGACACACCGATGGAGGAACCACCGCGCGCCGGTTTCACAAAGACAGGCAGGCCGAGGCGCTCCTTTTGGGCGTCGCTCAGCGTGGCTTCCCCAGTGAGCACCTCCTGGGGCGCCACAGGCAGACCTTCCGCAACCAGCAGCTTCTTGGTGAACTCCTTGTCCATTCCCACAGCCGAGGCCAGCACGCCCGCGCCCACGTAAGGGATGCCGGAGAGCTCGAAAAGCCCCTGGACCGTCCCATCTTCACCGTAGGGGCCATGGAGAACCGGCACAATGACATCCACTTCGGTGTAGTGCTCATGGCGAGTGACGTTGTGGATGCGTCCGCGCGTGGCGGGGTTGAGGGAAAGCGCCAGCTCATCGTGCAGCTCTACCTCGGGCAGGCGCCCATCTACGATGCCGAGGCCCTCCCGACTGCCCTGAGTCCAGGTGCCCTCTCGCGTGATGCCGATCGGCACAACCTCATACTTGTCCGGGTCAAGGTGCTCCATGATTGCGCCGGCGGAGATGCACGACACTGAATGCTCGGAGCTGCGCCCGCCGTACACTACGGCCACGCGCACAGGATTCGCTTCAGTCATACCGAGCAACTTTACTCGGCTTTACTCAGCTTTCTTGGTGCGACCCATCAGAGCCACGATCATGTCGTCGACAGTCACGCCGCGGTGGCACACACCGAAGACCGCTTGGGTAATAGGCATCTCTACGCCCGCGCGCTGCGCCAGCCTAAAGATGGAATCGGAAGAGATAACGCCTTCCGCTACCTGGCCATTGGTGGCGGCTGTGGCTTCCTCCAGGGTGCCGCCCTGGCCGAGGCGGTAGCCAAAGGTGCGGTTGCGGGACAACGTCGAGCTACAGGTTGCCACGAGGTCACCCATACCAGCCAGACCAGAGAAGGTGAACGGGTCCGCTCCCAGCTTCACGCCGAGACGAGTAATCTCCGCGAGACCTCGAGTAATGATGCTGGCCATGGTGTTGTTTCCCAGCCCCTTACCCGCAGCCATGCCGCAGGCAAGTGCAATCACGTTCTTGCAGGCACCGCCAATTTCCGCGCCGATAACATCGGTGTTGGTATAGGGCCGGAAATAGGGTGCTGCGGCGGCATGCTGGACAGCCTTGGCACGGTCGGCGTCGCGGCACGCGATAACCGTAGCTGCCGGCTGCTCCTGGGCCACCTCCTTGGCCAAGTTGGGCCCGGAGAGCACCGCAATGCGGTCGGGGGAAACCCCTGCGGCATCGGCAATCACCTCGCTCATCAGGCTAAGGGTGGACTTCTCCACGCCCTTGGAAATCGATACTAAAGTTGCATCCTCCGGCAGCAACGGCGCCCATTTTTCCAGGTTGGACCGCAAGGTCTGCGAGGGGACGCCGAAAATGACGATGTCCGCACCCTCCAGCGCATCAGCTGGATCGGTGGTAGCGCGGATGGAGGCGGGCAACGGAAGATCTGGGAGATAATCCGGGTTCTCGTGGCGTGCATTGATGGCCTGGGCTAGCTCTTCACGGCGCGCCCACAAGCGGACGTCATTGCCGGCATCGGCAAAAACCTTTGCCAGCGTAGTTCCCCACGAGCCCGCACCCAATACTGCTACGTTCACTATGTGCCACCTCACTGTAGATTCCCGGTATATCGGCTTTCCCCATTAAAGCACGCTCGGCATTAAAGCACGCTCGGCGCGTAAGGCTGCATCGCGGCAGTGAGTGGAGGAAAATGGAAAAGGTTAGAAGCTACTGGCGCAAAAGGAGCAGCATGCCCAAGGCAAAGAACATGCATGAGACGGACAAAGACATCAAATCCGAGGTCTTTATTTCTGGCCGACACCAAGAAGTGCCCGTCGATCCGGCCGATGAGTTTAAGCGCACGACCCTGGCCGCCGGTGCGGTTCTCTGGCGCGGTGACCCGCACGATCCGGAAGTCGCCCTCATTCATCGCCCGCACTATGACGATTGGTCACTGCCCAAGGGCAAGGTGGATCCGGGCGAATCCCTTCCTGTTACCGCCGCGCGCGAGATCCTCGAGGAAACCGGTTATACCGTGCGCTTGGGCAAACTCATCGGCAAGGTAGCTTACCCAGTACAAGGCCGCACCAAGGTGGTCTACTACTGGCTGGCGCGGGTGCTCGATGGCGAATACACCCCGAATCAGGAAACCGACGAGCTGCGCTGGATGAAGATCGATGATGCCTGCGCATTGCTCTCTTATGACGTTGATGCACAGGTCTTGGCCAAGGCAAAGAAGCGCCTGCGCCTCGCACCAACGACCCGCGTTCTCTACGTGCGCCATGCCCGCGCGCACCAGCGCCGCACCTGGGAGGGTGATGATGACCTGCGCCCGCTGGATAAGAAGGGGCGCCGCCAGGCGGAGATGCTCGTGCCGATGCTCACGCCTTTCCATCCGACCGCCATTTATAGCGCCCCGCCGCAGCGCTGCCAGCACACCGCTGCCCCGCTGGCCGATGAACTCGGCATGGACATCGCCGTTAACAAAGCATTCGGCGATGATGTCTTTGCTGAATCACCTGAGACCGCCCGCGCCGCCTTTCAGCGCGTGGTCGACGGCGGCGGCGTTCCGGTTATCGTCAGCCAAGGGCTGACAATCCCCGGCATCATCGAGTCCTATGCACCGAAGTTCATTCAAGAGCCGATCAAAGAACTCAAATTCAAGAAAGCTTCGGTGTGGGTTCTTTCCTTCAACGACGGTGAGCTTACGGGCGCAGACTATCTAGCTAGCCCGCTGCCGGTGCGATAAGCACTACATCGCCACTTCACTAGGTACCTTTCACCGCCCTGCCGTTCTATTCCCACCGCACAGCAGGGCGGCGCTGCATAGCGCGGGTGAAAAGGACCATCCCGAGCGCCCAGATCGGATAGGCGGCAAGGAAGCCGACGATGGGGATAAATACGACAAAGCTCGTGATGAGGGAACAGACCAGAATAAAGAGCAGCGACTGCCCTAGATTCTCCATGATTAGGTCGAGGGCCTCTCGGAAGCAGTCCATTAGAGGCTTATCGGGGTTATCCGCCTTGATCACGGGCGCTGGCCACAGGAGCGCATAGAGAATCAATCCGGGGAAGCCACCCGCAATAGATCCGAGCATTACCAAAATAAAGAAGCAAGCATAGACACCGGCGCAACCACTCAGCTGCGCAAACCTAAAGTAGTCGCGGAAGGTGACCTTCTCCCCATCAGCGATCTTCCGGGAACCATTGAAGAGGTTCGCCATCATCCAGCAGAGATAAGCGTAGGCGGCTAGCGCCATGACCACCATAAGAGGTATCCCCACGGTAGGAACCAGGGGTTCAATGTCCCTGCCGCTTTCTTCCATCGCTGCGGAGATGCCGCCTAAAACGGTTCCCGGCACAAGAAGAAGAGCAAAAGAGATAATGAGATGCACCAGCATGGCCAGCATCCCTGGCACAGGCTGCTTCAGGTAGCCCTTGAAGGTTTGGCCCACAATATCCATGGCGTCGATGGGCTGCGCGGGAGCCCCGCCTTGTGGATTGCCAGGCGCGGCGCCGGGCTGGTGGTACCCAAAGCTTGCCGGCTGCTGGTAGCCGTAGCCGTTGGGTTGCTGGTAGCCATAACCTGCGGCGTCGTGATAGTCATAGCCACTATGCCCGCCTGCACCGCCGAACTGATTGCCGCTGTCCCCGCTAAAGCTTTGATAAGGATTGCTCATGCCGAGGATGTTAACGCCGATATGTGGCCGGTGCCACAGGAGGCGGGGAACACTCCCACACCCCCATTGCTCACGCTAAGACGCCACGACGCGGGGCTTGAATCCCGGGCGCTTGTCCTCAAAGGCCTCGATATCGTCTTCATTGCGCAGGGTCAGCCCAATGTCGTCGAGGCCCTCCATGAGGCGCCAACGGGTGTAGTCATCGATCTCAAAGGTGTAGCTGTTGCCGCCAACGGTAACCGTGCGCGCTTCCAAATCAACGGTGGTTTCGGTCTCTCCGGCCTCCAACTGCTTCCAGATGAGCTCGATGTCTTCTTGTTCCATGAGCCCCGTCAGCAGTCCGGCCTTGCCAGAGTTGCCGCGGAAGATATCGGCGAAACGGGAGGAAAACACCGCCTTGAATCCATACTCAGCAAGCGCCCACACCGCGTGCTCACGAGAGGAACCGGTACCAAAGTCCGGACCCGCGAAAAGCACAGAGCCTTCCTTGAACGGTTCCTGGTTGAGAATGAAGTTCTCGTCGCTGCGCCAGTTAGAAAACAGGCCTTCGGCAAAGCCAGTGCGCTTGACGGACTTCAGATAGCGCGCAGGAATGATCTGGTCGGTATCCACATTGGAAACTCGCAGCGGAACGCCGACGCCAGTATGAGTTACGAACTTCTCCATTGTCTTCTCCCTTTCCTTAGGCGCCGGCTACGGCGGCATCGTCGATATCAGCTGGTGCGGCCAGGTGGCCCAGGACTGCTGTCGCCGCGGCAACGGCCGGGGACACCAAGTGGGTACGGCCACCGGGGCCTTGGCGGCCCTCAAAGTTGCGGTTGCTTGTCGACGCCGACCTCTCCCCCGGCTTCAGCTGGTCCGGGTTCATACCCAGGCACATCGAGCAACCCGCGGTACGCCATTCAGCGCCGAAATCGATGAAGATCTTGTCCAAGCCTTCCTCCTCAGCCTGCGCCTTGACCACCGCCGATGACGGGACCACCATCATGCGGGTATCGGCAGCGATGCTACGCCCCTTGACTACCTCGGCGGCGGCGCGCAGGTCCTCGATTCGAGCGTTCGTGCACGATCCCAGGAAGACAGTGTCGATCTGGATATCGCGCAACGGCGTGCCCGGCGTGAGGTCCATGTACGCCAGGGCCTTCTCGACTGCGGCCTTCTCGCCGTCGTCACCACACTCCTCCGGGTCGGGCACCACAGCGCTCAGTGGCAGACCCTGGCCCGGGTTGGTGCCCCAGGTGACAAACGGGGTGAGGGCGGAGCCATCGATCTCGACGACGGTATCGAACTCGGCGCCTTCGTCGGTCGGCAGCGTCTTCCAGTATTCAACCGCGGCATCCCAGTCCTCGCCCTGCGGGGCGAACTCGCGGCCCTTGACGTACTCAAAGGTTGTTTCATCCGGAGCAACCATGCCAGCGCGGGCACCAGCCTCGATGGACATGTTGCAGATCGTCATGCGCGCTTCCATCGACATCTTGCGAATGGCCTCGCCGCGGTACTCGATAATGTGGCCCTGGCCGCCGCCAGTGCCAATCTTGGCGATGATAGCCAAGATCAAGTCCTTGGCGGAAACACCTTCCGCCAGCTCACCGCTAACCTCGATAGCCATCGTCTTGAAAGGCTTGAGCGAAAGCGTCTGAGTGGCCATGACGTGCTCAACCTCGGAGGTACCGATGCCCATGGCAATGGAGCCGAAGGCGCCGTGCGTCGAGGTGTGCGAGTCACCACACACAATGGTCATGCCGGGCTGGGTGATACCCAACTGCGGACCAACGGTGTGGACAATGCCCTGCTGGGCATCACCCATCGAATGCAGGCGTACGCCGAACTCCTCGCAGTTCTTGCGAAGGGTAGACACTTGTGTACGGGAAACTTCGTCCTTAATCTCCAGGAGATTTCCGGTCTTTATACCCACGGTGGGAACGTTGTGATCCTCCGTGGCTAAGTGCAACTCAGGGTGCCGCATCGTCCGTCCAGCCAGGCGCAGACCGTCGAAGGCCTGCGGGCTGGTAACTTCATGCAAGAGCTGGAAGTCAATGTAGAGGAGATCAGGCTCGCCGTTCTCCCCCTTGCGCACGACATGGTCGCGCCATACCTTCTCTGCGAGTGTCAATTTCTCAGTCATGTTTCTCTCCACTTGAAATCTCAATTAATGGGACGTAGATTTCATTATATGGGAGAGTATAGCGCAGTATCAGGAATAAAGGTATTGGATCGCGCAGTTGCCATCATGATGGCCGCGACCAACCGCCCCTCCACGCTTAACGAGCTTTGTGAGACCACCGGCCTGCCACGAGCAACCGCACATCGTCTCGCCACAGCACTCGAGGCACACCGGATCCTCACTCGCACACCCGACGGAAAGTGGGGTGCGGGCCCCGCCCTTCCCGGCAACCGCGATCGCATCATTGAAACCGCCGGACCCATCATGGAAGAACTCCTTGAGGCCACCGGTGAGTCCGTACAGCTCTATGAGCTATCTGGAACAACCCGCACGTGCATTGCTACACGCGAGCCGGAGATTGGCCTGCACAACGTCGTACCCGTCGGCCGCCAACTACCCCTTACTTCCGGCTCAGCCGCCCGCATCTTCGCAGCTTTTGCGGATGTACACGTTCCCGACGCCCTCTTTAGCGAGCACGACGTCGAGCTCGCGCGTACCAACGGCTACTCCGAATCCATCGAGGAGCGCGAGTCGAATCTCGCTTCCGTTTCCGCCCCCGTCTTCGACGCCGCCGGCAACTTTATCGCCGTACTCTCTGTCTCCGGCTCCGCCGAACGATTCCGCCCCTCCCCAGCGGAGAAGTTCGCTGACGTGCTTGTCGACGCCTCCTCCCGCCTCACCGCCGCGCTATCCCACGACGCTCCGGGAAAAGCGGGACGCTAAAACTCGCCCACGAATTCCCATCTGCCTAGATACCAGCCGTTTAAATACTCAGCCCGAAGTACATGGCTAGGCCGCGCAACCCTTCCGGACCCGTGCTACTCGTCGAAGACAGCGCCTCTCCCCTCTCCTGCACCAGGCGCACTGGGTTTCCCGGCTCCCGGTTGGGGCGACGCGGTACCCAGCCTTGGTGCGGCAAGTGCGCCAACTCGTCGGCGCGCGGCATGCGAGCATAGTTAGAGAAGGTTATGGTCTGCCCATCGCGGCTAGCCTGAGTGATCCCCTGGTAGATGCCCACCACACCCGGCTGCCCCGGCACGGAGACTGCTCCACCGCTGTCCCCTGGCGCCAACGCCACGTCCACAACGTAGTTCATTCCTGGGAAGAGCCCCGGGCCACGCACCGCGGTGCCACACTGGCGCTCGGTAGCCTGCCCGTCGAAGCACACCGTTGATCCCTCACTAGGCACGGGTGCCATTCCATCTCCGGTGAGCGGGTTTCCCGCAGAGTAGGTCCCACCAGCAAACTGGATATAAGCCAGGTCATGCCCCGCCGCACCCGAGGGCTTGAACCAGCGCAGCGTACCTACGTGCTGGCCTGCGTCGTTATACATCTGCTCGCCATTGAGACCGCAGTGCGCCGAGGTCCATGCCCGAGTGGCCTCAACATAGCCGATGCTGCACAGAGAACCATCGGAGGCGACAATCTTTTGGCCTTGGGTAACCGGCACGCCCTCGCCAGCCATTGCGGGGGCAGCAAACCCAATGGCCAGCGAGCACGCGCCCACGACAGAAGCCAGGCCAGACAGAAGGCGCGAAGAACGGTGCTGAAGAGACTTTTTCATCATTTCCCTACTCTAGCGCTTTTCACATATGAATCACCTTTCACTTCGTGCACAGCCATCAGGGTGGGGCACCCCCACCCACCCCCACTATTGAAAACATAGTGAAAATTCGCTTTACTGTAACTATCAGCTACTGAAAATGGAGTGAAAATCCCCGATTCTTTGAGGAGGAATCATGACCCACACCATCCACGACGAGCACACGCACACCCACGGCGAGGGCTGCGGCCACGTTGCCTTCCCCCACGACGATCACACTGACTACCTGCACGACGGTCACATCCACCGTGAGCACGAGGGCCACTGGGACGAGTGCGAGACGTCCGAGCACCACATTCACGAGGACCACGATCACGAGCACGGCGAGGGCTGCGGTCACGTCGCCATCCCGCACGGCGATCACGTGGACTACCTGCACGATGGCCACCGCCACGCAGCCCACGACGGTCACTGGGACTGCCACTAAGGCTCCTCGTGCTAGCACAGACTCGCTAGCACAGACTTTTGCTGCCCGCCTACTCGGTGTTCTGCACTGAGGGTTGGGCAGCTTTCCCCGTTTTCCCCACCATATGGCTAGGCGGGCGTTAGTGTGGGGTCATGACTTCCCCGCAGACCCCTTCCTCCGCACGCCGATTCCTCACGGCATTGACCGCCGTAGCCGCCGCGGGTCTACTCGCGGCTGGTTGCTCCTCCACCACCACCGAGACCGCCGCCCCAGACACGGCCCCGGCCACCTCTGAGGCAACAGAGCCATCATTCAAAAACACCTATCCGGCTTTCCAGCCGCTTAAAGACGACTCCCACGCCGAGGTGCCTGCAGGCCCCGAGCCCACCGTTCCCGGTGGCTCCGCTCCAGAAGGACAAGCAGGCGCCCAGCCGCAAGGCGCACAGCAGCAAGCTGCACAACAGCAGGCACCACAAACGACGCCTCCCCACCTTCAGGGAGTAGAGCCTGGACAGTACGTCATGCCACCTGGAAGCCGGAAAACCATTGAATCCGCGCGCATTGGTTCGATCAACCACATCCACGAGCAGCTGCCAGAGAAGCAGATCAATGGCGCAAAGGTCGATGTCTTCGGCACTCCCGCCACGGTATGCCAGACAGGTGATGGCTACAACGTCACCTACATCCTCGCAGGGCCGAATACCAGCTGTGATTTTGCCCGCTCGACTGCCGGCCACCTCATGGGGCTCACCATAAGCTCTTTGGAAGATCTACGCGGATACGTCCCACCACAAATCTCGGTCACCAGTCCGGTTACCCACCAGTCCTACGACCTCGCATGCAGGACCGACGACCGCGAGATCATCCGCTGCACCGGCGGTAACAACGCGGAAATCATGATCGTGTAGCACCCACACTAAAGAAGTAAAGCGCTAAGCCATGTGCATGGCTTAGCGCTTTTCGTTGTACCCCGTACGGGATTTGAACCCGTGTTACCGGCGTGAGAGGCCGGCGTCCTAGGCCGCTAGACGAACGGGGCTCGCTTAGCTGTCCGTTGCGGACTTGCTAAACACTATAGGATCCCCAAAAGGTTGCACAAATCGGCACGTAGAAGCACTTTTTACACAGATAAAATCCCGAACCTCGTTGCCGCTTTCGGCTGCGATGGAAACATTGGCTCTCAAGGCCTGGGCGCGGATCGAATCAGTGGTTATTCCGCTGGCGTGCCGTGGGCTGCTGGGGCCGGAGCACTTGTTAGTCATCGCTAGAGGTTCGGGAGGACACGTGCGCTAACAGCATGTGGTGCAAGGCTCCTACTTCGCTCGAGTGTTGGCTTTAAGAAGTTGTGGATTATGGCGATGCCGCCTAGTACTATCTGCTAGAGTCGCGTCGGCGATAGTGATGATTTTCAGCTTCCGCCATCCACTCTCCTTTCTGTCGGGAATGCGTTGTACCTGCAGTGTATGACCAGAAAAGGCATACCGGTAGGAGTTAGACCAATTGGCCGCTGGTCCGCCCCCTGGTACTCCACCGCCCCTCCCGTCCACCTCGCCGAAGATGCACACCGGTATGGGGTAAAACCAGACCACTCAGATAGTACGAGAAGCCACACCCCTTTACTTGCCACTAGTGCAAGCGTTAAGCTTGCACTAGTGGCAAACAAGGAAGGCAAGTTATGAGCGACGAACTCAAAGTCATTGGAGAGGTTCAACAACGAACAGCTTGGAAGCAGAGCGAGTGGGCGGTCGCACTTGTAGCGCTCGGCATCGGCAGTAGCCTCGCAGTCTCTAAGCTGTCGTGGTGGTACACCCTCGCAATCCTCATACCGACCTTCATTCTCGGTTACCTCCTCAAGGACAAAATCGCGAACCCTTTTGTTCGCCCCAATCCCAACATGGGGCCAAGGAACGATCGCGCCACGTGGTCACGCGTACTGCTCCCCGCCGCAATGATTTTCTCCACCACGCCGACACCTGATACATGGCCATGGATGATCACCAGCGGCGTCGTCGTTTCAGCAGCAACGGCTTGGATGCTCTATGAGAACCGCAACGCAGCCATAAAGGGCTCAAATGCCTAAGGACGCACGCAACCAATCCCCTGAGCTGGATCCAGTTATCCACCCGATTAACCGACTCAGAATCTGTGCCACGCTCTACTCCGCCGGTGCCACCGACGATCGGCAAATGAAGTACAGCACGCTCGCCGAGTTGACCGGGCTGCCCGCCGATACACTTTCCAAGCAGTTAAAGCACCTCGAAGGCTGCGGCTACATTAGCCGCGCCCGAGAGTACGGTTCTACCCGCGCCAAGGACACTGTGTGGGTCACGCTTACTGAGGCAGGCGCACAAGCTTACGTGCAGCACGTGGAGGCGCTCAAAGCCATGACTGAGGGCCTATAGGCTGCGCAGCCATTGCGCTATGCGATCCCCCAGCTGTGGAAACTCGGCATAGCCGTCACTCTCAAGGAAATGTCCAGCGCCGTGGATGGTGATGGGCGCGGCCGAGAGGGCGTCGGCAAGCTGCTGCGTGAGGGAAGGGTCCACCAGGACATCGTCAGTAGACACGAAGACCTCTGCGTGAGCGATGTGGGGTTTGACAGCAGGCACGTCGACGTGGGCCTGGCCAATAAATTCATCAAGCTCTGGGATGACACGAAGCTTCACCACAAACCCAGAGACAACAAAGAGCCCAGGAAGCTCCCACTCGCCCTCATGCGATCTACGCTATCCTAGGATAGGCGCCAGAAGGAGGCTATGTTAATGAGACGCATGATGACGCGGATAGGGTTCACTAGTATTGTCTCCCTATTACTCTCCTCTTGTAGTTTTGATGACCCATTGGCTTCTCATCTCGCGTCCGTAGAACGATCGGGACATGCAATCCCCGTTACTGAGTCCATCACACTGGAGGAACTCTACGGACCAGAGTGGACTGAGTTTTCGGTCGTGTGCCCATACACTCCGTATCAAACAGTCAAAGAAACACTTATGGCTGATGATCCCCCTGTTCCAGAACACGGCTTCTCCGATCACGAAAACTTCCTTTTTCTTAGAGGAAAGGGCGACAGCGAACAATGGGTGAGGTTCTCTCAACAGGCTCTCGATCTCTGTTCTCCATCAAGTCCGTCTTCTTTAACCATGGAGTCAACGACAGTTGCTCTCACTTTTTCTCTGGATAATCCGGGTAGTGCTTGGATTCTAACCGACTTGAACAAGTAGTCATATGGGCTCGCTGCTCCTGGGCAGTATCGGGAACACTCAGATTGGGGTCAGCGTGCACGCCCAGGCGATCATCGTCGCGGCCTTGAACGAGCAGTGGGATCGTCTTGACGGTGGCCAGCAACGGAGCATCGTGAAGGGCCTGACCCTGGAAAGTAGACACGTCGGGGGTTAGCTATGCTGCTCGGGTCAGTGTAGCTGATTGGAGTGCTTCGAAGTCACCGGTCGCTGGACTCACACCTGGACTCATGCCAGCGTGCGCAAGGCCTACAACAGTCTCAACCACCTCTGGCGCAGCAACCTGCTGTTTGTCTACCTCAACCCACCCGACGGAGTCCTTGATGTACACCGAATCAAAGCCACCACCAACAGCCTTGAAGGCGGAATCAACTCCCAGCTGAAACTACTAGCACGCACTCACCGCGGAAGACGCGGAGAACACCAACGACGAATGCGGGTGCATGGTCGCCAATTATAAGAAAAAGAGCGGCAAGCTTATCGTGCTTGCCACTCTTTGAATGGTACCCCGTACGGGATTTGAACCCGTGTTACCGGCGTGAGAGGCCGGCGTCCTAGGCCGCTAGACGAACGGGGCGTAGAACTGTGACGACTTACTGCAAAGTGCTGCTGCACCTTGCGCAGTTATCACTGCTGGCCTACCAGGACTCGAACCTAGAATGACGGTACCAGAAACCGTTGTGTTGCCAATTACACCATAGGCCATTATCGCTTCGAACTAGCTCGGGGCTTTGCCCCCTCGCTGCTCGCTGCAACGGTTTATAACTATATCCAGCACTACCGATACACACAAATCGCCAGGCCAGAAAGCATTTTCGGGGCGTTAGGAGAGACACCTAACGCCCCGAAATTACAACTCTGTGAGACTGCCCAGGAGGACTACTCAGCGCTCCACGGCGTGAGCGCCTGCGCAGCCTTGAGTCGAGCCAGCGTGGACTCTTTGCCCAGCAACTCCATGGACTCAAACAGCGGCGGGGAGACCTGCTGACCAGAGATAGCTACACGCAGGGCACCGTAGGCCTTGCGGGGCTTGAGGCCGAGGTCGTCGATAAGCGCGGCGGAGAGAACCTTCTCAATCTCCTCCGTCTTCCACTCCTCGAGCTCCTCCAGCTTGGCAATGGAAACCTCCAGCGGCTGGACCGCATCCTCCTTGAGGTTCTTCCGGGCCGCCTTCTCGTCCAGCTCCAGTTCGGTGTCCGGCGTGGTGAGGAAGGACATGAGGCCATAGGCGTCGGACAGCGTCTTGATGCGGGTTTGCACCAGATCTGCGGCGAAAGCGAACTTCTCCTCCGGATAGTCGGCCGGGAAGTCGGTGTACTCGGTGAGATAGTCGCGCAGGCGCTGCGCAAAGTCTGCCGGCTCCAGCAAGCGAATGTGATCCGCATTGATAGCCTCGAGCTTCTTCTGGTCGAAGCGAGCAGGGTTCCCCAACACGTCGTGGACGTCGAAGTTGGCGATGAGCTCGTCGACGGAGAAGATGTCCTGGTCCGCAGACAGGGACCATCCCAAGAGCGACAGGTAGTTGAGCATTCCCTCCGGGATGATGCCGTTGTCGCGGTGATTGAACAGGTTGGACTGCGGGTCACGCTTGGACAGCTTCTTGTTCCCCTCACCCATCACGAAGGGCAGGTGGCCAAACTCAGGCGTCTTCTTGGCAATGCCGAGCTCCACGAGCGCCTCGTAGAGGGCGAGCTGGCGCGGCGTGGAAGACAGGAGGTCCTCTCCGCGCAAAACGTGGGTAACTCCCATAAGCGCATCGTCGACCGGATTAACCAGGGTATAGAGCGGCGCACCGTTCGAGCGCGCCACGACGTAGTCGGGCTGGGTCTCCGATTTGAAGGTCATCTCGCCGCGCACCAGGTCGGTCCAGGACCAATCCTTGTCCGGCATGCGCAGGCGCCAGACCGGCTTGCGGCCCTCCGCCTCGAAAGCGTCGATCTGCTCCTGGGTGAGGTCGCGGTCGAAGTTGTCGTAGCCCAGCTGCGGGTCGCGGCCGGCTGCCTTGTGGCGCTCCTGCACCTCTTCGTTGGTGGAGTAAGCCGGATAGACGTAGCCGCCATCCTTCAGTTTCTGCAGGACGTCGGCGTAGATGTCCATGCGCTGCGACTGGCGGTAAGGCTCGTCCGGGCCACCGACGTTGACGCCTTCATCCCAGCCGAGGCCAAGCCAGTTCAGGGAGTCGATGATGGCCTGGTAGGACTCCTCGGAGTCACGGGCAGCATCGGTGTCTTCAATGCGGAAGATCAGCGTACCGCCAGTGTGGCGGGCATAAGCCCAGTTGAACAGAGCCGTGCGGACCATGCCCACGTGGGGCGTGCCGGTAGGTGAAGGGCAAAAACGGACGCGGACGTCGGATGTTTTTTCAGTCATGCCCACCATCGTAGTTCAGCGCCGCATCGCCGCACCGCCCGCCCCACTTGGGGGTAGTTGAACTCCGTTTCCACTAAGGCTGAGCAGCACCTTTTCCTCATACTTACCGGTACTGGTTTCCATTACCTATAGTGAATTCTCGTTCAAGAACTGAAGAAAGGTCTCCCATCGTGGTTCGTACCCGCTACGCGGCTCTGCTTACGTGCGCCGCACTCCTCGCCTCTCCCGCCACCGCCGTTGCCGGCCCCGACGACGGCAAGCACGTGGCCACCCAAACGCACATCGACTCCCCCAAGGCGTTTTGGGAGGGTAATTCTCTCACCCTCAAGAGCCATTCCGCAGAAAGCAACCACGACCTTGCCGACACGGTCACCTGGGTGGGCAAAGGCTGGGACCAGAACGGAAGCAACCAATACCAGTTCACAGTCCCCGAGGACCCGGCACTTTCCTTCCTCGGAAAGGCTGGCACGACCTACTACATGGCACCTGCCCGCGTACAGGGCAGCCTGGACCCGGTATGGATGGGCTTCGGTGCGGACACCGAGCTGCCTGTCGATGACTTCCGCGACAACATCGCTTCTCTCGACCTCTTAAGCGTCGATGGCCCCGGCGAAGTAGAGATGTTTGGCTACTACCCCGGCCCCGGCGGCCTGCAGCGCTTCTTCGGAACCACCGAGGGTGCCCCGCATTCTGCCTGGCTGACGAGCGGCACGCACACCCACAACTACACCGTCTTCACCAAGCCTGGGCGCTACCAGCTGACCTACCGCACCACCGCGCGCGACAAGGACGGCAAGCTCATCGCTTCCGCACCGACCACCACCTCCATCCAGGTGGGCGGTCAGCGTCCGGCCGCCGATCCAACACCGTCACTCAAGGAGCGGTTCGACAAGGCCACCGCGGGAGATGCCAGCGCACAGGACTACCGGTTGACCATCGCTCCGAAAAAGTCCGGAGACAAGGATGGGGATGAGCGCCTCTCCTCCATCGACTTCACCGGCGGCAGCAACGGCACGCTCACGCTGCTGATCGACGGCTACTTCCTCACCGATCTGCCCGTGAAAGACGGTCAAGCACACTTCGATGAGTTCCTAGGCCCAGAGGCCTCCACGATCCAGGCTGTCTACACCCCGGAGGACGGCAGCCCGCGCTGGATCTCCGAGGAGCTCGCCTACTCAGAGAACGCCGAGCTTTCCACCACCTCGAAGAAGTCTGCGGAGTCCTGGGCAGAGACCACCAACCCCCGCCAGCTCTCCTCCGATCAAGAGGTTTCGGTATCTAACCCGGAGCTGTCCGCGCGGGCCATTCCGGAGGGCGAGGACGCAACACGCATCATCGTTGAGGCCGCCGATAAGAAGCTCGAAGGGTACGTCCATGGTGGCTTCTTCAGCAAGGGCAGCGAGCTTCCCGACGTGGAATTCGACGGGGTCATCAGCAACGGCCGCGCGGAGTTTGTGGTCGGCGCAGACGCAAGCTTCAACGGCAATACCGTGCGCCTGGATATCCTCCCGCACCCGAGCATCAAGCAAGATTCCGGAAGCATCACGCTCACCGAGAACTTCTCCTTTGGGCAGAAATACGAGGGCCGCGGCGCACTCGGCACAACCTCCAAGGCCCCTTCCACCAGCCCGGACAACAACACCAAGCCAGAGGCAGGAAAGTACACCGGTACGTGCGTTGACAAGGCGGTGCTCGACCATGGCCACGTCGATATCGCTGTCACTCGTGACGGCGATAAGTTCCGCACCCGCCTCAAGGATGAGACGGCCATCGTAGACAAGAAGACCGTCGAGCGCCCGCTTGATGACGTTGTCCTCGCCATCCACAACAACGCCCTGCGCCCCCGCCCGGAGGCGCTCAAGGGCAAAGACTTCGACTACCTGGGCAAGGATAAGTTCTTCCTGCTCCCTCAAACCCAAGAGCAGAGCATCATCTGGCCGGGTTATAACACCCAGGCGCTTGACTACCAGGACTACAAAGACGGCACGGTAACCCTCAACATCAAGCCCGTTGAGATGCCCGACGGCGCACAGGTGGGCCTATTCACCACCGAAGGGTTGGGCAAGGGCTTTACTCCCTTGATCAACTCCGCCGAAGGTGACTACTCCATTGAGACCACCTTCGCCTCCCACACCCACACCAACTGGGCGTTTACGAAGCCGGGGATGTACAAGCTCGAGGTCAGCTACTCGGCCACCACTACAGACGGAAAAGAGATCACCTCCGAACCGCAGACGCTCACCGTGGCCGCCGGCGACGCCGCGATCAAGGACTGCGTGAGCGCGAAGGACGGAAACAAGGGCGGAAACAAGGGCGAAGGCAACGACAAGCCCGGCAGCACCAAGCCGAACGACAACAAATCCAGCGGCGAGAAGGACATGAAGTCCTCTATGCCCAAACTCGAGGGTTTGTGGGGCCTCGTGCTTCCCGTTGTCTTGGCCATCGTGTTCCAAGGTTTCCTCAACTTCTACAACAACCACCGCGGCCAGATTGAGTCTCGCCTCAACGGCCTGCTTCATCGCTAGAAAGGACACCGCGTGCACCGCACCACAGAGCTGCACAGAGTCACTGCTGCCCTCTGCGCCATCGCCGTGGCGCTGGCAGTCGTCTTCACGGGCCACCCGGCCACGGCCCGCGCCGATGGCGAGGTTTTCGACACCGGACACGTCGACGCCTTCTATGTCTCCGCACCCGGCGGTGAGCTCACCTTGTCAATGAAGGAAGACATCACCGGTAGCGGTGTCGTCCGCCCAGGCAACGATGTCACCCTCAAAGTGGCCGAGGAGGCCTGGAGCGAGGCCACCGAGGGCATCGATGGGATTGGCGCACCGACGTATTACCTCCCCCAGACCCAGGACAGTTCGCTGCTCTGGCCGGGATGGGATACCCAGTCTGCACAATCGGCTGGCTACACCGACATCAACTTCGAGTTCGTCGAGGTCACCGGCCCCGGTGATATCTTCGTCTTCGAAACGGCAGGCTTCGGCGATATCCAGCCTGTCACCGACGCCGGCGCGCTGGACCTGGTGTCCGGGGACGTCATCAACCAGGCCTACCCGGCACACCGACACGTCAACTGGGCTTTTAGCGAACCCGGTATCTACACCATGACGGTGCAGGCAGAATCCAACGGGGACACGAGTAACCAGGTCACCTATACCTGGGACGTCGGTGATGCAGAAGCCACGCCCCGGGAAGAAGAGTCGGATACCGACCACGGTGCTGAGAGCTCTGCTGAGCCCGACGACGTCACCTTGGGCGAGGCCTCTTCCGACGAGCCTGTCTCCTCGAACTCAGGCTCCCGCTCTGGGGGCGGAAGCTCCGGAGGCGCTACCCGCGGTGCGGCGTCGGCTGCGGGAACTAAGAACGCGGAACAAAAGGCACAGGACAAGGAGCGAAAGGGCCGCTCAGAGCGCAAGGAAAGGAAGGAGCGCAAGCCTGCCCGCGCAGCCGACAAAGCAGCGCCAGCCGCGGAGAATGTAGAGACGGTCGCTGCTGCCGGCTATTACGACAGCGGGCAAAACCTACTGCCGTGGGGCATCGGAATCTTGGGCCTCGGCATGCTCGTGCTTGGCCTAGCCCTAGCACGTCTCGCACTCATGAAGGGCCGCGACTAATGCCGCACGGAGTACGCACCCGGACGCATCCCATCGCGCTGCTCTCGGCGGTGCTTATTGGCGCGTCCACGCTCAGTGGTTGCGCGAGCACCGCCAGCGGGGACGATGCGAAGCTCAAGGTGGTGGCAACGACGCCGATTCTGGGGGACGTCGCCAAGCACGTGGCCGGGGACGACGCTGCGGTGACCACGTTGATTCCTGCGGGCAAGGACCCACACACCTTTGAGCCGAGCTTGCGCTCGGTGCGGGATGTCGCCAACGCGGATGTGCTGCTGGCCAATGGGTTTCTCCTCGAGCCGCAGAACCTGTTGAAGACGCTGCGGGAATCATCGGATGTTCCGGTCACCGAGGTAGCGGACCAAGCGTCCACGCGCGGGGCCCGTCTCGTGCCGCTGGTGGAAAACGTTGCCCTCGATGCCGTCTGGCTGGGGTTGCGTGTGCGCAATGCCCCGCCGGGTACAACGAGCGTAACCATGAGCCTGCTCGATGCCGAGGGGCCAGGCGATGTTGCGGCCTACGTCGTATCCACGTTTGGTACGCCCGAAGCACTCTTTAACACGGCTGATGGTCTGGACGAACGCGACGATTCCACGACGCTGCCGGCCAACGCCCACACGCACGTCTCGTGGGCCTTCACCAAGCCGGGCATATACCGTCTCACTTTTGGCGCAACTGATAGTTTACCGCAGGAATTCACGGTGGCCGTAGGCGTACAGCCACCTGATGGAATGACCTCCCTGGATGCGGGACACGTAGATATCACCGCGGACCTGTCCACGGGCGAGCTCGACTTGGAGGATCAAGGCGAAGGTTTCGACCCGCGCACTACGGCGTTGAGCATTCCCAACTCCACCCTGCAGCAGATTCCGCCGGATCCCGCTTACCGCTTCCTGGGGCGCCCGGGTGAAGAGACCTACCTGCTGCCTCAGGCTGTCCTGGGCAAGCACATCCACGGCGAGGTTGACCCGCACCTGTGGCACAACGCGGCCAATGGCATCAGCTATGCCGAGGTCATCGCCGAGCAGCTGGCCGTGGCGGATCCGTCCCACGGCGCGGACTATCGGGAGCGCGCTCAGGACTACATCGAGCAGTTGCATGACGCGGACGCGGAGGTGCGGCGGCTCATCGAAGACATCCCGGAGCGTAACCGGCACTTGGTCACGCCTCATCACGGCTATGCCTACCTGGAACAAGGTTATGGCCTTGATATTGCGGGATTCGTCACTCCCAACCCGGCCATCGAGCCTTCGCCGCGGGACGTCATCGCCCTGCGCCGCACGTTGGAGAATCTCCGCCTGCCCGCGGTCTTCGTCGAACCTACACAACAGGCCAGCGCCGATGTCATCCGTGAGGCTGCCGAATCCCTTGGGATCGCGGTCTGCCCCATCTACGGCGACACTCTCGATGACACCGTCCCCACGTATCTCGACCTCCTGCGATTCAACGCACACTCACTCAACCGCTGCTTAGGCAGCACCACGAAGGAAACTCATGTCTAATCGCACCATCCACACACTAGGCACGTCCCTGGCGGCAACACTGACCGCTGCGGCGCTGGCTTTCGCACCGGTGACCGCGTGGGCCGGTGATCTGGCCCAGGTCGTGAGCGCCGATGAAGAGGTCGCCGCACCTGGGACAGAGGCCACCATCGACCACGGTCACGTGGACCTCGGGCTACTGCTTGTCGACGGGCAAGCCCAGTTCCTCGCCCGCGATGATTCAGCAGCCACGCCGGTGTGGCGTGATCCTGCTGACGTGGTCTTCGACGTCGGCGACAATGCCCAACTCACCCTTCCGGAGGACAAAGCCTTTTCCTTTGTCGGCGCCGAGCCTGGATCGCAGGTGTGGGTCGTTCCCCAAACAGAACAAGCCGACGTGCCGTGGCTGGGCTGGAATACCCAGGCGCCCTCGCTAACGGAGAACGTTGACCGCGGCCTCACCATGGAGTTCTTAGGCCACCAAGGGCCGGGCGAGTTTTCCCTCTTCCTACAGAACGGCGGCTTCGAAGAACCGCAACTGCTGTGGTCCACCGCAACCGGGGACACGGACGGTTTCTGGGTGGACCTGGGCACGCACACGCACGCTAACTGGGTATTTAGCGAGCCCGGCATCCACCAGGTTCGGGTACGCATGAGCGGGCAAGGCGCGGGCGAGAGCGCCGGGAGCGATGTCGCTGCCGAGGCCACGTTGACCTTTGCCGTCGGTGCAGGCACCGACGTCGCGCAGGCACACGCCGCGCAGTGGGATCCGAGCTCCGAGTCCTCGGGTGCCTCAGCGGGCGCCGCGGTGCCGGTGTGGGTCTGGGCACTCGCCGGTGCGGGCCTACTCGTCCTCGTCGGGGCTGTGTTTGCGGTGCTACGCGCGAAAGGCGGGCGCCGTGGCTAATCCCTTCATCTCAATCAACGACCTGGCAGTATCGCTTTCTGGCCGCCAGGTCATCGACGGCGCATGCTTCGACGTCGACCCCGGCGAGTTTATTGGGCTTCTCGGACCGAACGGAGCCGGTAAGACCACGCTGATGCGCGCCGTTCTGGGGCTGGTCCCCTTCACCGGTACCATCGACGTCACCACCTCGTTGGGCTACGTTCCGCAGCGCCACGACGTGGAGTGGGACTTCCCCATCAGCGTGGCCAAGGCAGTGCTCAGCGGGCGCACGCGAATGGTGGGCTGGTTCCGGCGGCCGGGCCGTGCTGACAAGCAGGCCGCCCGCCGCGCCATCGAGTTGACCAATTTGGAAGAGTTCGCACAGCGCCCCATTGCGCAGCTGTCCGGCGGCCAACGCCAGCGCGTCCTCATCGCCCGCGCTCTGGCCTGCGAGCCCGAGGTGCTGCTTCTCGACGAACCCTTCACCGGACTCGACGCTCCCAACACCGAGGAGCTACTGACTCTTTTCCAGAAACTTACCGACCAGGGAAGCAGCGTGGTCATGTCCACGCACAACCTCTCCGAGGCCGCGCATTCGTGTTCGCGACTGGTGCTCTTTAACCGGGGGATCGTCGCGGACGGGCCCGCTGAGGACCTGCGCCTGACCCCGCAGCCGTGGAGCGAGACCTTCGGGGTATCGGCCTCCTCACCGCTGCTCTCTGCGATTGGGGTGGCGGCATGATCGACATTTCGCTTGTTGAGTTCTTCCAGGACCTGGCCAACCCGCACCTGGACTTTTTGGCCCGCGCGGTCGGCATCTCCATCCTCGCGGCGATCGTGTGCGGGGTGGTGGGGTGCTACGTCGTGCTGCGCGGGATGGCCTTTATCGGCGATGCCGTCTCCCACGCGGTGTTCCCGGGTCTGGCTATCGCTTTCGTGCTCCAGGGCTCAGTACTGCTCGGCGGCGCCGTGGCGGGCTGCACCGTCGCCGTGCTCATCGCGTGCTTCTCTCAGCGGCGCACGGTCCGCGAGGACTCCGTCATCGGTATCTTCTTCGCCGCATCCTTTGCGTTCGGCATGGTCATTATCTCCCGGGTGGAGGGCTATACGGCCTCGCTCACGAGCTTCCTCTTCGGATCGCTGACGGGTGTCTCCCGTGCAGATCTCTACACCGCGTTCATCGTCACGGTGCTCATCGTTGGGGCCGTGGTCTTGCTCGGCCCCCAGCTCACCGCCACGTGCTTGGACAAAGAGACCGCCCGCGCGATGGGACTGCCCGTCTTTGCTCTGGACATCGTGCTCTACCTCTGCGTGACCGGCGCGGTGGTCATCTCTGTGGGCACCATCGGCAACGTCCTCGTGCTCGCCCTACTCATTACCCCGGCGGCCACGGCGCGGCTGCTCTGTGACTCGCTGGGGTCGATGATGATCGCCTCCGCGGCCATCGGTTCGCTCGGCAGCTTCTTCGGCATCTATCTGGCGTGGGCCATCGATCTTCCCGCTGGTGCGACCATCGTGCTGCTGCTTACTGCTTGCTTCCTCGCGGCGTGGGCGCTGTCCCCTCTTCTGCATTCTCGTCGTGCCACGGCATCCTCCCTGCACCCATCTGAATCAAAGGAGTCCCTGTCCGCATGAACATCCGTCCCCTAACCTTGACCGCTGCCGCCGCTATCGCCCTGAGCTCGCCGACGATGATTGCTTCTGCAGCGCCCGCTGTTGCCGCGGAGCGCGCGGGCGAGTCCTCCTGCGATGCCAGCTCCCTGCATGCCTTTAGCCGCGGACACCAAGATCTCGCGCTGGTGGGAGATTCTGGCAACATCTCCTTCATCGCCCGCGACGATGAGTCCGGCAAGGACTACGATTCCGGCGAGTTCTACGTGGAGGTCGGCAGCAATGCCGCCTTCGATGAGTCAGCCGGAAGCGATATCCCGTCGAGTGGTTGGCAGATCCCCCAAACCCAAGACCCGGCAATCCCCTGGCTTGGTTTCAACACCAGCTACCTCGACCCGGCAACGGCCGAGGGCGCTACCCTGTCGCTAACGCTGCACAGCGCACCGGAAGGCGGACGTATGGTGGGATTCCAAAACTCCCTGGGTGCAGCGCCCACCGTCCTCTTTGATTCGGAAGACCCAGACATCACCTGGGACTACCCCGATCACTTCCACAGCCACACCGGGATCATTTTCACCGAGCCAGGCGCCTATGCCGCAACCTTCACGTTTACGCTCAACGATGGCTCGGAGCATTCCATCGACGTTCCTTTCCTCGTAGGTGAAGCGGAGCCCGACGAGGTGTGTCAACTGGATTGGGGTGCCAGTGCCGGCGCTGGGCAGGGCTCTGGTTCTGGCAGCGCGAAGAACCGCCCGCAGCAGTTGGCCAAGGAGATCAACGACACCTCTAAGTCCATCGCTCAGTTAGACAAGACGATGGATAAAACCTTCAAGGAGGCCGAGGCCGTCCTCAACGGCGCGCAGCCCTCCACGTCCAGAGACGCCAAAGACTCGAAGCAGTCTGAGCGCTCCGCGCGAAGCACCGAAAAGAAGCCGGCCGCAGATGCTTCTGAAAGAAGCCAACGTCCTGAGACGCAGGGCCAGCGCGCCCCACAGAACGGATCATCCCACACTGTGGAACAACAGAGAGATTCCACACATCGGAACACCTCGAACGGGCGCTCTGCTACTCGCGCGAAAGAGTCCGGGAGTACCGCGGCGCCCAAGAAGGAACGAAGCACCAAGCATACCGCCGCGGCGCAGCGCCCCGCCCCAAGCACGGAGGAACAGCAGGCTGGAAGCGCAAACATCCAGGCTATGAGCTATGGCGCACCGATGGCCGGCTTCTGGGCGGGCTTCCTTGCGGGCATGGGTTCCCTTGCGCTTCTCCTCGGTATCGGGCTGTTCATCGCTGTGCAGTTCTTCCGCCCGCGCAACCGCGACTAGTCCCCTAGGGGCGGTCACCCCGCATAAGGAGTGGATCTGGTTTCGGTAAGAAGGAAAGAAGGAACTAGAGTTATTCCTTATGTGTGAAAACAGACCCTCCACCGCCCCCGACTTCCTCCTGTCCCGCGCGACGGGGTCTGTGCGTACCCAAGGTTCGGCTGCGACCTTCAGCGATGTCGATGCCGCCGTAGCCGAGCTGCGTGCCGGCGCGGTCCCGATGATCGTCGGCGCGCTTCCCTTCCACAAGGGAGATCCGGCCGCTTTGACAGTCCCGCGCAACATTATCCGTGAGGACGGCCCGCTCGAGCCACATGCCTACTACCGCAGCGGCACGCTCAACGCGCGGGTTACCGGTTTCGATCCGGAACCGGAGGAACACCTTCGCCGCATTGAAGCAGCCATCGCCACGATCGAGGCGTCGAAGTTGGACAAGGTAGTCCTCGCCCGCGCCGTTGACATTGAGTTCAACGCCCCTGTCGATCCGCTCCTCGTCGCCGCGCGGCTGATCGATCTGTCCTCCCATCGCGATGGTTTCATCGCCGACCTCACCCCGGCGGGGCGACCCGGAGCGATGCTCGTGGGCTCTTCCCCGGAGGTGCTCATCAAGAAGCAGGGTTCAACAGTCACGGCCTTCCCCTTGGCCGGATCCGCACCCCGGCAGGCAGATAAAGCACGCGACATCATGGCAGGTCAGGACCTGCACAATTCCGAGAAGGATTTGCGCGAGCATGCCTTCGTGGTCGACCACATCCGCCGCATCCTGCAGCCGCTGTGCGCGACTCTCGACGCCCCCGCCTCACCCCAGCTCACCTCCACCAATGAAATGTGGCATCTGGGCACCCCGATTGCGGGAACCCTCAAGGACTCCAGCATTACGGCACTGGAGCTGGCCGAGTTGGTTTACCCCACCCCAGCTATTTGCGGCACCCCCACCGAAGCTGCACAGGCGCTCATCGAGACCGCTGAGACCGACCGCGGCTTCTATGCCGGCGCGGTGGGCTGGTGCGATGATTCCGGCGACGGCGAATACATGGTGGCCATCCGCTGCGCGGAGGTCTCGGGCGATGGCCTGTCCGCCCGCGCCTGGGCGGGCGGTGGAATCGTCGTGGATTCCGACCCGACGGCCGAGCTTCAGGAAACCACAGCGAAGCTGCGCACCATTCTCCGCGCGCTCAACCTCTAGAGCAGCGACTAAGCGCGCTCGATCGGGTTCTTCAAGCTACCTACGCCGGGGATCTCAATTTCGATGGTATCGCCCGGCACCATCGGCGCCGTGCCAGCCGGGGATCCGGTGGTGATGACATCGCCCGGCAACAGGGTGTAGGACTGCGAGATCTCAGCGATAATATCGCCCATCTTCACGATCATCTGGTCGGTGTTGGAGTCCTGTTTCTGCTCGCGCTTGCCATCGTGCGTGAGGTAGGCGTTGATCTTCTGATCATCGAGATTGATGCAGTCCAGGTCCGTCTCAATCCACGGGCCCAGCGGGCAGAAGGTGTCGATCCCCTTCGCGCGTGCCCACTGGCCATCCTGGAACTGCAGGTCGCGGGAGGACACATCGTTACAAATGGTGTAGCCGACAACGTGATCGCGCCATTTCTCCGGATCAATATTCTTCGACACCTTAGAGATCACCACAGCGAGCTCGCCCTCAAATTCGACGTTGGTGGCAAACTCCGGAATCTTGATGGGTGCGCCCGGGCCAATGACCGCGGTGGAGGGCTTGATGAAGATGGTCGGCGGCAGGTGCTCGGCAGACTCCTTGAAGACCTCCGCGACGTGATCGGCGTAGTTGCGGCCGAGTGCTACGACCTTGGTCGGCAGGGTCGGCGCCAGCAAGCGCACCTCACTCAGCGGCCACTCGCGTCCAGTGGGCTCCGGCGGCGTAAACGGGGTGCCGGAAATTTCCTTGGCCACCAGCTGATCCAGCGGGGCGTCGGCGGGGCCATCGATAATGGCGAAACAGATACCTTCGGTGTGAGCAATTCGTCCTAAACGCATAACGGCCATACTACTCGCAAGGATTTTTAACTCACGATCAGGGGCCTGTAGTAAAGGTTGCAAAGAAAGCGTCGTCTATCTCAGCGTTGGACGACGTCTCCCAGGGTCACCGCTCGCGTGCTCCCCCGCTGCGCCAGGTATAGCTCTGCGCAGGCCAAGGCGTCGCTCAGCGCATTGTGGCTGCCATAGCGCGGCAGACCATAGCGCTCTCGGACGCGGGGAAGGCGTAGGTCCTCGCCGCGCGGGTAGGTGCCCATGCGCTCCATGTGGCGCCGCTCCAACGCAAAGGTATCCACCACGCTCAGCCGCGGGCGCTCTCCGAACACCGCGCGGGATGCAGCCTCAATGAATCCCACTTCAAGTGCTGCGAAGTGTGCGAGCAACGCGCGTCCCTGCACCGCCTGGCGCAACTGCTCCATAGCGCTCTCCAGCTCCTCTCCGGCGTCGATGACGTTTTGGGTCAGCAGGTGGACATGTGCGTCGTCGGCCACCTGCGCGCCGCGCACCACGATATATCCAGCCCCGGATAAGTCGATGGTTCTGCCATTAACCGGAACCCAGCCGATAGAGACGATCTTCCCCGTGCGGGGGTTAAGGCTGGTCGTCTCCATGTCCACGGCCAGCAAGCCCACGTCATCAAGGGGTGTAGTGCGCGGGGCGCGCCCCAGTCCGCCCGGCGGCTCCAGCGATTCCACATCTAGATATTCCTCACTGGGTATTTGGTCGCGAGGGCATTCTGCATCGACTTGATCGCCCGGAAAGCATCGCGCAGGTGCTCGCGTTCCATGCGCCCCAGGCTCTTGGGGTCGATGTTGTAATTGGGCTGCTGGCCCTCGCGCAGCTGGTGGGCTTGGTGTTGGAAGGAGAGGGAGCGCAGGTAGTCGAAGGCGTCGAGAAGCTCCTGTGCTCCCTGTTGGCTCACCGCATGACCCGCTGCTTCCCTGAGGCGGTGGCGGGTATCCACCACCGTCGAGCCGGAAGCCAAGGCGAAGAGCCGGGCCATCTGTACGATTCCGGCGGTCCCGCCCTTCTTAATGTCGAGGGTGTTGGCGTAGTCGCCATCGCGTTCCACCACCAGCCCTCTGAAGAAGGTCAGCGGCGGCTCGCGGCGCGCTGCCAAGCTGGCCAGGTGCGCGTGCAAGCGAGTTGCGCCCTTACCCATTTCTACGGCAGCAGTGTGAACTTCCCGGCCCAGCTCCTCGCTGCCATAGAGGACACGGAAATCGAAGAAGATCTGTGCGTTGAGCAGAGCCTCCGGTTGGGGCTCCCGGATCCACCTACGGAAGGTATCGATCCAGTGGGTCCGGGGCATCCGCCATTCTTCGTTCATCGCCATCATGTTGCCGGGGCAGAGAACTTGGCCGGCGTCGGCAAGCCCCTGGCAGACGAAGGAGCTCATCCGCGCGAAGTAGTCGCCGTGTACCGCGGCATCGTAGTCATCAGCAAGGACCAGAGCATTGTCCTGATCCGAGGCTAGCGCCATTTCCCGGCGGCCCTGCGAACCGACGGCCACGAAGGCATACTCGACCGGCGGGGGTCCAAGTTCCTCCTCGGCTAGCGTGCACAGGCGGCGAGCCACGGCATCAGCGGCGAGCGTGACCAGGCTGGAGGCTTCCGCCGGGGTGGAGCCGCGCTCCACGTAACGCCCGGCCAGGCGCGTGGCTTCCTGAAAAGCGCCACGAAGCTCAGCGGCACTGCTGCGCCGTGAGAGATCCGCGGTGAGGTAGAGCGGATCGTTATGGAGCAGGCGCGTAACGTCCGACTGCGTGACAATGCCCTGCAATGCGCCCTCGGTGACCACCGGCAGGTGGTGGATACCTCGCTCGGCCATGTGCAGCAGCGCCTCCATGGCGGGGGCATCGGCAGATACCGTCAGCGGGTTGGGCGTCATGATCTCCCCCACCGCCTGGCCAGGATCGCGGTGAACGGCGAGCACGCGGGAGCGCAGATCGCGGTCCGTCACGATGCCCTTAAGGCGGGTGCCGTTCTGGTTCCCGGGCTCCACGACGAGGAGCGAGGACACACTCCGGTCAGTCATCATGCCAGCGGCTTCCGCGATCGTGGTGGTGGGCGGAGCGGTGAGCACGTCGGTGCGGATAAGGTCCTGCAGCGGCGTGCGGAGAACATCCGTCGGTGCGGAATCGGACAGCTCGCGGGCGGCTGCTCGGATCTGGCGCGACTTGGCCGAAAAGAACCGTGCGATGTCTGGGTTGCGTTGGGCGCACTCGCTAAAAGCGTGCTGCGGCAGGGTGAAGACCAGACTGTCTTCGACCGCGACCATCTCATAGACGGAAACCGGCTCACCCTGCAGCGTGGAATAGCCGAAGGTCAGCCCGGGTTCGCGCCGATCGAGGAGGACGCCATCCTCTCCCAGAACATCTATTGCCCCGGTGCGGATGATGTGCAGGAATGCGTTTTCCTCCCCGAGCCGGACGGGGACATCCCCGCGGCGCAGGTAGATCATGCTCAGCTGTGCAGACAGCGCGGTGAGCTCTTCCTCCGGCAGGCGGGAGAAAGGCTCGTGCTGGGCGAGGAAGCTAGTGACCTCGTCTATTTCGACGCTCATGCGCCAACCATACAGTGCTAGGCGCGCAGCGCGGAGGCGATTCGGTCACCAATTTCGGTGGTCTTTGGCTGTGCATCCCCACGGGAGGAGACGTCGGCAGCAACGGCCTCTTCAATGCGCACAGCGTTGTCCTCGTCACCGAGGTGGCGCAGTAGCATCGCGGCCGAGAGGATCGCCGCGGTCGGATCCGCAATCCCCTTGCCCGCGATGTCCGGGGCAGAACCGTGGACAGGCTCGAACATGGAGGGATTCGCACCGGAGGCGTCAATGTTTCCGGAGGCGGCCAAGCCGATGCCACCGGTAACAGCACCGGCCAGGTCAGTCAGGATGTCACCAAAGAGGTTATCGGTCACAATGACGTCGTAACGCGTGGGATCGGTGACCATGTAGATGGTTGCGGCATCGATGTGGTTGTAGTCCACGGTGACCTCCGGGAACTCCTGTGCCACCTCGTTCACGGTGCGCTGCCACAGCCCACCGGCATTGACCAAAACGTTGGTCTTGTGCACCAGCGTGACGTGCTTGCGGCGGGACATCGCGCGTTGGAAGGCATCGCGCACCACGCGCTCAACGCCGTAGCGGGTGTTCTGGGAAACCTCCGAGGCCACCTCGTGCTCGGTGCCCTCGCGCAGAGTTCCTCCGTTACCGCAGTACAGGCCTTCGGTGCCCTCGCGCACGACGACGAAGTCGATATCGCCCGGGTTAGCCAGCGGGGAGGTGGACGTCGGGTACAACTTGGAGGGGCGCAGGTTAACGTGGTGGTCGAGCGCAAAACGCATCTTCAGCAGCAGGCCGCGCTCCAAGACGCCGGGCGGAACCTCACCGGGGGCGCCAATCGCACCGAGCAGGATGGCGTCGTGCTCGCGCAGGGAGGCCAGGTCGGCGTCGGTAAGCAGCTCTCCGTTGCGCAGGTAGCGTCGAGCACCCAGGTCGTAATCGGTTGCCTCGATGTCCTCGCGCACCGCGCGCAGAACCTTGAGCGCTTCCGCGGTTACCTCGGGGCCAATGCCGTCGCCGCCAATCACTGCAAGTTTCATTTTGTGGGATTCCTTTCTCACATATTGGATACTTGAGAGAGTACCACCCTCGAGCCCTCCATGAAGCCGAAACCCCCTGAAGAACCATGACTGGCTCTGCAGGGGGCGGTGGACTCCACTCAGGTGCGGTGTAGATTAGGCATCCAAATCGAGCTGGTGGCAGGTAGCCCCCAGCGCCGAGTTGATCTCCTCGACGAGCTCCTCTGGTACCTCGCGCTCGACGCGCAGAATGAGCACAGCGTCGGAGGCGTCCTTGCCCTGGGTCAAGGCGGCGGCGACAATGTTGATGCCGGCAGAGCCCAGCTTGGTACCCACGGTACCCAGCGCGCCCGGGGCATCCTTGTAGGAGAAGAAGAGGTTGCGGCCGGTAGCGCGCATATCGACGCCGCGGCCGTTGATGCGGATAATCTTCTCCACCCCGTCAATGCCGGTCAGGGCACCGGTCAGCTGCGATACCTTACCGTTGGGGCCAATCACCCTGACGCGCACCGAAGAGCGGTGGCCCTTCGACTCCACGTTGGTCTTCACGTCCACGGTCACGCCGCGGCTTTCGGCGATCTTCATTGCGTTAACGAAGGTGACAGCCTCCGAGACCACGCCGGAAAACAGTCCGCGAACAGCAGACAGACCAAGAGCCGAGACATCCTCGTTGGCCAGCTCACCGCAGGCCTCGACCTCCACGGCAACCGGTGCAGCATCCAGCAGGTTGCCGGCTACCAAGCCCAGCTTGCGGGTCAGGTCCAACCAGCCGGCGACTTCCTCGCCGACCCGGCCGCCTTCAACGTTGACGGCATCCGCGACGAACTCGCCGGCCAGTGCCTTCAACACGGAGGCGGCGACATCGGTACCGGCGCGGTCCTGCGCTTCGACCGTGGATGCGCCCAAGTGCGGGGACACGGTAACTTGCGGAAGCTCAAACAGCGGGGAATCGGTGCAGGGCTCGGAAGCATAGACGTCGAAGCCTGCGCCGCGGTGGTGGCCAGACTTGATGGAGGCAGCTAGCGCCGCTTCATCGACGAGGCCGCCGCGGGCGGCGTTAATGATGATCTGGCCCTTCTTGGCCTGCGCCAAAAGCTCGGCATCGAACATGCCGGCGGTCTCCGGGGTCTTGGGCAGGTGGATCGTCACAAAGTCAGAGCGGGACATGAGCTCCTCAAGGCTCACCAGCTCCACACCCAGCGCTGCCGCACGGGCCGGGTTGGCATAAGGATCGTGCGCGATGATGGTGGTCTCAAAGGCCGCCAGGCGCTGGGCAAAGAGCTGGCCGATGTGGCCGAAGCCCACGATGCCGATGGTCTTGCCATAGATCTCGACGCCTTTGAAGGACGAGCGCTTCCACTCGCCTTGGCGAAGAGACTGATCCGCCGCCGGCACCTGGCGCGCGGTGGCCAGGAGCAAGGCGATGGCCTGCTCGCAGGCGGAGTGGATGTTGGAGGTCGGCGCGTTGACAACCATGACTCCACGCTCAGTGGCGGCTGGGATGTCAACGTTGTCCAAGCCAACGCCGGCACGGCCGACGATCTTCAGGTTCTCTGCGGCGGCCAAAACCTCCGCGTCCACGGTCGTGGCGGAGCGGACGAGGAGCGCATCGGCCTCAGGCACTGCGGCGAGAAGTTCCTCGCGGTTTGGGCCATCAACCCAGCGAACCTCAACGGTGTCACCGAGGGCATCAACAGTGGATTCGGCAAGCTTATCGGCGATAAGTACGACCGGCTTCGACATAACTTCCTTTACTAGTCAGAATTGGAGATGCCGAGAAGTGTAGTTTATTCTTTCCAGCCCTGAGTGATTTTATGCGTGAATTCTGTCACTGAACCGAATTCCGGTCCGAGGGCCACGATAGGCCCCTCCGACAGCCCTGCCGTTATCGCCGCGCCGGCCTTCGTCGCCGACGGATCTGGCTCGGTCATGACGAAGACCGTGCCACCGTAGGCGGTGGCATTGACCACGTTGGCTAGGGGGCTTTCCGCGGTCGCCACAATCACCGGCGCCATTTGTGCGTCGCGGCGCGCCTGGGCCGGAATAGCCGGCATCTTTTCCTTCGTTATGTGCTGCGGCAGGGGCTCCCAGGCGGCCTTGAGCTCCGTTTTCGTAGAGGAATCCAAGCGTGCAATGTTGTCAACCATGCGCTCACGGCTCATGACCACCTTCGACGTGAAACGAAAAGCGGTGTATTCCCCCAGCGCCTTGGTGTTTCCTGGGTCGTGGATAACTTCAAGTTGCCCGTTCTGGCTAGCCCACGGAACGTTACCGATAACGAGGAGCTGGTCTACGTCGAGATCAGCGAGCAACTGTGAAATCTGCGGGCGAATCGACGCATCGTACGTCACCATGGGCACGCGCTGGGACACGCTCAACGTCGCCGCGCGCAGGGCCGCGGCATCCGTCTCTTCGGCGAGGATCAGCGTATTGCTCTCCTTGAAGAACAAGCGCGCAGAGTCTATGCCCCAGCGGTCCCCCACCACGGTGACCTCGTTGGCGAATTGGGGGTCGATAAGCCGCAAGCGGTTCTCCTCGCTCGCGCGGGCCAGGTCGATGTCCGCTTCGGGGAGGGCGGTGATGTCCTGCGTGAGAATCGGCTCGCCCCGCCCCAGCGAGGAACAGCCCGCAGCGCCTAGGCCCGTCACGACTAGCAGCAGAGCTACAGGCACGACCTGTAGCGCACGTGGAGAAGGAACCTTAACGCGCAAAGGCCTGCGGGCCCTCCTCGCCGCCGGAAAGGTTCGCCTCATCCACGTCGCGCACCACCTGCTTGTTGAGTGCATATTCGACGATGCCGACAAAGCGCTCGCGGCGATCGGCGAAGAACTGGTGCGCGGTCTTCGCAGTCAGGAGCTCCGGATCTAAGTCGTGGGAGGCCAACACACTATCGAACTCGGCATCCTCCATGATCGACTTTGACTGCACGCGCGGCAGGTAGCGCTCGGGCGAATGCCCGTCCAGGACCACCTCGGTGCGCTTGCCCATCGGCGTGCGGTTGAGCACGGAGTTCGCCAGCACGCCGCTGATACCGTGGCGCTCGCACCAGCGAAGCGGGAAGACCGGGAAGAATCCCGGCTGCAGCTCCTCGAAGCTATGGCGGTTGAAGGCGCGCCCCGTCCGCCAATCCTTGGCGCCGCGTGCCATGAGCAGAGCGTAGAGGCCGTGCCATACGCCGTCGTTCTCCCCCACGGACAGCAAGCGGGACTCGCGGAAGGAAGCATCGCGCACCGTCTTCGGAACGTCCTCGGTATCGCCGGCAACCCAGCTGGTCACCTCGTCGACATCACGGGCAGCGCGCAGCTTGACGGCCGAGGAGCCGTAAAGCTCACCGAAGACACCGCTCCAGAACCACTGGTTGAGGCGGTCCCAGGATTCCTGGCTGGAAAGCACGCCCTTCTTCTCAGCCAGACGTGCCAGGATGACCGCCAGCGGGATAATCTGCTCGGAATAAGGCACCTGCTCCAGGGACAGGATGCAGCGCTCAGCCAAGAACTCGGCGACCTCACGGAAGGTAATCACGAGGGTCTCCGCGGCCTTGCGGTACTCAGCGAGCGTCAGTTGCAGGATGTCTTCGCGCTGACCACCAGCGTTGCCCTTCTCCCCCGACACCAGCAAAGACACGGCCGAGAGGAACTCGTTGCGGCCAATGCCGTCGAGCGCCGGGAAGGAACGCAGCTGCTTCTCGACGGCCGCCCAATCCTCCGCCAGGTGGAAGTCCGGGTCTTCGGAGGCAAAGACAGCCGTGAGCAGATCGAAGACATCCATCTGCAGACCAGCGGAATTTACCTGCGCAAAGATCGAGCCGATACCGGCGCTTGCCGTCTCCCGGGAGAGGCGGATCATCGGCACGGTGTAGCCGGACAGTGGGCGCAGGATGCGGTTGTTGAAGGCGGCAACCACATCACGGGTGGCACCATCGTTGGCGGCTGCGAGCTCGAAGAGCATGCTGGTGCCTTCCTCGCTCAGCAGGGCTGAGACCGGGATGCAGCACTCCTCGATTGCGGCCTCGCGGGTGTTCAAGGAACCTTCGATATCCGGCGCGAAGTGGGAGCGCAGCTCACCATGTTGGTTGACGGCGAAGACGGCCTCGTCCGGCATGATGTCCTCCGAGGTCGCTATGCGCAGGTCCACGTAGTACTTGCGGGAGACCTTCTTGGAACGAAAATCAGTGGTATCGACGAAGCCCTCGCCGCGGAAGCAGTGATACAAGGTGGTAAGGCGCTGCTGCCCATCAAGCAAGAGCAAGCCCGGGTTCACCCCGGTATCCGGGGCACCAGCCAATGGGCGGGGGCGAAAGCGCATAGTTTCGTTGCGGGTATCCAAGGCCATTAATGCGCCGAGCGGGTAGCCGCGCAAGACGGTGACGATCAGCGATCTAATGCGGTCCTCATCCCAGGAATAAGAGCGCTGGAAGTCAGGCAGCTGAATATCACCGCGATCGATGCGAGCGAAAAGGTCATTAAGGTCATAGCTTGGCGTAGAGAAACCCATGACCTCGAGCCTACCGCCAAATGTGGGAACGTGCCCGTTTGTGCGCGAACATCACATTGCGGGCACGGATGGCCCGAGTAACGAAAAATCCCGCCAGCCGGTGGCCAGCGGGATTACTCAGATCCAGTGCGATTTATGCCGTTGCATCCAGTGGGTTTTTGACCCAGCTCATGAGATCGCGCAGCTTCTCACCGGTCTTCTCGATCTCGTGATCGTTGTAGCTGGCGCGCAGCTCCTCCAGCTCCTTGTTGCCGCCCTCAACGTTGGCGATCAGGCGCTTGGTGAAGGTTCCGTCCTGAATGTCGGACAGGATGTCCTTCATGCGCTGCTTGGTGTCAGCGTCGATGACGCGAGGACCAGAGATGTAGCCGCCGAACTCTGCGGTATCGGAGACCGAGTAGTTCATGTTCTTGATGCCGCCCTCGAACATGAGGTCAACGATGAGCTTCAGCTCGTGCAGGCACTCGAAGTAGGCCATCTCCGGCTCGTAACCGGCTTCCACCAGCACCTCGAAACCGACCTTCACGAGCTCCTCGGTACCACCGCACAGAACGGCCTGCTCACCGAAGAGGTCGGTGACGGTCTCGGCTTCGAAGGTGGTCGGGATAACGCCGGCGCGGGCGCCGCCGATGGCCGCGGCATAAGACAGTGTCAGCTCGCGGCCCTCGCCCTTCGGATCCTGCTGGGTAGCGATCAGGCAGGGCACGCCCTTGCCGTCGACGAACTGGCGGCGGACCAGGTGGCCCGGACCCTTCGGCGCAACCATACCGATGGTGATGTTCTCCGCCGGCTTGATCAGTTCGAAGTGAATGTTGAGGCCGTGGCCGAAGAACAGAGCGTTGCCGTCCTCCAGGTTTGGCTCAATGTCCTCGGTGAAGATGGTCGCCTGGGACGTATCCGGGGCTAGCAGCATGATGACGTCAGCCCACTTGGACGCCTCAGCGTTGCTCAGGACCTTAAAGCCAGCCTCTTCCGCCTTCTCGCGGGACTTGGAACCCTCGCGCAGGCCGATCGCCACCTCAACGCCAGAGTCACGCAGGTTCATTGCGTGGGCGTGGCCCTGGGAGCCATAGCCAATGATGGCGACCTTGCGGCCCTGGATGATGGACAGGTCGGCATCGGAATCGTACAGAGTCTCAATAGCCATGTTGTTGTTCCTTCTCTCTGTGGTTCGTTGTCACTACTCAGTGAATAGTGACGTGGTCTACTGAATTTGTATCACATTTTGGGACACGATGCCCACAATGTGAGATTATTTATTTGCTCGGTGCCATCGCCTTCGGGCCACGCCCCAGCGCGACGTTTCCGGACTGCACCAGCTCACGGATACCGAAGGGCTCGAGGACGTCGAGAAGCGCCTGCAGCTTGCCCGGCGTACCGGTGGCCTCCACCACCACGGACTCCGGCGATACGTCCACGATGCGGGCGCGGAAGATGTTCACCGCGTCGACCACCTGGGGGCGGTTCGAGTTATCCGCGGCCACCTTGACCAGCATGATGGCGCGGGCAATGGTGTTTTCTTCCTCCAGCTCCACCACCTTGAGCACCGGAACAATCTTGTTGAGCTGCTTCGTCACCTGCTCGATGACAACCTCGGAGGCGTCCACAACGATGGTCAGGCGGTTGATCCCCTCGGTTTCGGTCCGCGCGGAGACCAGCGAGATGAGGTTGTAGCCGCGGCGGGTAAACATACCGGTCACGCGGGAGATGATGCCCTCAATGTCCTGGACCCGCACGGACAGGATGTGTCGGGTGATGTCGTCTTTAGCCATTGTTCTTAGGCCTCCTCGAGGGATTCGTGAATGTCGGCCGGATCCTCGGCCGCGGACTCGTTTTCATCAAACAGCGGGCGCAGGCCCAGGGCGTACTGAATTTCCTCATTGGAGGCGCCGCCACCAATCATCGGCCACACCTGGGCATCCTGGCCCACGATGAAATCAATGACCACCGGGCGGTCATTGATTGAGCGCGCGCGCTCAATCGCGGGGCCAATCTCTTCTGCCGTGGTGACGCGAATGGACTCGCACCCCAGGGCCTCGCTGAGCTTGACGAAGTCCGGGACGTACTCATCGTGCTCACGCAGCTTGGTATGGGAGTACTTGTTCTCATAGAAGAGCGTCTGCCACTGGCGCACCATGCCCAGGTTTCCGTTATTAATGACAGCCACCTTGATGGGGAATCCCTCCACCGCGGCGGTGGTGAGCTCTTGGTTGGTCATCTGGAAGCAGCCATCGCCGTCAATCGCCCAAACCTCACGCTCCGGGCATGCGGCCTTAGCGCCCAGCGCTGCGGGTACGGCGTAGCCCATCGTGCCGGCACCGCCGGAGTTGATCCAGCTGCGCGGGTGCTCGAAGTCGAGGAACTGTGCCGACCACATCTGGTGCTGGCCGACGCCCGCGCAGTAGATAGCCTCCGGCCCCACGATGGAGCTGAGCTTCTGGATAACCTCCTGCGGGTTGAGCAGCCCGTCCGACGTCGGCTCGAAACCGCGCGGGTAGCGCCGCTGCAAATCTCCCAGGTACTCCATCCAGTCACCGAGGTTCGGGGCATCCAACTCCGCGTCATTGGCATAAGCCTTGGTCAGACGAAGGAGCACCTCGCGCGCATCACCCACGATGGGAACAGCTACCTCACGGATCTTGCCGATCTCGGCCGGGTCGATGTCGGCGTGGATGACCTCGGCGTGCGGAGCAAAGGTATCGGTATCACCGGTCACGCGGTCATCGAAGCGCGCGCCCACGGCGATGATAAGGTCCGCGCGCTGCAGCGCCGCCACCGCCGGCACCGTGCCGTGCATGCCGGGCATGCCCATGTGCTGCGGGTGATTATCCGGGAAGGCGCCGAGCGCCATGAGGGTGGTGACCACCGGGATGCCGGTCAGCTCAGCAAACTCGCGCAGCTCGCGGGAAGCCTCCGCCTTAATGACGCCGCCGCCAACGTAGAGCACCGGGCGCTCCGCGCGGGCAATACGCTGAACAGCCTGCGTGATCTGGCGCGGGTGCGGGGTCGTGGTGGGCTTATACCCCGGCAGGTCCGGCATGACTGGGCCGGAGTACTCCATCAGGGCGTTCTGGACATCCTTCGGGATATCCACGAGGACCGGGCCCGGCCGTCCGGTGGACGCCAGGTGGAACGCGGCAGCAATAGCCCCCGGGATGTCCTCTGCCTTGGTGACGATGAAGTTGTGCTTCGTAATCGGCATGGTCACACCGCGGATATCGGCCTCCTGGAAGGCGTCGGTGCCCAGCAAGGAGCTGCCCACCTGACCGGTGATGGCCACGACCGGCACGGAGTCCAGGTTGGCGTCCGCCAGCGGGGTCACCAGGTTGGTGGCACCCGGACCGGAGGTGGCAATCATGACGCCTACCTTTCCGGATGCCTGGGCATAACCTTCGGCGGCGTGGCCGGCCCCCTGCTCGTGGCGGGTGAGCACGTGGCGCAGCTTCGTGGATTCAAAGAGGGCGTCGTACAGCGGAAGCACGGCGCCGCCCGGAATGCCGAAGACAAGCTCGGTGCCCAAATCTTCGAGGGTACGGACAATGGCGTGTGCGCCCGTGATGCGCTCGGGCGCCCGCTGTGGCGGAGTGGAAGCTGTCACGGTTGTTGTGCTCCTTCAGTGGGGATGGATATCGGAGAGATCATCCAACTAATAACGCCCCCGCTGTCCTTCCTGGGTGTGAAGGTAACGGGGGCGCTTGCTGGTCGACGTCACTAGTGGACTCGCTACGGCTCGCGCCGCCCGGGTACTACTACGAGGTGAAGTCGAATAATGATCATGGGCTAAACTGTACACTGATAGAAACGCCACCGCAGGCATTTACCCCCATTTTTGGGATCTTTTTCTCATTTTGCGAGATTGCACAGGTGGGGCGGTTCGCCACCGCGCCACGCTGTCAATTACGATGACCCACTATGACGTCCTCACACCCGCAGAACGCATCAACTCGTGCCGAACACCCCGCGGCCGAAACGTTCAAGCCCACCCGCGAACACCTCCTCGGCATCGGCATCCTCGCCGCCATCGCTTTCCTCAGCATTGGCTGGGCCCCGAAATACCTCTTCTGGATCCTCATCTTCCCGGTGTTGGCCATCTGGTGGGTCCTGCGTGCCCGCACCACCGTGGACGCGAAAGGCATCCACATCACTTATGGCTTCCGCGGCCCCAAGGACATCGCGTGGAAGGACTTTAAAGGCATCGGATTCCAGCGCTCGAAGGCCTACGCTCGCACCACCAGCGGCGACAACCTCAACCTGCCGGGCGTGACTTTTAACTCCCTCCCCCGCCTTGCCGCCGCTTCCAACGGCCGCATCCCCGACGCCCTGACCGCTGGCCGCGAAGCCGCCGATGACAAGGTCGTCATCGTCCACCGCGATGGCCAGCAAATCCTCCTTACCAAGGAGGAATACGCCGAGTACCTCAAGAAACACCCCGAACTGAAGGATTAACCGTGTACCCTCTCCGCTCTAAAGTCACCACCGTTGGCCGCCAGGCATCCGGTGCACGCGCACTGTGGCGCGCTACCGGCTCCAAGGAGAGCGACTTTGGCAAGCCGATCGTTGCCATCGCCAACTCCTTTACCCAGTTCGTTCCCGGCCACGTCCATCTCAAGAACGTCGGCGACATCGTGGCCGACGCCGTGCGCGAAGCCGGCGGCGTGCCCAAGGAATTCAACACCATCGCTGTTGACGATGGCATCGCCATGGGCCACAGCGGCATGCTCTACTCCCTGCCTTCGCGGGAGATCATCTCCGATTCCATCGAGTATATGGTCAATGCCCACACTGCCGACGCCCTGGTGTGCATCTCGAACTGCGACAAGATCACCCCGGGCATGTTGAATGCCGCGCTGCGCCTCAACATTCCCACCATCTTCGTCTCCGGTGGCCCGATGGAAGCCGGCAAGGCTGTTGTCGTTGACGGCGTGGCGCACGCGCCGACGGATCTGATTACGGCCATTACAGCGTCGGCCAGCGATGCCGTCTCCGATGAGGACTTGACCCGCGTGGAGGAAAGCGCCTGCCCCACCTGTGGTTCCTGCTCTGGCATGTTCACCGCCAACTCCATGAACTGCCTCACCGAGGCGCTCGGCTTGGCCCTTCCAGGCAATGGCACCACGCTGGCTACCCACAGCGCCCGCCGCGATCTCTTCGAGCAGGCCGGCCGCACCATCGTGGACCTGTGCCGACGCTACTACGGCGACGAAGACGACGCCGTCCTTCCGCGCTCTATCGCCACCAAGGAAGCCTTCAGCAATGCCATGGCTTTGGACATGGCTATGGGTGGTTCCACCAACACCATCCTCCACACGCTGGCCGCCGCGCAGGAGGGCGAGGTGGACTTCACCCTCGAGGACATCAACGAGATCTCTTACCGCGTGCCCTGCCTGTCCAAGGTGGCCCCCAACGGCACCTACCACATCGAGGACGTGCACCGCGCCGGCGGCATCCCCGCCATCTTGGGCGAGCTGCGCCGCGCCGGCCATTTGAACCTCAAGGTCCACACCGCGCTTTACGACAACGCTGAGGAGTGGCTCGACGATTGGGATATCCGCGGCGGCAAGGCCACGGAGGCCGCCCTCGAGCTTTTCCACGCTGCCCCCGGCGGTGTGCGCACCACCGAGCCTTTCAGCCAGTCCAACCGCTGGGATGAGCTCGACACCGACGCTGCCAATGGCTGCATCCACGACGCCGAGCATGCCTTCTCCTCCGACGGCGGCCTGGTTGTCCTGCGCGGAAACCTCGCCCCCAACGGGGCCATCGTCAAGGCCGCCGGCGTGGAGGAAGAGCTGTGGACCTTCACTGGCCCGGCCCGCGTGGTGGAGTCCCAGGAGGAGGCCGTCTCCATCGTCCTCAAGAAGGAAGTCCAGCCCGGCGATGTCATCGTCATCCGCTACGAGGGCCCCGCGGGCGGCCCCGGCATGCAGGAGATGCTGCACCCGACCTCCTTCCTCAAGGGCTCCGGTTTGGGCAAGGCTTGCGCCTTGATTACGGATGGTCGCTTCTCCGGTGGTACCTCCGGCCTGTCCATCGGCCACATCTCCCCCGAGGCAGCCCACGGCGGTCTCATCGGCCTGGTGGAAAACGGTGATCCCATCACCATCAACATCCGCGAGCGCCAGCTCACCCTCGACGTCGACGAGGACGTTCTCGAACGCCGCCGCGCCATCGAGGAGCAGCGTGAGAAGCCCTGGACGCCGAAGGACCGCAACCGCCCGGTCACCAAGGCCCTGCGCGCCTATGCCAACATGGCCACGTCCGCTGACCGTGGTGCGGTGCGCGTGGTGGATGGTTACGTCAATTAGAGTATGGGGCGATGAATTTCGCCACTAACGCCGCAAGGCGCACACTCCTGACCGCCGCCGGGCTCATCATTGGCCTGGTGGGCGTCATCCGCCACGTCCTCCACACGGACTTCCCGGTGGACATGATCATTTACCGAGAGGGCGTGCGCGCCTTCATGGAGGGCCGCTCGGTCTATTCCGAGCCCATGTACGCCGGGGACTTGGCGCTCCCCTTTATCTACCCGCCCTTCGGGGCGCTGGTCATGGTGCCGCTGACTGCCTTTGACTGGATGAGCGATTCGCTCGCCGGCGACATCATGATCGTCCTCTCGGACGCCCTGGTCTTTGCCTGCCTCTACGCGATCTTCCGCGCGCTCAAGGTGCCGCACCTGTGGCCCACCGTGGCGATCGCGTGGGCCGCGGCCATGTTCTTTGAACCCATCCGCCTCAACAACGGTTTTGCGCAGATCAATATCGTCATCATGGCGCTGGTCATCTTTGATCTTGTTCCCCGCGAGCGCAAGCTTCCGCAGGGCTGGCTGATAGGTCTCGCGGCGGCCATCAAGATCACCCCGTTGGCCATGCTGCTCTACTTCCTGCTGCGCCGCGAGTGGCGGCCCATCCTCACGGCCTTAGCCTCCGCCGTCGTGGCTACGTTATTGGCCGCCGCTTACCGCTGGGAGGCCTTCGTCGAATTCTTCAGCTCGAAGCTTCTCGATATGGGCAAGGGCGCAGACTTCGGCGTGGCTACGGACTATCAGTCCAACTCCTCGCTCAAGGGCGTCATCCAGCGCCTCTTTACCTCCCAGGAGGCCATGGACAACCACGGCACGCTCATCAACGTGCTGTGGCTCGTGGCTGCGCTCGCAGTCATCGGCCTTGGCTCCACCCTTATCCTGGCACAGATGCGGCGCGGCCTGCTTGTCGACGCCCACCTCACCACCGCCACCACCATGTTGCTCATCTCCCCCGTTTCGTGGTCCCACCACTGGGTGTGGCTGTCCCTCATCGTGCCGGTTCTGGTCTACCGCGCCTGGTCCTGGCGCAATTCCACCTGGGTCGCTGGCAGCTTGCTGGCTGTGCTGGCTGCCTGGACTGGCATGCTGCTCACCGTTCCGCCGAAGTGGTGGTTCGGCGATAGCATCGATGTTCACGCGATGCCGCTGTACCAGAAGTTCTTGGTCGATGATTTCGTGTGGCTAGCACTCCTGTGCTGGATTCTCTACGCCATCTGCCTCAAGGTTCAAGGCAATAAAGCAGACAAGCCACAAACCGAACTCGCTGCGGCCCAAACCAACTGAGCCCCGAAACGCAAACTGCCCGTTCTGACAAAGTTATGCGCCGCCATTGCAAAAAATGGGAAAACTTTGGCAACACGGGCACCTCAGCCCTCGGCTAAAACCTTGAGTGCTGCCAAGTGGCCGTCGAAGGCGCTCTTGCCCTTCTCTGTCAAGGCCACCCACACTGAATCTTTAGCACGGCTGGTGCCATATTCGCGGAAGCGCGTGACGTAGCCAGCTTGCTCTAGAGCTCCGAGCTGCTTGGACAGGGAGGCATCGGAAAGCTCCGTGCGGTCGCGCAACATGGCGAATTTCATCTCACGGTTTACCTCCCCGCCCTGCGTGGCGCCGAAGGCATTGAGCGTGGCGCATATCTTAAAGCGGTTGAGCGGGTGAATTATCGGATCGAGCTCACTCATCGCGGCATCCTATTCAGCGCACCGGTGTGCAACGTCCAAAAGACCGACAGACTGCACAGCACACCTGCGATGCACGAGGCAATAACGTGTCCTTCAACGAAAGGGTTGAAGAGCGCCGGCAGAATCATAAATCCCAATCCTGCGTAGAAGCGCCAGGTCACATTCCTAGAGGCGTACGGATCAACCTTCTGGCGCATTGAATCCCTCACCCCCGTGCGGTAAAAGACGGCAAGACTCACCAAGAGCGCGAGTAGAAGAAGCAGTCCACCAACAGGAACGAGAGGATGGACGTCATCCTTGATCCACATGTAGGCAAACCACGCGCCGTACGCCGCCGCTGCGAGCAGACTTAGCCAAACGGGTGGCCGTTTGGCCGCGGCCAGCCGTTGTTGTTCCTCAAATGCGAGCGCGTCCCGAACATCCTGATTGGACAAAACTAAAGCTCCCCTCCTGCGGCACCAAAGTCATTGTTTTCCATTACGGAAAGCAACTTACTTTACACAACGGAAAATAACAAGAGTTTGTATATAGCTGCAGGCTGGGAGCGTAGAAACGTGCTAACAGCGCCTAGTTCAGCGGGTTAACGCCCGCGCCAAACCACCAGATGGCAACGAGCGCGGCCACGCCAATGACGACGAAAATCCAGGACGTTGCCAATGGGCGGCGAGTCCACGAGCGGTTAAAGTCCAGGGAGATGAAGCCCGGACCGGTGAACTGCAGGGCCACCGCGATAACGAAGAGCACCAGGCCCAGCCAGACGCTCTCATTCCAGGCAAAGACATCCAACCCAGCACCCGAGGCGTTGAGGCCGTGGATAGCGGAGAAGCCAGTGACGATAAGACCGAACATGGCCGCCAGCGGCGTCACCAGTCCCAGCAGCAGGAAGGCACCGGCGATAAGCTGGACGGTCGGCACGCCGATGGCAAGTGCCGCTGCCATGGTGTACTCGCCGAACTCGTTCTCCAGACCCGACAGGCCCTCGTTGCCGCCGAGCTTGAAGAAGGTCGAGGCACCCGCCACGAGCAGGTAAACGCTGAGCGCCAAGCGCACGAAGAGCAAACCGAAGTCGATGGTGCCGCGGCGTGCTGGCTCCGGCTTCTCCTCCACGGCTGCAGGCTCGGAGTCCACGGCGGGATCGGCAACGGCAACCGTGCTTGGTACTTCCTCGTAGGTCTCAGTTGCTGCGGACTCGGTTGCGGTTGCCGATACCGGCATAGCGGTTGTCTGCGTATCAGGCTCGGCCATGGCCTCCGCGCGCGGGAAGGCAGTGGTCTCGGTTTCAGCTGCAGCGCTGTCGAAAGACAAGGACTCGCGGGTGGCGCTCTCAAAGGTTTCGGTTTTGGCTTCAGGCTCTGCCTCAACAGCAGGCTCCTCAGCCTTCTTCGGCTTAATCACCTGCGGCTCGGCGCGGCCGGGGCGTTGGAAGAGGCTACTCTTCTTCGGCTTATCGGCAGCTTCTACAGCTTCTGCCTCAGGCGTGCTGTCCTTCACGGAGTCTTTCCCCGTGTAGGTCGGGATATCGTCATCAAAGTCGGTGGCTTTATCAGGAGTTTTATCGCTCATGCCTCCAACTTAAGGCAGCACAGCGCCCTTATGGTGCATCTTTATCGGCGCGGCGCGTAGCTAAAACCGCACGGCCTGCGTCTAAGACATCTGCCGTGAGGTCCGCGAGCACTTCCGACTCCAGCCGCCAGCGTTGCCAATAGAGGTCAATGTCGAGCGGGAAGTCGTCGAGAAGCACCAGCTCTCCCGTCTCCAGCAGGGGCTGGGCCTGCAGCCTCGCCACCAGACCCCAGCCCAGGCCGTAGCGCACGGCCTCTACGTAGGACTCCGAAGAGGGAATCTGGGATACCCTCGCGCGCAGGACATGGGAGTCGATGAAGCGCTCGCGCATGGCGTCATCCAAGGTGGCGTCGTTCGGACCAAAGCCCACGATGGGCAGGGTATCCCAGTCTTCGAAACCCTCCGCCAGGCTGGGTGCAGCGACGGCAAAGTAGCGCATGGTGCCGAGGTAGGTGGATTCGCAACCGGAGACCGGAGTTTGCTCGCGGGTGACCGCGCCCAGCACGTCGCCGCGGCGCAGCATGGCCAACGTGCGGGCCTCATCCTCGATGCGTATACGCAGCGCCGCCTCACCGCGCTCGGCGGTGCGCTGGACTACAGGGCGGAACCACGTGGCCAGGGAATCCGAGTTGATAGCAACGGTGAGTGGAACGCGGGACAGGCGCTCGGTCAGCCGCGCATCCGCCTCAGCTTGGACCAGCGCCATGCGCCGTGCTGCTTGGGCGACGATCTCCCCTGCTTCAGTCACGGTGACGGGAGCTCCGCGGCGCAGAAGGATTCGACCAGTCGATACTTCCAGCGCTTTGATGCGCTGACTGACGGCCGAAGGAGTGATTCTCAACACAGCCGCAGCCCCCTCGAAGGATCCTTCATCGATGATGACCAGCAGAGTTTCAGTATGGAGTGGGTTCATGAAGCTATTTTAAACCAGCTGTAGAACATTTAACTGGACTTCATATGGCGCTATGCGCAGACTAGAAACCATGTCAGTATTGCTCGCAGGATTTGCGCTGGGTCTATCCCTCATCATCGCCATCGGACCGCAGAATGCCTACATCATCAAGATGGGCATTAAACGCGATCATGTCGGCGCCATCCTGTTGGCGTGCTTGCTTTCCGACGTCATCCTCATCACCGGCGGCACCGCCGGAGTCGGCGTCCTCGTCGAGCGTTTCCCCACCGCGCTCGTCGTGGTCAAGTACTTGGGCGCGGCCTACCTCATCTACTTTGGGTTCACGTGCTTCCGCGACGCGTTTAAGAAGGAACAGGATTCACTGGTCATTGAGGAAACCGCACCGGTAGCGCAGGTCGTTGAAGAGAACTCGGGCAATTCGGGAGCTTCAGGAACCTCCGTACTCACCAAAATTCGCCCCCGCGTGCGCTCGAATTCCTGGGTCAAGCCGGTCCTCGGTGCGTTGGCGCTGACCTGGCTCAACCCCTTGGCCTACGTCGACGCGCTGGTCATGCTGGGCTCCATTGCCAACCAATATGGCGACCAGCGCTGGGTCTTCGCCGGCGGTGCGATTCTAGCCAGCGCCGTGTGGTTCCCCTCCCTCGGCTTTGGTGCCTACAAGCTCTCCCACGTGCTGGCCAAGCCGACGACGTGGCGCGTAGTCAACATCGTCATCGGCTGCGTCATGCTTGCGCTGACGGCGAAGCTCCTGCTTCTCTAGTTCTTCTTTGATTCTTCAGGGAGCTCTTCGTCTTCGGCGGGGTCTCCCACCGCGCCGGTTTCCTCGACCCAGGCCTTGATTTCTTCGTCGGTGCGGTCCTGCTCCACAGCCTCGCGCTCGGTGTAGTAGGAGTGGTCGTTGCGGTTTTCCTCCCACTTTTCTTTGTCGAAGTCGAGCTCTTCATCCGAGTCAAGCTCCTCCACCACATCGGAGACGAGATCCTCGAAGAGGGCTTCATCGTCCATGTTGGAGTCAGCGATCTGCTGGCCGATTTCATCGTCGTAACGCGCCGCGTCGTACTCTGTGTCGGGGTGCAGCTTGAGGTGCAGCAGGGCGCGGATGCGCTCACGGCGCAGGCCCTCGTCCTTAATCTTGCCCAGGGAACGCAGCCACCCAATCACCAAGATAGCCACGAGCACGATGCCCATGTAGCCCAGGACCGGGTAGACGTACTGCATCAGAGCCTTGAAGCCGGCGAAGGAGACGGCGAAGCCAGCGAGGCAGCCGGCGATAAAGATGATGCGGTACTTCGATTCCTTACCAGAAGACAAACGCTTGCCCAGCGCGTAGAACATACCGATGGCCGTGTTGAAGATCATCAGGTAAATGATGATGGCCATGATGACGCCAAGCGTCGGGTGGACGTTATCCACCAAGGTCAGCATTGGGATATCGGAATCGCCAACGTTCTCCGCGTTCATCAGCAGCGAGAAACCGGCGATGGCCATGAGCACCGCGTAGACCGCGCCACCCACGATGCCGCCGACGCCTGCCTCGCGCGGGCTGATGTTATCGCCGCCGATCACCAGGGACATCGATACCGCCAGGATGAGGGCCAGGCCGTTGTAGTTCAGCGCGGAAATGAGCCAGTGCGGGATTGGGGACTCAATCGCCTCGGAGGCGGCAATGGCCGCATCGACGTTGTCCGGCATGTGCAGCAGCGTGTAGGTGCCGGCGAAGAGCACCGCAATGATGATGGTCGGCGTCAGGAGACCGATGACCTGGGAGACCTTATCGACGTCGAACATGCCCGTGATAAGAACCAGGACGAGCATGAGCAGGGAACCAACCCAGGCCGGCCAGCCAAACTGCTGCTGCATGTTGGATCCGGCGCCAGCCAGCATGACAAAGCCCACCGCAAAGAGCGTGAGGATCACCGCGACATCCAGAATGCGCGAAATGATCGGGTGAGTAATGTTCCGGAAGACCTGGTTGTGCTCGCTGGCGTGGAAGTAGCTTCCCAGCTGAAGGAACACCGTGCCGGCGAGGGTCATGACCAAGCCGGCTACCAGGATTCCCCACATGCCCGGAATACCGAAGGACGTAAAGTACTGGACAACTTCCTGTCCCGTGGCAAAGCCCGCACCCACGAGCAAGCCAATGAAGGACAAAGCGATGCCCACGACGTTTTTATAAGACACGTTTTCCTATCTGTTTTCTAGTTTCTTCTTTTTATGCTTAGTGGCTAGTGCATAAAAACGCGCCATACTTTGGCACAAGCATGGCGTTACATAGGCTCTACCTTACGCCAACCTGATAGGAAAACATGTGTGCGGCTGTGGAGAGATTGCTCCTACAACCGCTCAAGCATGAGCCGGCTCACCTCTTAGTGCTCGGCAAACGTCGCGGTATCGATGACGAAGCGGAATTTCACATCACCCGCGACGACGCGCTCATAGGCCGCGTCTACCTCATCGACGCCCACCTTTTCGATCACCGCGCCCAGGCCGTGCTCGGCGCAGAAGTCCAGCATCTCCTGGGTTTCCGCGATGCCACCAATATTGTTGCCGGTCAGCACCTTGCCGCCGCCGACCAGGCGGTTAAGGTGCAGCGGCAGTGCTTCCGGCGGTAGGCCGACCACCGACATAATGCCGCGCGGCTTGAGGAGGCGCAGGTAATCTTCGAGGTCATACTCGGCGGAGATGGTGGACAGGATGAGGTCAAATTCGCCGCGGTGGTTCCTGAAGAAGTCTTCCTCTTCGGTGGTGGCCAGGGTACGGCTCGCCCCCAGCTTCTTGGCCTCCTCTGCCTTGCGCGAGGTGCGCGAGATGACCGTGACATCCGCGCCCTTGGCGGCAGCAATCTGCACGCCCATGTGCCCCAGGCCGCCCAAGCCTACGACGGCTACCTTCTGGCCTTCCTTGACGTCCCAGCGGGCCAGCGGAGAGTACGTAGTGATACCGGCGCAGAGAAGGGGTGCTGCCACGTCAAAATCAAGGGCCTCCGGGATGCGTAGGACGAAGTCCTGATTCACCACGATCTTTTCCGCATAGCCGCCCTGAGTAATCGTGCCATCGACATCCGTGGAGTTATAGGTTCCTACACCGCCCTTGAGGCAGTTCTGTTCCATTCCGGCTTGGCACTGCTCGCACTCGCCACAGGAATTCACCAGGCAACCCACGCCAACGCGGTCACCCACCTTAAATTTGGTGACCTCCTCCCCCACGGCGGAGACCACACCGGCGATCTCGTGGCCAACGGTCAGCGGAAAGTGCGCCTCGCCCCACTCGTTGCGGATGGTGTGGATATCCGAGTGGCAGATGCCTGCTGCTTTGATGTCGATGACAACGTCATCGGCGCGCGGCTCGCGGCGCTGGATGGTCACGACTTCGAAGGGCTCGTTCGGACCGGTCTTCTGCAGTGCTTTAGTAGAAATAGTCATGGCGACCACGGTACCCCGCAGCCGCCTGACCTCGCCTAATGGAAATCTCTACCGACTAGGAGAGCTTCTTCGCAATCAGCTTGTTGACCTGTCCTGGGTCAGCCTTACCCTGGGTGGCCTTCATGACCGCACCCACGATGGCACCGGTGACCTTCTTGTTGCCGGCCTTGTACTTCTCCACGATGTCCGGGTTAGCGGCCAGGGCATCATCGACGGCCTTCTCGATCGCGCCGTCATCGCGCACGACCTCGAGCCCGCGCTTGGCGACGACCTCGTCGACGTCACCCTCACCGGCCAGCACGCCGTCGACCGCCTGGCGAGCCAGCTTGGTGGTCAGCTTGCCTTCCTTGACCAGCTCAACAACGCGAGCGACCTGCGCCGGGGTAATGCCGAGAGTGCTCAGTTCAACGCCAGCCTCATTGGCCTTACCGGTCAGGTAGGACACCCACCAGGAGCGGGCCTCGTCAGGAGTGGTGCCGGCTTCCACTGTTTCGATAATGAGATCGAGAGCGCCGGCGTTGACCAGGTCACGCATCTCCTCGTCCTTGAGGCCCCACTCCTCCTGGATGCGGGCGCGGCGAATCCACGGCATCTCCGGCAGGGTCTGACGGATTTCCTCGACCCACTCGCGGGAGACAATCACCGGCGGCAGGTCCGGGTCGTTGAAGTAACGGTAGTCCTCGGCGGTTTCCTTCGGACGGCCCTTGGAAGTCGAACCATCCGTTTCCTGGTAATGGCGGGTTTCCTGGACGATCTCGCCACCGTCGACAAGCACCTGCGCCTGGCGCTGCATCTCAAAGCGCACCGCCTGCTCCACCGAGCGCAGGGAGTTGATGTTCTTGGTTTCGGTACGGGTGCCGAACTCCTCCTGGCCCACCGGGCGCAGCGAAACGTTGGAATCCACGCGCATCGAGCCCTGATCCATGCGGGCATCGGACACACCCAGTGCCGCGACGAGCTCACGCAGAGCAGAAACATAGGCGCGGGCGACCTCGGGGGCGCGCTCGCCAGCACCAATGATCGGCTTGGTCACAATCTCGATTAGCGGGATGCCGGCACGGTTGCAGTCCACCAGCGAGGTCGTTGCGCCGTGAATGCGGCCATCGGCACCCCCCAGGTGGGTCAGCTTGCCGGTGTCCTCCTCCATGTGAGCGCGCTCGATCTCTACACGCCACTCAGTGCCGTCGTCGAGGACGACGTCGAGGTAGCCGTCGTAGGCAATCGGCTCATCGTACTGGGAGATCTGGTAGTTCTTCGGCTGGTCTGGGTAGAAGTAGTTCTTGCGGGCGAAACGCGAAGATTCCGCAATCTTGCAGTTCAGCGCCAGGCCGATCTTGATGGCGCCTTCCACACCCTTGGAGTTCACTACCGGCAATGCGCCCGGCAGGCCGAGGGACACCGGGTCCACGTTGGAGTTGGGGGCTGCGTTGAAGTTCGTGGGCGAGGTGGAGAACATCTTGGTCTCCGTATTGAGCTCCACGTGAACTTCCATGCCCATAACGGGTTCGAACTTTTCAAGGACCTCGTCATAGTCCATCAGGTCATACATCGCAGCAGTCATGCGTGCCATCTTAGTATGTCAGCGCGACACCGTGCGCAACCGCCTAACCCAACAAGGTGATGCCGTGCGTAATGAGAATCTTGGCTATCATCGCCGCCGGATACACCATGGCATAGCCCAAGGCGACGCGCTGGTCAGTGTTCGTCCGATTGTTCACGAAAGCGAGCACCGCCGGTTGGGTTTGCGCGCCCGCCATAGCACCCGCGGTCTTCGTGGCACCGACGCGCAGGAAGCGGCGCATGACGAGTGCGAATCCAGTCGCCACCAGCGTCGTGATGATCATGCCGAGCAGGAGAATCTTCCACCAGGCTCCACCCGTAAAGGCACCGGCGATTTCCCCGCCCGCGTTTGTTCCGGCCTGGGCCAAGAAGAGCAGCAGTCCGAGTTCGGAGAGGATTGTGTTGGCCGAGTGCGGCAGTGCTGTGACGGTATTGCCGATGCGCCCGATACGCGCCATGATCAACGCCACGATGAGGACGCCCGCGGCAGCACCAAGGCTAAAGGAAGAGCCGCCTGGGAGCGGGATTTCGAGGTGGCCCACGAAAACGCCGAGGGCCATGCCGAGGCCCAAAGACACCGGGTTGATATCTGTCAGACCTTGCGAGGAATCACCAAGAAAAGTGGAAATCTCCCGCAGGGACTTCTTGGAACCGACGACGCGCACGCGGTCGCCGAGCTCCACGATGTGTTCGGGGATAGCGACCTGGTCATTATCGGCGCGACGAACTCGCGAGATACGCGCGCCCCAGCGATCCGCCAGCTGGTTATTCAGCTCAGCGATGGTCAGGCCCGCCAAGCTGTGCTCGGAGATAGTGATGCGGCGAAAGTCCAACTCGTGGCGGTCATCATTGAGGATCTGCGGGGACTCGCGCCCGGCTCGCTCAATGATGTTGTCCAGGTCCTCCGGGGCACCAACGAGCGTGACCACGTCACCGGGGTGCAGCACGTCGAAGAATTTCGGCAAAACGATAAGGTTGCTGCCCACGCGGCGCAGGCGTGTTACCTGCACTTCCCCATTGCCAATATCAGCGATCTCCGCGACCGAGATCTCGCGTTGAATCTGCATGTGCTGGCGCGTGACGGGTGACAGGGTGTCGTCGTCATTGCCGGCGTCGCGAAGCACGAGCACCGTGGCACCGAGCATGCCGATGACACCGAACAGGTAAGCCACCGCGTAGCCCACTGTAGCCGAGCCCGGATCGCCCGTGGCTTCCGACGCCGCCGCCAACGCCGGGGTATTCGTCACCGCACCAGCAAAAGTACCAGCGATGGTGGCATTCGATAGCCCAAAGACATAAGTGCCCAACCCCCACGCGGCAAGCGCCGCGATGATGAAGACTCCGATCATCGACAGCACTGGGCCCGTGGCCGTCTTCAGCGACTTGAAGAAGGACACACCGGAGTTATTGCCAATGCCGAAGGCAAAGAGCACCAAGCCGAACATGCCCAAGATAGGAGGAACGGAGGCCTCCACCCCGGCAGCTGATGCGGCTGCTGAGAAGGCGATGCCGAGAAAAAGCACGGCCGCCGCGCCCAAGCTGATGCCCCGCGTCTTGATGCCGCCGAGTGCCATGCCGACACCTATGAGCAGAAACACCAAGAGGACCGGCTGCTCAGCCAGATAAGCTAATACGCTTGTCATCGCTACCTTTAGAAACTATGGATGAGCTAACGGTGGTGTTTAGCCAAACAGGGCCTGTGCGTTGGCATAACGCTTGGCCGGAACCACCTTCAGCTTGCCCACTGCGTCCTCGAGAGGCACGAGTTCAATGTTCTCGCCATGGAGAGCCACACACATGCCGGACTGGCCGTTGTGCGCAGCACGGGCGGCATGGGTGCCGTAGCGAGTGGCCAGCACGCGGTCATAGGCCGTCGGCGTACCGCCGCGCTGGATGTGACCGAGTACGGTGGTGCGCACGTCGTAGCCGGTGCGCTTCTTGATCTCATCACCGATAACCTGGCCAATTCCGTTGAAGGTCTGGTGGCCGAACTGGTCCACACCGCCCTCTTCGAAGTCCATGGTGCCTTCCTTCGGCAGCGCGCCCTCAGCGACGCAAACGATGCCGTACTTCTCACCCATCTGGAAGCGGCGCTCCATGGCCTTGGTGATATCGGCGATATCGAACGGAACCTCGGGGATCACCGTGTAGTGCGCACCGCCGGCCATGCCAGCGTGCAGCGCGATCCAGCCAACGTGGCGGCCCATAACCTCGACGATGAGGATGCGGTCGTGGGATTCAGCGGTGGTGTGGAGGCGGTCGATCGCGTCAGTCGCCACGGATACTGCGGTGTCAAAACCGAAGGTGTAGTCGGTAGCGTTGACGTCATTATCGATGGTCTTTGGCACGCCCACGACCGGGATACCGTTATCGGAGAGCCACTTGGCACCCTTGAGCGTTCCCTCACCACCAATGGCGATGAGTGCATCGACCTCAGCATCAGCCATGTTGGCCTTGATGGTGTCCAACCCAGCCTTGAATTTATCTGGGTGGAGGCGGCCGGTGCCAAGGATGGTTCCGCCGCGCAGGAGGATGCGGTCGATCTCTGCGTCGTCATAAAGGTCACGGCGGCGGTCTTCCATCAGACCAACCCAGCCGTCCTCGTAGCCGACGACCGTATCGCCGAACTCGTTGGATGCGGTACGAACGACCGCGCGGATAACAGCATTCAGACCGGGGCAATCACCACCGGATGTCAGTACAGCAAGACGCATGACATCCAATCTACTCGCTTCCCTATAGCCTCGCAGTTTCCGCTACCGCATGCAGGGTGTCGCGGAAGAAGAGCGAAGCCACACACCCCGCCGCTAGCATCGCAACGATGACCACGAGGGAATCCGCGGCCCCCGCTACCTGCATAACCGCTGACACGGCGGCCACTCCGATGACCGACCCCACCTGCCTGGACGTGTTATAGACGCCGGATGCCGCGCCCATGAGATCTGCGTCAATATCGCGCATCGTCGTCGCGGCGTTGGAACCCCAGATGAAGGACTGTCCCGCCCCCAGCGCCGCGCAGGGCAGGCACAACCACCAGGCCGACACTTCAGTCTGCATGAGGAACCACAGTGCGAAGAAGGTCGCAATCAGGATGCCGAAGCCCGCGACCGCCAAACGACGTGGGTGCAGCTTATCCGCCAGAATGCCCGCCAAGGGCGACACGCACAGAGAGACCAGCGCCATGGGTGTGACGATGATTCCGGCATCGCGCGCCGACATGTCCTGCTCGACCTGCAGCCACATCATGATTGGAATCATCATCGACGCCGCCATAAAGCCCATGGACACGATGGCTACTGAACCTGCGGAGTAGTTGCGGTCCTGAAACAGCACGAGCGGGACGAGCGCCGCCATCCCCCGGGCCGATTGCAGGCGCACGAAAATATACATGCCAAGCACACCAGCAAGGAGCAGGACCCAAATCCACCACGGCCAACCAGTCTCTGGGCCCTGTTGCACTGCGAAGACGAAGCACGTTAACGCGATAAACGACGCCCCCACTGAGACGAAGTCAATCTTCCCCATCGCCGTTGGCAAGGAAGGCACCCACAGGCCGGATAAGACGATTGCGGCGACAACAAAAGGAATATGAACCCAGAAAACAGCTTGCCAGCCAAATGCAGCGACGACGAAGCCACCCAAGAGCGGCCCGGCGAGCGTGGCCAAAGACCCAACCACTCCCCAGACGCCGAGCGCACGGCCGCGCCGCTCCCGCGCGAAAATACGGTTGATGACGGCCATAGTCTGGGGCATTTGAATCGACGCGCCGAAACCTTGCAAGGCTCTTGCTGCAATAAGAAACTCCACCGAGGGCGCTAGCGCGCACAGCAGCGCGCCGATGCCAAAGAGCCCGACGCCCAACTGGAACATTTTCTTCTGGCCGTAGATATCGCCGAGGCGGCCGGTAAACAACAGCGGCACGACCACGGCGAGCAGATAGATGGCGGAGACCCACAGCACCTGGTTGACATCGGCGTGGAACTCACGGCGGACGTCGGGAAGCGCGACGGCAATCATCGATTGGTCGAGCAAGGACATGAAAAAGCCCAGTGATAGCGCGGCCATGGCGAGCCACGCTTGCTTCTCCGACGGCGGCGTTCCTCCGAGTTTCATGCAGCGAAGTCTAGCCACCGCACGCTCACGCGGCCTAAACTGAGGCGCATGGGAATGATTGATATCAAGAAACCGCAGGACGTATCGACGGCAGCGACCGTCACGCTGGGACTTATCGGCGGCTGGCTCACCGCCCGGGAGACTGGCATTCGCCCGCTTGGCGGCGTGGTGCTTGCCGCCGCTGGCGTGTGGGCGGGCCGCAGCTGGTGGGCTAAGACGAACCCGGCCACTACCGTTGGCCTGGCGGCTCTGTACACCGGCGCTTTTGGCCTCTCTCACCCGCTAGCTAAGAAGATGGGCTCCTGGCCGGCAGTCCTGACCATCACTGCCGCGAGCGCCGGCGCTGCCTACGCGCTTTCCGACGCCAAGTAGATCCCCCACCCACGCCCCCTTCGCGCTGTCACTGACGGACGGAGGGGGCGTTTTGCGCTCTTGCACAGGCAAAGAATCCAACATCTCGCCATCGAATGTGCTGGCTAACACATGGTGGCTACCCCCGTTTATAGTAACGACTTGACACGAATTCACCACGAGCTATAGCCATACGGGGTGTGTGGCACTAGAATCATGGTTAGAACACTTCTTCTAACACATGTTTATCTCGGGGGAGATACCCATGACCACTGCCACACGCCCGCCAACCTTTTTCTTCTCAACTACTAACCCGAATAACCCACACGCCATAGCCCGCGCCACAGCACGACGAGCCACCTACAACACCTGGGTCGGGGCTATGCCCAGCCTGCAGGCTGATATCAACACCACCGCACTATCCCTGGTTGCTGCCTGGTCACTGCCCGAAGGCCACATCAAATCCGGCCTGCGTGCTATCCACCGCCTAGATAGCCTGCCGAAAGTCAAAGCCATACAAGACACCCACTGCCTGCTCGACATCGAGTCCCTCATTGCTATTGATCAACCCATGTCAGCACTGACAGCCTTAACAGATGAAACCCTAGACTTCATCGACACCCTCCTAGCTGACTTCTTCACCCCTTCTAAGCCCAATCAGGCTTTTCCCACACGTAGTCAAATCAGGCGCAAAGTCCGCGATATCTGCAAAACCCTCGATAACTCCATCGCCTACCAGGACACCCGCCCTAAAAATACATACCGGTTTTCTTCTAACGGCACCTCAGCCTGGTTAGAACTGCACTGTGATGAAGACACCGGCATTAAACTCGATGCCTTCATCCACCACACCGCAACCAAGCACGATCTGACGATTCCGGAGGCAGTCATAAAGCTGCTTTCCGGTGAGATTAAGCCACCAGCTACCGTGGTGTTACACACCTACCAGGCCTGCGATATTGAGGATGCACCAACCTTTATTGAAGGCTTCGGCTGGCGGGCTAAGCCGATGCCGCATGATAAGACCCGGGACTTAACCGGTGACGTCGCCGAAGCAGATGGCTACCAACCAGGAATCATCATGCGCAAACATGTCGAAGGCCGTGACGGGACCTGCCGGGTCGGCGGGTGCGGCAAACCAGCTTTCCTTAGCCAGTTGGATCATCGGCATAACTGGGCTGAAGGCGGGCCCACCCATCCGAAGAACCTGGCGTGTTTATGCCAGGGGCATCACAACATGAAAACCGATGGCAGCCTCAAATACCTGCTGGACCCCTACAGCGGGGATGTCATCTGGCTATATGAAGACGGCACCTGGACTATTACCGAAGCCGACGGGCCGCTAGCACCCAAGCAGAAACGGTGGGCACAGACCGTAGCCCAACACATCACCGCCACCAGGAAACGCGTACGCGAGCAAGCCCAACACTTAAAACAAGAACTCGACGACTACGCACAACAACAAGCCAAAGCCAAAGCAGAAGCCAAGCATGAGAGCAAGACCGACGCTGATGCCGGCACCGACGACATCCCCTTCTAACCCCGTCGTCGAATGAGACGACGAAAGCCGAAGGGCCCCGTCGTTTCAAACGACGAAACCCGCCCAAGGAAACCGAAAGGAAAAGAGAAAGACTACGAACCAGCAAACACACACCGTCGGATAAAACGACGAAGGCCGGCGGCCTCCCACGTCAGTGAAAGACCCCGGCTCATGCGCACTACGGGCTGGCCCGAAGTGTGTCTACTACTTGCGCCCTGCTTCGTAGGCGGCGCCGACCTTGTACAGGCGGTCATCCTTAAATGCCGGTGCCATGATCTGCAGGCCGGTGGGCAAGTTGGTGTCGGATGCCATTCCGGAAGGAACGGACATGCCGCACACGCCGGCGAGGTTCAACGGCAGGGTGCACAGGTCGAAGTTGTACATCTCCATCGGGTCCTCGACCTTCTCGCCCAGCTTGAAGGCTGTGGTCGGGGTGGTCGGAGAAACGAGGACATCGACCTGCTCGAAGGCACGCTCGAAGTCCTGTGCAATGAGGGTGCGAACACGCTGCGCTTGGAGGTAGTAGGCGTCATAGTAGCCGACGGAAAGGGCGTAGGTACCCAGCATGATGCGGCGCTTGACCTCGGGGCCGAAGCCAGCCGCGCGGGACAGGGACATGACCTCTTCCGCAGAGTGGGTACCATCATCACCCACGCGCAGGCCGTAGCGCATGCCGTCGAAGCGGGCCAGGTTGGAGGAGACCTCACACGGCATGATGAGGTAGTAGGCAGCGAGAGCGTCATCGAAGTGCGGGCAGTCGACCTCAACGATCTCTGCGCCCTGAGACTTTAGCTGCTCAACGGCTGCGTGGTAGGCCTCCATCACACCCGGCTGCCAGCCATCGCGCTCGAATTGCTTGATCAGGCCAACCTTGACGCCGGACAGATCGCCATTAGCGCCCTCCTTGGCAGCGGCGACTACCGGCGCAACCGGCTTGTCCACGGAGGTGGCGTCGAAGGAGTCGTGACCAGCAATGATTTCGTGCAGCAGTGCGGTATCCAAAACCGTGCGGGCAGTCGGACCAGCCTGGTCCAGGGAGCTTGCAGCGGCGATGAGGCCGTAGCGAGACACCGTGCCATAGGTCGGCTTTACGCCCACGGTGTTGGTCAGTGCGGCCGGCTGGCGAATAGAACCACCGGTGTCGGTACCGATGCCCAGCGGTGCCTGACCAGACGCGAGGGCCGCTGCGGTACCACCACCGGAGCCACCCGGGGTGCGCTCGGTGTCATAGGGGTTGTGGGCCGGACCGTAGGCGGAGTTCTCGTTGGAGGAGCCCATCGCGAACTCATCGAGGTTCGTCTTGCCCAGGATCGGGATACCGGCCTCGCGCAGCTTGGTCACCAGCGTGGCGTCATAGGGTGAGACCCAACCTTCCAGCATCTTGGAGGCGGCGGTCGTCGGGGCGTCGGTAGTCACCAGCAGGTCCTTGAGCGCCAGCGGCACACCGGCCAAAGCGGAAGCGGGCGCTTCGCCAGCGTCGAGGGACTTATCGACAGCGTCGGCAGCCGCCAGCGCTTCCTCAGCACCAACGTGCAGGAAGGCGTTGAGTTCACCATCGGTCTCCGCGATGCGGTCCAGGAAGGCCTGAGTTACTTCGCGGGAGGTGAGCTCGCGGGAGTGAATCTTCTCAGCCAGCTCGGCGGCGGTCAGTGCGGTAATGCCCTCGGTGGGCGCAATGAATTGTGCCATTCTTATTCGTCTCCTCCACCCAGAATCTGCGGAACCATGAAGCGGTCATCCTCGGTCGCGGGCGCCTGATCCAGAGCCTGCTCAGCGGTGAGGGTGCGCACGATGACATCCTCACGCATCGGGGCGTTAACGGAGTGCGGGTGCGACATCGGCTCCACACCTTCAGCCTCGACCTTGCCAACCGCGGACACCGAGTCCACGATCTCGTCGATCTGCGCGGCGAACTGTTTTAGTTCTTCCTCGCTCAGGGCCAATCGCGACAGCTTTGCCAGGTGCGCGACCTCGTCACGCGAAATATCAGACACGCGAACTCCATCCTTTTATTCATTGAGACGGTTGATAGCTAAGCACCCATGGTACTGCACGGCTGGTGCCACGCCACCACCACTCCTCCCCCTACACACCACTGAAGCTATTGAATAGTATTCGATACGTTGGGTACCATCGATCAAGTTGTACAAACTATTCGCATCAGCGATTTCCCTACCTAGTCATCTTCCCCCAGAAAGAACGATATGTCGTATCTCGTCCGTGTCCTACTCCCTGACACTCCCGGCAGCCTTGGCCTCCTCGCCAACGCGATGGGCAGCATCGAGGCCGATATTCGTTCCGTGGATATCGTGGAGAATTTCCCGGACGGCACGGTCATGGATGACATCGTCCTCGATCTCCCCCAGTCCACCATGGCTGATGAGATCATCACCGCTGCACAGACCGTGGAGGGCGTAGAAGTTGACTCCATCCGCCCCTTCAGTGGACGCGTTGACCGCCGTGGGCAGATCCACGTGCTGGCTAAGGTGGCTTCGCAACGCAACGTCACCGCCGCTATGAAGGAAGTGTGCGCAGCGATTCCGAAGGCGCTGACCTCCAATTGGGCCATCGTCATTGCTAATGACGACAAGATCAGCCGCATTGCTGCCTCCGACGCCGCGCCTGCCGACGACGGCTCGATCCCCACCGACCTCAACATCACCTCGGCGCGCGTGCTCAATCCGGAGAAGGACACGTGGATTCCTGAGTCGTGGACGCTGATCGAATCCGCGCTGGCTGCCGCTCCCCTCGTGGGCACGAAGTATGTCGTCGTCATGGGCCGCGTCGGCGGACCGGACTACCTTGCCTCCGAGGTCGAGCACTTGGGTGACTTAGGCGCTATCTTGGGCGCCTTCCTCACCTAGTTAGCAATGCGTTGAGTCCCGCGGCGACGTCAGGAACCACGTGGTCCACCTCGTCGGTAATCTGCGTTCCCGGGAACGTGAAGGACTCGGTGGCGATGGAATGCATCGAGAGATCGTTGAAGCTATCGCCGAAGGTGTAGAGTTCAGCTCCTTCGTGACCGAGGTGGCCAAGCAACCGCGTCAAGCCCTCGCCCTTGTTTTGCCCGGGCGGCATGATGTCGTAAAAGTCACAGTTGAACGAGGACTCGACTGCACAATGCGCACGGACCCACTCGTCCACCTCGCGGCGCAGCTCAGCGTTGCCTGGAATCCACAGGGACATGAGAACGGTGCTGCGCTTGGCGACGTCCCCCGGATCCATCACTTCCGTATTCGCCACCATCGAGGATTCCCGGCCAGCCAGCCCATCCCACACCACCTGGTCTGCTCCAGACAAGCCTGTGAGGTAGATATTCAACGGCAGCCCAGTGAAACGGTCGATGACGGCTTGGACGATATCGCTGGGCAAGTGCTCCTCGTGGAGGATCGAGTAATCGCCGTCCGTGATGACGGTGCCGTTGTAGAGCACGTGGTAATCCAGCTCCACGCCGAATGGCTCAAGGGTGTTGCGTGCATTGGCGATGGACTTGCCCGTCGCGGAGATGGCGAGGTTGCCAGCGGCCCGCCACGCAGCGATGGCTTCCTTTACGGCCTCAGTTATGTCTTCGTTGACGTAAACGGTTCCATCCATGTCCAAAGCCGCAATCTTCATGTCCCGTAGTGTATTAGACCTTTCACGGCCGAGTCCACCACCGCGGTGCACGCCTCCTGGATGTCGGGTTGCGCCCAGGGGAAGGTCAGGGAGACGTCGGCAAGCGCGTGCATAGGCAGGTCATTGTGACCATCACCTAAGGTGATGAGCTCAATCTCGGAACGCTCGCGGCTAAGATGTTCAAGCAGCCAAGTCAAGGCGAAGCCCTTGTTGTGGCCGGGCGGCGTGATATCGAAGAAGTTTCGGTTCATCGCGGTGCCGACGGGAAAGCGGTCCGTCACCCACTGCGCAATCTCTTTCTGTAGCTCTGGGTTACCCGGCGTCCAGGCGGCGACGAGGGGGAAGACTTCTTTTTCGATGTGCTCGGGTGAAACTGGAACGGGCTCGCTGATGATGGGATTGTGCACGCCCTCCACGTTGCGCACGAGGTGGCCGTCGGGGCCTTCCAAGCGCGTGCAATACAGGTCGAGCTTCGGAATATCACGAACCCGCTCATACACAGCACGGACCACCTCGGGCGGCACGTGGCTTTCATAGAGCAGTTCATAGTCGCCATCCATGATGACGGTGCCGTTGCACAGCAGGAAGTAATCGAAGTCGACACCGAAAGGCTCAAGCGCACGCCGCGCCGAGTGCGACGACTTACCCGTGGCCACGACGGCGAGGTTGCCCGCAGCGCGCCACTGCGCAATGGCCTCTGGGACTTCCTCAGGCATATACCCATCGAAGTAGATGGTGCCGTCGAGGTCGAAGGCGGCTAGCTTCATGCCTCGCCCGTTTCCAGCAGACGGGTGAAGCCCTCTTCATCCAGGATGGTCAGCCCCAGATCGCGGGCCTTCTGTTCCTTGGATCCGGCATTCTCTCCGACCACGACGTAGTTCGTCTTCTTAGACACCGAACCGGATGCCTTTCCGCCGCGGGTGATAATGGCCTCCTTGGCCGAATCACGAGTGAAGTTCTCCAAGGTACCGGTCACCACCACGGTGATGCCTTCAAGGGTCTGCGCCGGCTTATCGCTGGCTTCCTCCTCCATGGTGACCCCGGCGGCGGTCCACTTCTGCACGATGTTGTCGTGCCAATCCACCTCGAACCACTGCTTGAAGGATTCCGCGATGATGGTGCCCACACCATCGGTATCCGCCAGCTCCTCGACCGATGCTGCGCGCAGCACTTCCATGGAGCCAAAGCGGGTGGCTAGTGCACGTGCCGCAATGGGGCCGACGTGGCGGATCGACAGCGCGACGAGCACCCTCCAGAATTCAGCCTGGCGGGCCGTCTTGAGGTTCTCCAGCAGCTTCTTACCCGAAGCATTGAGCGCGCCCTTCTGCGTGGTGTAGACCGAGGATTTGAGGAGTGCTTGTTCATCGAGATCGAAGAGGTCCGCCTCATCCTTGAGCACTCCGGAGGAAATCAGATCCGCGGCAGCCTTCTCCCCCAGCTCGCCAATGTCGAGCGCCTTGCGGGAGGCCAGGTATTCCAGGCGTGCCGCCAGCTGGGCCGGGCAGCTACGAGTGTTCGGGCAGCGCCAGTCCTGGTCGCCTTCCTTCTGCGGAGCCAGCTTCGTACCACAGGCAGGGCAATTCTCCGGAAAGACCCATTCAGTCTCGCTGCCATCGCGCTTGTCCAGAACGGGGCCGAGGACCTCAGGGATGATCTCTCCGGCCTTGCGGATGATGATGGTATCCCCGATGAGGACATTCTTGTTCTTGACCTCGAATTGGTTGTGCAGGGTGGCCATGGAAACGGTCGAGCCGGAGACGAAGACCGGCTCCATGATGGCGAAAGGCGTCACGCGCCCGGTACGTCCCACACCGACCTCGATGTTGAGCAGCTTGGTGGTGACCTCCTCCGGCGGGTATTTATAGGCAATAGCCCAGCGCGGCGCGCGCGAAGTCGCGCCCAAGGCGCGCTGGCTGGCCAGGTCATCGACCTTGATGACAAGCCCGTCCATTTCAAAGTAGGCGTCGTGGCGGTGCTCCTCCCAGTACGTGACCCGCTCTTGTACCTCCTTGGCTGTGGTGACCCGCTGGGTATAGGGAGACACCGGAAATCCCCAAGCCTCTAGGGCCTTGTAAGCATCGTGCTGCGAGGTGGGCTGGAATCCCTCGCGCGCGCCAATGCCGTGACAGACCATGTGGAGCCGACGCTTCTTGACGTCCTCTGGGTCCTTCATGCGCAGCCCGCCCGCCGCCGCATTACGGGGATTGGCAAAGGTGGGCTTGCCGTCTTCGCGGCGCGCGGAGTTGATCTCCTCAAACTCATCCGGGCGCATGTACACCTCGCCGCGGACCTCGACCAGGGAGGGAACCGGATACTCTTTGGTACCCGTCAGCTCGTGCGGGATATCGGGGATAACGCGTGCATTGGCGGTGATGTCCTCGCCCACACGACCATCACCGCGTGTGGCGGCCGTAGCGAGCTTGCCATCGCGGTAGACCAAATCAATGGACAGGCCATCAATCTTGAGCTCGGTCAGATAAGCCTCGGCCGGCGTGCGGTCCAGCCAGTCCTGCAGCTCATCCGCACTGAAGACGTTGTCCAAGCTGTACAGGCGCTCCAGGTGCTCGATGTCGACAGCACCTTCCGGCGCAGCACCGACCTGCTGGGTTGGCGAATCCGGGGTCTGCAGCTCCGGGTGCTCCGCCTCAAGCGCCAGCAAGCGCTGGAAGAGCGCGTCAAAGTCCGCATCCGGGATTGACGGCTCACCGTTGTAGTACAACTCACGGTGCTTGCGCACTTCCTGGGCAAGCTCGGACCATTCGCGTTGGATATCTACTGCATCACTCACGAGTCACTAGTGTAGCGGGGCTACCGGACATGCCTATGACCTGCGGATGGTCATTCTGCAAGAGTTCGTCCGTCATTCTGCAGCACTTCCACAGTGCGTGTCCGAGCCGGGCGCTAGAGTGTTGTCCATGAACTTCGACGCCACCCGCATGCTCTCCTTCGACCTCGAAACCACCTCCGTGAAGCCCAAAGAAGCCCGCATCGTCACCTCTGCCCTGGTGCGTATCGACGGGCGCGAAGTAGACAAGCGGGAAATGCTCGCCGACCCCGGCGTGGAGATCCCCGAGGAAGCCGCCAAGATTCACGGCATCACTACTGAGAAGGCCCGCGCGGAAGGTCGCCCCCACGAGGAGGTGCTCAAGGAGACGGTCGATTCCATCTATCAGGCCTGGGACGAGGGGCTCACGCTCATCGTCTACAACGCCGCCTACGATCTCTCCGTCTTGCGCGCGCTGACCGGGGACTTCACGGTCAACGGCCCGGTGTTCGATCCTTTCGTTATCGACCGCGTTAAGGATAAGTGGCGCAAGGGCAAGCGCACCTTGGAGGAGGTCTCCGCCCATTACGGCGTGGAATTGAGCAACGCGCATGAGGCGACTGCCGACGCCCTCGCGGCCGCCCGCGTGGCCTGGAAGCAGGTGCGCCAGCACTTCCCTGAGCTAGCCCAGATGGATACCAACGAGCTCATGGAGTACCAGGCCGTCGAGTGGTACAAGGACCGCGAATCCTTCAAGAAGTACCTGGAAGGCCGCGGGCGGGACGCCTCGGATGTCTCCACCGCGTGGCCGATGATTTCTTAACTCCCACCCCCTCACCCAAATAGCACTTGCCAGTTTTCTAGAGTTCTGGAATTCTAGAAACCATGGAAACGACAGTCGAAGCACGCCTCGCCGAACTCGAAGCGCGCGTCGCCGCGCTTGAGGGGCGCACCACGCCCACCGACGCCGGCCCCGCATCCACCGCGGAAGAAGGCTCGGCCTACTGGCTGGTCGACGCCCTCGCACCCAACGAGCAGCTTCCCGACGGCTCCATCATCTTTGGCGGCAACATAAACGTCGGCAAGCGCACTTATGCCTATCAATGGCAGCGCCCCACGAACTTCGTCACCGACGAGGATTGGGCAGAAAACCTCGAGCGCCTATCCGCTCTTGCCCATCCAGTCCGCGGCGAAATCCTGCGCCGCCTGCTCGCCGCACCCGCGACAGCCGCAGAGCTTGTCGAAGAAGACATCGTCTCCTCTACCGGCACCGCCTACCACCACTTGAGCGCGCTGACCCATGCCGGCTGGACCACGAAGTCTGGCGGCGAGTATTCCATCCGCCCCGCCCGAGTTATCCCCCTTCTCACCATCATCACCGCGAGCGAGGACCACTAATGCGTAGAATGTCCCTAGCCGTCATCGCTGCCATTGCCGTTGCAGCCATCCTGCTCATCACAGGGCCGCAAAGGATTACCCTGGCAAAAGACAAAACTGGCGACGAAGCCTTAGCTGCCCAGTTGAAAGAGCACTCAGAGTCCGGCTTCCACAACCTCACTGCCTTTACCCTCCAGGACGGCAAGGTCACCTTTGCGGGACTGGGCAGCGACGAGCACACGGAGGTCGAAATCGGCTCCGTAACCAAGATGTTCACCGGCGAGCTGGCCCACCAGCTCGTCGAAGAGGGAAAGCTGAGAACTGACACCACTGTGGGCGAGGTCCTTGACGTCGGCGATGCACCCGTCGCTGACGTCACCGTAAGGGAGCTGCTCGACCATACCTCTGGACTACCCGCCGTCGCCAAAGCGAACGTCCTCAGCTTTTTCGCCTCAACGATCACCGGTTCGAATCCCTATGAAGGTGAGACCGTAGAGGACATCGTGGACGCTGCCACGAAGGCCGAGCTAAAGGACCGCGGCGAAGAGTCCTATTCCAATCTTGGGTACGGACTCTTGGGCCACATGGTGGAAACCGCCGCTGGGCAGCCTTATGAGCAGATGCTCAAAGAACGCATCTTCGAGCCAGCTGGCATGACAGAGACCTATCTCATGACTCCGGGCTCTGTGCCTGACGACGCTCCACGGGGACTTACCGCCACCGGCCGCCACGCTGAGCCGTGGGAGATGGAAGGCTCCGCGCCCGCGGGAGCGATCCGCTCCACGGCGAGTGACATGGCCAAGTTCGCCGAGTGGTTTATGGACAACGGCGATACCGACTACGGCTGGCAGCCTCCCAGCGAAAACAATGCTGGGTACTGGCACAACGGCGGTACCTATGGGTATTCCACGATGCTCATCATCGATCCAGAGACCAAGCGCGCCGCCTTCGCCAACAACGATTCCCTCGCCGGTACCGAAGACCTCGCCCAAGCTCTATTCGACGAGCTCGGATCCTAAGGAGACACCGTGTTACTCACCATCAGCATGATCGTTATCATCGCCTCCCTTCTATGGTCCGCATGGAAGGCATTCACCACCCCAGGGAAGACAGTCTCGCGCGTTGTTTCCGTAGCAATCACTGCCTTCGTAATCGTGCTCATCGGATATACCTTGCCCTGGAATGCGGACCTCCACTTCTTCTGGTGGTATGGCCTCGTCGCCGCATGTGCTGTGTACGCCGGTGCGGTGGCCTGGCGGGCTATGGATTCGAAGCCCGCAAGCACAATCTAAGTCCTCCCGTAGACTGACGTTATGACTGCTCCCGCTTACCGCACGGTCCATATCCACGACGTCAATCCCTCCGTAATTGCCACCCTTCAGAAGCGCGCTGACGCCGCTGAAGTTTCCTTGGAAAACTACCTGCGCGACCTCCTGACGACCACAGCTTCACGCCCTGAATTTTCGCCGCGTCCCAGCGTCCAGGAAAAGCTTGCGGAGCTCACCCAGCGTGACCCTATAGCTATAAACGGCGATTTTGACATCGTCGGCGCCATTCGGGCGGGGCGGGACGCCTAATTCCACCTGGGGGACGAAAGTCTCCCAAATCTCCGCTTTTAGAAAAGTCTCCCAAATCTCCCAATGCCCTAGGATTGAGACTATGTCCCCACATGAGAACCCATTCCGCCCCACCTTCGGCGTTCCACCACTCTTTTGGGTTGGGCGCACGGCAGTGCTCGACACCTTCCGGGCTGCACTCGACTCCCAGCCGGGCACCCCGGGCCGCTCGCTCATCATCAGCGGTGCCCGCGGTATCGGTAAGACGGTGCTCCTCAACGAGCTCGAAGATATCGCCTCTAGCCGCGGGTGGATTACCCTGCGGGCCTCAGGCCGCAGCTCCATGGTTGACGAGCTCGTTGACACCACCATCCCGCGCATCATGGACAAGCTGGCCCCGGCGGACAAGCACAAGGTCAACCGTGTCGGCATTGGTGGTTTGGCAACCATCGGCATCCAGCACAACACCGAGGAAGCCTATAAACCCACGCTCAACACCCGCCTGCGCGAGCTTTTAGGCATGCTCAAAGGCACTGGCGTGCTGCTCACCATCGACGAAGTGCAGGACGCAGACGCCGAGGACCTAACTTCCCTGGCCGTGACCTACCAAGACTTGGTGCGCGATGAGCTCGACGTCGCTATTGTCGCCGCGGGCCTTCCACAAGGCGTCAACCGCCTGCTGGACCTGCCGGGTGTAACCTTCCTACGCCGCGCGCAGAAGTTCGTTCTAGGTCCGCTCTCCCCCGCGAACGCCGAGGTGGCCTTCACCGAGACCGCCGCACAGTCCGGGCTTGAATTCACCGATGATGCGGTTGCGGCTGCGGTGCGGCTGTCCCGAGGCTACCCCTACATGGTGCAGCTGGTGGGCTCATTGGCCTGGGGAAAGGCGCAGCGCGAGGGTGGGAGCAGCATCGAGGAGGGTGATGTCGCGGCAGTGTCGGCCGAGGCCATTTCGGTGTTGGGTGCCCAAGTCCACCAGCCCGCTACTCTGGCGCTCCCGCCGGCGCAGCGTCTCTTCCTCGAAGCGATGAGCGCGGTCATGGAGGACGGCACGGCGGAAATCAAGAACATCGCCGCGCACCAGGACCGGACGGTGCGTTCCCTGTCGGCCACGCGCCAAAGGCTTATCGACGCCGACCTGATCGAGCCCACCGCCCATGGCCAACTCCAGTTCGTCATCCCTTATATGGAGGCCTACTTCACCGCGACGGACAGCCTGGGGAGGATTGATTAAAAGGGAAATTGGGGAAGCAAAACTAGCCGCAATCCCAGTAAAAGACAGCACCATCGGCCCTGCCAGTGTTTTCGGAGCGGTACACGACAGCCTCGCCAGCCTGCATTTTCTTCAATGCGTCCGGGTGCAGAAATACGTGGGCCACACCTAGGTCACCCCACATGGCCTCGAAAGGAAGCTCTTCTTCTTCCAGATATGTGGAATCGATTTCTAGGAAGTGAACGTACCCTTCAGGCTGCGTAGGGTCTTGTGCGAAGGCTGGGAAACCGCCAAGCATAATGTCGCTTTGGTTTCTGGCTGCGGCTCGCAACTCAACCAGCTCGTCAAAGTAATCAAACTCTTCAAGAAAGTCATCGCCTTTTCTAGACTTCAAAGCCTCGTACACTGCATAGTCGGTGGGAGGGACCATTGCCACTGCACTAGACAAGGAGATCGGAGAGTTCATAACCTCCCCAAGATCCTTGCTAAACGGGGAACAAAAATCCTCGTGCTTTTCATCGAAGGCAGCAGGCTCCGCGGTATGAGGTCCAGGAAAGCTGTGGTTGCCAAAGCCTTCCGCAGGCTCAGGGATATAGCGAATTTCCATGCCATCGCCAGGCGAATCCGAATCGAAACCGCCGAAGAACGGATCAGCACCGACGAAGAGTTGAAAAATTCCTGACTCCGGAATCAATCCGTCGAGAGTTGCTTCGCTTTCCGACGCCCCCTCCGCACGCACATGACAGACAATATCGGCAAAATTTAGCTGAATGATATGGAGTAATGGCTGACCGTTTTTTGAAATGGGCCATGTCGAACCTTCCGGAAGATACGGTCTACCTCCGAAGTACGAGCCATGTTCGGTGGGAGTGCCGTTGGAGTAGGGAAGGACGACGCCTGGCTTGGCAAGTTGGATTAGGTCATCGGCATCTTCGGAGACGAACTCTCCGGACTCGATCATCGAACGTAACGCTTTAACCTGTGCTGTGAACTCTGGCATGGCAGGTGGTTCTTTCTCTAGGACAACGAGGGACTTAATCAGGGATTATCCTTCAAAAGAAAGCATGCTGCAATAGATATCTAGCCTGTTCTGGTTCATATTCGAGGCCTAGGTCAGGTGAAAGCTCAATTAGAGATCCCCAGCATCGCGGGTGAGAATGCCGGCGGTCTCGTTAACCGAGCGCAGGGATCTGGCAGAGGCCTTGACAGGATAGACGTCGAAATAATCGACGAGGAGCTCGCGCGGCATGCCGATGCGGTCGAGATGCCGGGCCAGCGCAATGGCCTCCGCGCGGGCATCGGAGCCTTCAATGCCCAGACCAATGCGGTGGCCCGCGTTGAGGTGCTCACCCAGTCCGTCCAGGTGGCGCGGGGTCTCCAGACCACGGAAATCCGTGAGGAAGGTCGTGGCTGCAGGCGCCACTGACCACAGCGGCGGGGCGTGCAGGTAGTCCGCTTCGAAGGACTGCAGGAGGTCGAGCGCGACCTCACCGGGGACGGCGGGAATGGTGTCGAAGTCAGTAGTACCAGGGATGCGTCCGGCGATGACGTCGGCGAGGAGTGGTTCGTCGAGTTGGACGACGACCTCCCCGTGGAAACGGCGCGCAACATCCGCGGCGTGAGCGCGGAGGCCATAGAGAAGTGACTCCGCGAGTTCGCTAAAGGCGCCGCGGTCGGTGAGGACACGGTGGCCGTCGGAAAGCTCAATGCTCGCCGCAAGCGACCAGGGACCGAGCGCTTGCACCTTAATACGGGGCACGGTTTCGCCCCAGACTTCCTGGACCTCGTCGATATCGCGCTCCAAGCGGTCCCACGTACGCCGGGTCAGCAGCTGCGGGCGCGCTGTCATGCGCCACGAGCGCGGGCCGCGGTCGATGGAGATAGCCTCCAGCATGCTGGCCGTGCGGCCCACCGCATCCGACCCCAACCCGCGCTCGGGAAGTTGCGGGATGGCAGGGAGCTCGGTCTCCCCCATGATGATGTCCGCAGCCTCCGCCATGGAGGTGCCGGGCATGGGGCCAAGGGCGAATCCCGTCATCTACGCCGTCCCGCAGATGGTGCCGGAGCCCAGGACAATATCTCCCAGCTCGTCCGGGCTCGGCAGATAGAGCACGGCGGCCTGGCCACGGGCCACACCGGAGAGCGGCTCGTTCAGCTCCAGCGTCATGCGGTCGGCCTCGCGGTCCACGTGCGCGCGGCAGGGAACGACAGAACCGTGGGCGCGCACCTGCACCTCGCAGTCGAAGTCACCTTCCATCGCGGGGTGCAGGTACTTCAGGCGATTGGCCTCAATTCGGGTCACGGCCAAGTCGGCGCGCGATCCGACGGTGACGGTACCGGTGGCGGCGTCGATGTCGGTGACGTAGCGCGGGGAGCCGTCGGCAGTCGGCGTTTTGATATCCAAGCCCTTGCGCTGGCCGATGGTGTAGTTCCACGCGCCATCGTGCTCCTTGAGCTCATTGCCCTCGGTGTCCACGATCATGCCTGGACGCAGACCAATCGAGCGCCCCAGGAAGGCCTGGGTATTGCCGTCCGGAATGAAACAGATGTCATAGGAATCCGGCTTCGCCGCCGTGGAGAAGCCATGGCGCTTGGCCTCCTCGCGGATTTGCGGCTTCGGGGTATCACCAATCGGGAAGAAGCAATGGTCCAGCTCCTCCTTAGTGATAACACCCAGCACATAGGACTGGTCCTTGTTTTCATCCAGGGAGCGGCGCATGTAGCCGTCATCGTCGATAGTGGCGTAATGGCCCGTGGCCACCGCATCGAAGCCAAGCGCCATGCCCTTGCGGAGCAAAGCTGCAAACTTGATCTTCTCATTGCAGCGCAAGCACGGATTCGGGGTCTCACCGCGGGCATAGGAATCCACGAAATCACCGATGACGGCTTCCTTGAATTCCTCGGAAAAGTCCCACACGTAGAAAGGAATGCCGAGCTTGTCGCACACACGGCGGGCATCGGCGGAATCCTCCAAGGAACAGCAGCCGCGTGCCTTCTCACGAGTCTGCTGCGCATCCTTGTGCAGGGCCAGGTGCACGCCAATGACGTCGTGGCCCGCCTCCACCGCACGCGCAGCGGCGACCGAGGAATCGACGCCGCCGGACATGGCTACCAATACTCGCATGCTCTCCCCTTCTCGTTTCGTTATCGCCCACCAAGGCTAGTCGCGGTGCACCTCATACCCCAACACGCAAGCCATGCAGCCTATTCCCTAAGCTAAGAGGCACTATGGGCAGAAAGCGCAACACCACCAGCTCCATCGCGGGAACCTACGAGATTTCGACCGGCGAGCTCGTCGTCGAGCCGGATCCTTTCCGCGACGGTGCCTTCATCCTCAACGTCAATGGCGTGCCATCCTCGCACCTCATCCCCGATGAGCCGCGCACCCTCGAGTTTGAGTACATGCGCTGGATTGCCGCTGCGGTAGAGAACCTCGCTCCTGGCAAGCGCCTACTCCACCTGGGCGGCGGTGGCTGCTCGCTGCCCCGCTACTTCGCGGATCTCTGGCCGGATTCCCACAACACCGTGGTCGAACTCGACGCCAAGCTGGCCGAGCTCATCCGGGAACTGGCCGATATTCCTTCCGCTCCTCGCGTGAAAATCCGCGCCGGCGAGGCACGCGCGGTCACCGAAGGTTTCCCGCCGAACCGCTTCGACGTCATCATCCGAGACGTCTTCGCCGGCGCCGTCACGCCCGAGCCTCTCACCACCCAAGAATTCTTCCAGCACGCCCACGCCACCCTATCCCCCGGCGGTCTTTACGTTGCCAACTGCGGCGACCACTCCGATCTCCAGGGCGCGAAGGCAGAACTAGCTGGCATGGCGGAGGTCTTTGCGCACGTCGCCGTTATCGCCGACCCTCCTATGCTTAAGGGTCGGCGCTACGGCAATATCATCCTCATAGGATCCGATACCGAGTTGCCTGTCGACGGCTCCCCCGAAGCCGCCGCCCTGGCCAAGCCGCTTCTCTCTGGTGCGGTGCCCGCACACTTCCGTGACGAGTCCTGGACCCGCCGCTTCTTTACCGGCACGAGCCCACGCCACGACGCCCCGGCAACCGCCGTCGATTAGCGCAGGCTCTTGAGCAGGTCCACCACCTGCTTGGAATCAAATGCCGGGATCTCCACACCCGCGGCGTGACCAGCACTGCGTGCGGCACGGCTGGCATTCTCCACGTCCTGCTCGCTGACGTTGTTGGCATCAAAGTCCTGCAGGTGCTGCGCGTTATCCAGGAAGATGGCCAGGTCGCTGACAGTAGCGTCGTTGTGCGCCATGTCCTTAAGGTCGTCGGTGCTAATAGCGCCAGTGTTGAGCAGTTTTTCTGCCTGCTTCACAAGCCCGGTCGGATCCACGTCTAGACCCGCATCCTTCGCAGCATCAGCCACGGCAGGAACGGCCACCGCACCTGCTGCCAGCGCCAGGATTCCGGCAATCAGTACGCCGGCGTCATCACCAAGGTCCACGCCTGGGATGACCAAGTCATCCAAGATGCCACCGAAGTCAATGTAGTTGCCACCGGAGAAGGAGTGCAGCTGGGCTTCAGTACCGTTGAAGAGGTTCAGGTCAACGTCGGTCTCGATGCCGGCCACGCGGCCGCTACCGGAGCGCTGCCAGAAGGCAAGCTTGTCCCAGCCACCGACCGGGTCCGGTGCGGTGTCCTGGTAGGCCGCCAGCCACAACGGATACTCGGAGAAGCGCGTGGTGTTACCCATCTGGCCCATCCAGAAGTACTTGTAGGTGTACAGCATCGGCGTGCGTCCGGTCAGGGACTTGACCTCCGTCATGAAGGTATCAATCCAGTCAGCAAGCTGGTCGGCATTCAGTCCCTCATCCACCTCGATGTCGAGCACCGGTGGCAGCGTCTGCGTCGGCACCAGCGCGATCTGAGAGGCGAAGCTGGCCGCCTGCTGCTTGGCATCACGTGCCGGGCGCGCGTAGTGGTAGGCACCGACCTTCAGTCCAGCGGCTGCTGCGGCATTGGCATCGCGCACGAAGTGGTTGTTGACAAAGCCGACGCCCTCAGTGGCCTTGACAAAGGCATAGGACTGGCCATCGGACTTCACGGCATCCCAATCGATGCCGCGCAGGGACATGTGGTTATTTCCGGAGACATCCACACCAGATGGTGCGTAGGACGGGATGGCAACGGCGGTGGATACGGACAGTGCCACGGCCGCTACTGCGGTAACGGCGGCGGTAACAAGGCGACGTGCATGGCTCATGCGCGCCACACTACCTCCGCTTTAACACCAATCACTGAAGCAACACACGAAACATTGAACTCTTTTGCCACACCATCAACTCAACTCCCCAACAGCCGCTCCCAACAGCAGCAACCGCTGCTAAACTTCGCTTCACATCGCCACCACCCCATCAGGTGAACACGACGCCGACGAAGGACAGCGCCATGGACCAACCCACCATCGACCCACACCTTCCCAACGAGCCACAACAACCACAGACGCCCAACGCACCCCAAGCGCTCAACGCGCCCCAGGAGTCCAAAGCATCAGAGCTGCCTCCACGCCGCGGCTGGGAAGGAGTCTTCAACGAGAAACTCGCCCTATGGGGCTCCGCTATCCTTCTGGCTGGCTGGGCACTGGGGTTGCTCTCCTTGCTCATCGCAGACAGCGCTGCTTCGGGCACTGATGATGCCGTGTCCTTCTTCTTCGGATTCTTCGGCATTTTCGCGTTCATCGGGCTGTGTATCGCAACGCCTTTTCTCGCAACCCTCTTTGCCTTCATTGCCATCGCATCACTCGACTCTGACGTGCCAGAACGCAAACGCAACGCCAGAATCGCACTCGTGCTGGCGATACTGAGCATAATGCCCATCGTTGTCTACTTCGGCCCGAAATACATGTTTTAGGTGCTGCCTCTGTGATGTCTAAGCCTTAACAACCTCAGCCCAATGTCAGCACCAAAGACTGATGCAGACTAAGGACAGCCCCCATGGACCAGCCCTCCATCGATCCTCACTTTTCCAATGAGCCACAGCAGCGCTCAGAACCCACGGAACCGGAGCTTCCCCCACGCCGCGGCTGGGAAGGAGTCTTCAACGAGAAACTCGCCCTATGGAGCTCTGCCATCCTTCTGTGCAGCTGGGCACTGGGGTATCTCATCCTGCTCATCGCGGACAGCATTGCATCGGGCATCGAAGAAGCCTACTTGTACGGACTCCCCGGCATCGTCATCTTCACGGTGCTGCGTTTTACAACGCCTTTTCTCGCACCACTCTTTGCTTTCAGCGCCATCGCGTCGCTCTCATCTGACGTGCCAGAACGCAAGCGCAACGCCATCATCGCACTCGTGCTTTCGATAGCGACGGTGATCCCCAACGTCGCGTATTTCTGAGCGATCTATTTTTTCTAGGGCCCGGCTCCAGGCGCTAACCCTAGGCGCCAGCTCCAAAGCCCTGACGATTGTGTGCAGTGCTTGGCGACGTCCCGCCCACGCCCGCGAACTCAGGATATCCAGGGATTCAGAGCAGGATGAGCCGCAGCCACGAATAACGAGGCGCAACTTATTGCATCGCTATTCGGAACCCAGGCCATCCACGATCCGCACTGTCTCCATAGCCACGCGCACGACTTTCCCAATCAAGTCCACGATGTAGCGCGGGTTTCCAACCTCATCAGCCCAATCGTTCGGGTCATTGACGATGCCAGAAGCCTTGTCCTTCTTGACCTGGTAGCGGTCAATCAGCCACGCGACAGCCGACCTCGAGCCCAGCATGTACTCATCCGCTTCTTCCGGGATACCGGCGATGGTCACGCGCTTGTTGTAGATCAACTTCGTCACGTCATTGACGTTCTTTCCCGTCTCTGGGTCCTTGCGCTTGGCCCACTTCATCTTGAGCACGCGCCACGTCTCACGGTCGGCCTCATCGCCCTTGACCTGAATGTCCAACGGCCACGGTTCCACGGTCTCGTAGTTGACGTGAAGGTCCATCAGCTCTTGGCCAGCAGCAGCGAACTTGTCGAACTCCGCGCGCGAGCTCGGCGTTTCAATATGAGGAAGCATCTTCTTCAAGTCAGCCGCGTACTTCGTACGGTAGACAGGGTCATGCAGCTTGCCGTAGACAAAGTGGAAGATGTCATCACCCGTGATGTCTGAGCCCAGTGCATCGCGGTAGAGAGCCTTAATCTCATCAGTAATGTTGTCCACGCGCACGAAGCCGTCGACGACCTCACCAATCGAGCCGTAGACACTGGCTTCACCTTGCTTAACGACGCCTCCCTCACCGAACAGCCCACCGTCGTCCGCTTCGACGGCGGCCCAGGTGAAGCGAGGGAAGAATTGGCCTGCGTTACTTCCCCACATTGCCAAATCAGGAATCAAATCGGTCGCTAACGCGGAGAACGGCTTCGCACTTCCGGGGTTAACTACGTAGAACCCTATGTTTCGGTGCTCTGAGGTCGGAAACATCGATGGAAGTTGGCCACGACGATCATTAAAGTCCGAAGAAAAATAGAGGTGTTGGCGACAAAACGGCCTATACAGTCCTCCCCTGCAGTCTCGCTCGTCGAAGGAAAGCCTTATGCCCCGTTTCTTGAGCTGTTCGTATCGTGAAGACCATTTAATCCTTGCGGGGTCTAAATGCTTAGCATCACCAATCTGGTTAAAGAAATCCAGTGAGGATTTTACATTGCTTATTAAGCTTCTCCGTTCAAATGCGTACGCCCAACTATCACGGGCAGTTGCAACTCCTCCACTGTTCAAAACGAAAAACTTGTTCTTCGCGATGCCTTCATTCTTCGCGCTGAGAACCGGCCAAGTTGAGAACTCTTCAGAGCGCTGGCTCAACCAGTCGCCTTCTTTGTTCGGAGAAATCGATTGCCAGTCCACATTCCCTACCGAGGAGGCATCTACGATACGGAGCTTTTCTTCCGCTGTGAGGTAGTCGCCAATATCTCGATAATGCAGGTCGAAAGCAGATTTCGAAGGGTCTTTTACTCCGATCGTGATCGCTACAGTATTGCGGGAACCGGAACCAAAGACCTTTCCGCCTTCCTTGCGCGATTGTTCGCCAGCGGTACGCTGGTTGCCCCGCAGGTTAAACACGTACAGGTCAGTGAAATCCTCTGCCATCGACAGGCGCACTCCATCGCCGGTGTTTCCGTCAATCCATCCGCCGTTAGAGACGAACGCGACTACTCCTTGGTCACCAATGCGGTCAGTGGCCCAGCGGAAAGCACGCAAATACGAGTCATACAACGAGTTCTTCAGTTGCGCGGTCGACTTCGCGGCATACGTCTCCGCGATGCGCTTATCCAAGCTCGGATACTTCAGGTTCGCATTGAGATCGTTGGCGGACTTCTGCCCCGCAGAGTACGGCGGGTTGCCAATCACGATGTTGATGGGCGCTTGCTTCTGTCGCTCGATGGTCTCGTTGTTCTCGCGGAAGATGTTGAGGTCCGGGATGTCGCCTTCCTCGTGGATTTGGAAAGTATCAGCCAAAGCAATGTTGGTGAAAGGCACGTACTCGGGTGCGGGCTCGCCGTTGCGCAGAGCTGCCTCTTCGCGCAGGGCGTTATAGGTGGTCTCAATGTTCACCGCGGAGACGTAGTACGCCAGCAGCATGATTTCCGTGGCGAAGAGCTCGTTGGCGTACTTGCGGGCGAGGTCCTCTGGTTTGATGAGGCCCGATTGCAACAGGCGGACCGTGAAGGTGGAGGTGCCAGCGAAGGGGTCAAGAATGCACACGCCCTCATCAGTCAATCCCTTGCCGAAGTGCTTCTTGGATACGTCGTCAGCGGCACGCAGGATGAAGTCGACAATTTCGACTGGAGTGTAGACGATGCCGAGGGCTTCGGATTGCTTCTTGAAGGCCTTGCGGAAGAAGCGCTCGTAAAGCTCCTTGATGACCTGCTGCTTGCCGGAAGCAGAGTTCACCTCAGAAGCGCGGCCGCGGACAGACTCGTAGAACTTCTCCAGGGACTCGGTCTCGGTATCGAGGTTTGCCTTGGACAGGGCCTTGACCATCTTCTCCATGACTTGGGCCACGGGGTTGTGGGTAATGAAGTCATGGTTCTCAAAGAGTGCGTTGAAAACCGGGGCCGTTATCAGGTGCTGCGAGAGCATCGAGATGGCGTCCTCTTCGCTGATGCCATCGTTGAGGTTATTGCGCAGACCCTCCACGAAGCTGTCGAATTCGGTGCGGAGGGAGCCATCGGCGCCGTCGAGAAGCGCCCTAATGCGGGTGATTTGGTTCTCCGCGATGGTAGCGACGTCGTCGGCCCAGTCTTCCCAGTAAGTGCGGGTGCCGACCTTGTCCACCAGCTTGGTGTAGATAGCTTCTTGCCACTGTTCCAGGGAGAACAAGGCAATCTGCTGGGTCACGGTCGAACTATCGGCTAGCGGCTCCGGGGACTTGGTTTCATCCGCTTCCTTGAGCTTCTCAGCGTCACTCTTCCCATCATCCCCTGGCACGTGGACGACGTCGATGGGCAGGTCTTCTTGTCCCGCCGTGCCATTGAGCGCAATGGAATTAATCTTCGCGTTGAAGCGGTCATCGTGGGCGCGAAGAGCGTTCAGGATCTGCCAGACCACCTTGAAGCGCTGGTTGTCGTTGAGCGCTTCGGCCGGGGAGACGTTGCTGGCCACGGCCACGGGCAGGATGATGTAGCCGTAGTCTTTGCCCTCAGACTTGCGCATGACACGGCCGACGGACTGGACCACGTCCACCATGGAGTTGCGAGGGTTGAAGAAGATGACGGCATCCAGGGCCGGGACGTCCACGCCTTCGGACAGGCAGCGGGCGTTGGTGAGCATGCGGGACTCGTGCTCACCTGCTGGGGACTCCAGCCACGAAAGCTTGGTGCCGCGCTCCATGGCGTTCATGCCGCCGTCCACGTGCTGGGCGGCGACGTGGAGGTCGACGTTGGTGAGGGAGACGTCGTTAAGCACTGCTTTTTCTTTGAGCAGTTCCTGGTGGGTACCGATGAGCGAGGGGTAGGTCTCCGCAATGAGTTGGGAGGTCTTGATGTCCTTGGCAAAGGCCACGGCGCGCTGCATGGGCTGGGCGTCTTCCTCAAAGCCGCCTTTCTTGCCCTGCAATTCGCCGGACCGCTTGGCCAAGCCGTTCCAGGCACCAATCATGGCAGAAGCGAGGGAGAGGTTGACCTGGTTGTTCTCACTGTGGGCCATGGCTTGGGCGGCCACGGATTCATCCACGGTCATGACGAGCACCTTGTAGTCAGTGAGCAGGCCCTTGTCCACGGCCTCGCCGAAGCCAAGGCGGTAGAACTCCGGGCCGTAGATGGCTTCATCATCCATGGAGGCTAGCTCCGCGGAGTGCTCTTCGGCCTTGCCCTTGACGGCTTCGTCATAAAGGCGTGGGGTGGCTGTCATGTAGAGGCGCTTGGCTGCCTTGATGTAGTCGGCATCGTGGACGCGGACGAAGTTGCTGGCATCCTCACCGGCCAAGGTGATGCCGGTGGTGCGGTGGGCTTCATCGCAGATGACGAGGTCGAAATCATCGAGGCCTACCTGCTGGGCATCGTGCACCGCCTGGATGGACTGGTAAGTGGAGAAGACGATGTTGAGGCCCTTGGCACGCTTTCCGGACTCAAAGCGCGTGGTGATGTCCTTGCCTTCGGTGGAGACTGGGACCTCAAGGTCGTAAACAGCGATGTCTTCGGCCTTCTTGGAAACCTTGCTATCGGAGCACACCGCGAAGGCGCGCATGTCGAGGCGGCCCTGGGCGGTCCACTCCTTCAGAGTTTGGGAGAGCAAGGAGATGGACGGCACGAGGAAGAGGATGCGGGCTTTGCCGCCGTTGTCTTCAGCAACGCGCTCCGCTAGGCGCAGGGCGGTGAAGGTCTTGCCGGTGCCGCAAGCCATGATGAGCTTGCCGCGGTCATGGGTCTTGAATCCTTCGATGGCTTTGTCGATGGCCGCCTGCTGGTGTGGGCGGGGCTCGAAGGTCTCACGCTGGGAGAGGTTGATCTGGATGGTCTTGTCGCGCACTTCCGAGCCAGGGAAGGCCACGTCCCAGTTAATGGGTGATTCCGCGATGGCGGAGATGCCAATGCGGCTGGTTGGAATGATCTGGTTGGCCAGGGCATCCTCCGCGTGGGAGGACCAGTGGTCCGTGGTGGAGATAATCAAACGGCTGCCGAAGTGCTGGCGGCCTTCTTCCGTTTCGAAGGAATGACCGGAGGCCTCGAAGAAGGAATCCAGGTGGGATTTCTGGATACGCGCCTTGGAGTCATAGAACTTGCACTGGATTGCGGTCCACGTGCCGTCATCCACGCGGCGGGCTACCAGGTCAATGCCGGTATCCGCCTTGCCGCCGTTGTAGCGCCAATCCGTCCAGCGGCAGACCTCATCGAACTGGTTCTTCAAGGTCGGGTCAGTCTTGAAATAGTTGACCATCAGCTTCTCAAAGGCAATGCCGTACTTTGCCTTTGGTTGGTTTTCACGCAGCTGGTCTAGGACCTCAGAGAACTTCGACATGAGAACATTGTGCCCGAAGGTGTGCACGAGGTTCTGTCAACACACTGGTCTTAGCGTGGATCTGCTTTGCTGGGTTCCGTTGCGCTTTGCTCCGCTTTGGCTTGCTTGCGCTCAGCCAACCACGTCTTCACAGCTCGGGCGGCGTCGGCTGCACGCATGTCGGGCACGTAGGCGTGTACAACGGCTAGTCCAATGGCGGGCAGTGCCAGCTCATCGTTGTAGGCCAGGTACCACTTGTGTTCTTCCGGCTGGAATTTGTGCTTGGAGGCGGCCAGGCTGCGGAAGCCGTAGAGGGGCTCCATTTCTTCGCCGAGGCGGGTGAGGAGGGCGTCGAGAAGCCCGGGCTCCTCCGGTGTTCCTGACAGGGGCGCACCGGAGAGCGAAATCCAGGCACAGCCTTCGCCGGCGGCAATGATCATGGCCTCAGAAATGAGCAGCTCGATAGCGCCTTTGAAGCCGTGGTCGGCGCGGCGCATGACGTCGAGGGTGTAGCCCACCACGCTGCCGTTTTCACGAACAGGGAGCCAGGATGTCACGCCGTGCAACGTGCCGTCCTCCCCCAGCGCGAGCAGTAGCTTGGTGCCTTCCTCCCGCAGCTCGGTAACACCGCCCAAAGTAAAGCCCATCTCCGGGAGAGCTTTGTCAGAGACCCATTCTTCGGAGAGCTCGGCGATTTTGTTGCGGGTGGCAAGATCAAGGTCCTTCCACTCCGTCCACAGCGTGGTGACGCCTTCTTTGTCGGCCTTGTTGCGGGCGGTGCGGATGTTCTGGAATTTCTTGCCTTTGAACTCGGTGTTAGAGGTGTCCAGGACGGCTTCTTCGGCTACTTCGAGGCAGTGGAAGCCGGGACGGGTAAAGCTTTCCCGTACTGAGTACCAGGCTGGACGCCAGCCCTGTTCGCGGGCGAATTCTTCGAAGGCGGCTGCGGTGGCCTGCGGGTCAGTGCCCACCGGCTCGCCGAGACTGAGCGCAATCCCGTTGTGGACGCGGTAGGCCACGTAGTTGCTGTCGTTAAAGAAGTAGCGGTTCCCCTTCCACAGGGTCATAGCGGAGAGGTGGTCACCACTGCCCTGTTCCAGGATGGCGCGGGCACGCTCGCGGGCCTCAGCGGTCTCAGGGTTAGCCGGCGTGGCAAACATGCGGTAAGCAACCCACGCTGCGTACATCCAGAACAGTGTGCCTACCCACTCGTAGAGGGCCCAGGTCAGCCACGTGGTCGGTGCAAGTTCGAGCGGGAGCAGAGTGGCCACGACTGGTGGGACGTAGCGCAGAGGGAGTTCGGACAGGATCGATCCGGCAGTGGCTGTCTCGACGAAGCCGTCCTTGAGAAGTAGTGCGCCGACTCCCCAAAGAGCGGCTGTGAGGGCGAAGGCAGCAGCGATTTTGCCAGCGGCCTGGCCCAGCGCACCTGCGCTTTCGTGAATGTGGAACACGCGGTGATTCCAGATTAGTACGAGGAGGCAGGTGGCCCAGGGCAGGACCACGGCCGCTAGGTTGACGCCGTAGAGCACAAGGCCTTCTTGGCTAAAGTCCCACAGCTGAGCTAGAAGCACAGCGATGACGAGTACCTGGGTAAGGACGGATAGCAACCAAGCAAGACGGCGTCCGCGGATGAGGCCGAAGCACAGTACGAGTTGGATGATGAGCGGCATGACGCTGGCGATGGCCGGACCCACGCCGTGGACGCGGGCGACATCAAGGGCGGCTTGGCAGGCCTGGCTTGTAGGGTCAGTTTGGCAGAGCTCAGTGGCGTGATAAGCAGCAGAGTTGAAGGACCACATCAGTCGGGTGACTGGGCTGAAGGGCCCTTCGGCCAGCGGGTCAAGGGCCACGAAGGCTGGACCAATGGCTACCACGCCCAAGATGAGCGCGGTGAGCACGCGGCGTTCAGGCACCGAGGCGCGGTGGAAGGCAGTGGGGCGCTGGGCATTTGTGCGAGGCGCAAAGACACTCCACGCGATACCGGCGGCGATGGAGAGCACCGAGGCGGTGACGCCGAGAACATCGCTCAACGTACCGCCATACAGGGCCATGGTGAGAGTCAATGCAAGGATGCTGAGGCGTACGCGGCGCTGCCAGAGGCGCGGCATCCACGCAGAAGCGAAGCCGGCAGTACCCACGATGAAACCGATGGGTGATAAGTCAGTGGAGCTCAGAAGATCATCGCCCCAGCGGTTTAGCCCGAGCTCTTCGATGCCGTGGGCGGCTACGTAGGCCAAGGGAACGGAGATAAGCTGCGTGACGATACCAACGGCGAGAGTGCGCAGGGAACCTAGCCGGTATTCCGAAGGAAGAACGAAAGCTAGGGCCATGAGGGTGAGTGCCACAACTGCGCCGAAGGTACGGCCGGTCAGGCCGATCGTTTGCGTAATGCCCGCCAGCCCTGGAACCGCGTAGGTCACGATGACCAATACCCACATCAGAAGGATCAACACCCACGTCACCGGAATGCGCCGCGCGAGGTGTCGGAAGTTGTTAGCGCTGAAGATCTGCATCTTGGACTCCATCAAAAGGATCGTTCACATCTTTCAAACCACCTTGGCGGGCGATCCAGGCGAAAGTTTCGCGCAGAGCCGGGCGCCACACCTCGAAGGAATGCCCACCCGGGCGGGTGGTGTAGAAAGTCCGCATGCCGGCGGCGCGGGCGGCATCACTCAACTGGCTGAGTGCTTTCACCGCGTTAGTGTCGCGGTTGCCGGCGATTAAGATGGCCTGGTGGTCGGGGTACTTTTTCGTCGCCAGCAGGTGTGCAGGATTAGCGGCTTGGTAGGCGGCTTCATCACCACCATAGAATTTGGCCACAGTGTCGGCGTGTTTGCCAATGGTCGGCTCTGCTTGGCCGGAGATGTCCACTGCCTGGCCATAGGCTTCGGGATGATTGGTGAGGATCTGCAGAGAGCAGGTTCCGCCGTATGACAAACCAGCGACGGTCCAATGTTGTTGATTCTCGTCGACACGGAAAGCGGTTTTGATTCCTGTCGGCACGTCGGTCGTCAGGTAGGTCATGACCTTGGCCACGGAGGTGTCCGCGCAGATGGGATTGGCGGTCTCACTGCCGGTGGCGTCGACCGCCACGACGATGGGGCTTAGTCCCCCATTGGCGCGTTGGAAGGCATCGGCGGTTTCGGCCGCCTCGCCGGAGCCGAACCACTGCTCGGGCCCACCCGGATTCCCGTGGAGCAGGACTAGGACGGGAAGATTCATGTCCTTCTTGCTCCAATAGGCCGGCGGGATATAGGCCGTGGCCTGGCGTGCAGTGAATCCTGACTTGGTACCCGGGAGATCTACGTGCACAATCGCAGCGGAATCCGCGGACTTCATGGCCTTGAATTGGCCGTAGTCCATCTCCTGGGCCACTGGCGTGGGATCGAGCGAGGCGATGTCCGGATAGGACTGGTACTCCATATTGGCCAGGCCGGCCACCGCAAGTGCCGAGAATGCTGCTATCACGACCATAAGGACACGACGGCCCGCATGGTGAATGAGGGAGATAAGCGCCGCGATGGGTACGAGCCCGGCCACGAAAAGGTAGAACGGGACGTCCCAATGCTTAAGCGCGAAGTAGGCCACGGTAGCAATGACTGCGGCGAGAAGGAAGGACACGAAGTCGCGCTTGCGCAGGCGCCACGCAATGAGCAGCGCGCTGATGACCAAGATGGCAATGTAGATCCCACCGTTCACGGGGTCAGTCAGTGGCAAGCCCAGCACGGACTGGATGAAGTTACTCACGGATTAAACATAGACCCGCGCCGAGTCGAAAGCGCTGTGGACTATCTGTGAATATGTCCGGATGACTGTGATTTTGATCGGATGCGCGCGCTAGACCGAACGGGCGCGGCGAATGATCTCCGGAAGCTCTGCCAGGACCGCGTCGATGTCCTCTTCGGTGGTGAGGCGGCCCAGCGTAAAGCGCAGGCTGCCGCGGCCGTGTTCCTCGTCGATGCCCATGGCTTCGAGCACGTGGGACATGCGGTTGACACCGGCGTGGCAGGCGGAGCCGGCGGAGGCTTCGATGCCGGCGGCGTCGAGAAGCATGATGAGGCTGTCGCCGTCCGTCCCCGGGAAGGACACATGCAGGTGGGAGGCCAAGGCGGGCTCAGCGGAGTTGATGATGACGTTGTCGATGCTGTCCTCGATGCCTGCCTTGAGCTTGTCACGCAGGGTGCTCAGGCGAGTGGTCTCCTGCTCCATCTCTGCGACAGATTCACGCAGGGCTGCCGCGAGTGCGCTCGCGCTGGCCACGTCCACGGTGCCGGGGCGGATGCCGCGCTCCTGGCCACCGCCGAAGGCTAGTGGCAGTGGTGCTGGCGTGCGGCGAGCGAGCAGCAGGCCAATGCCGCGGGGACCGCCGAACTTGTGGGCGCTGGCTGCGAGTGTGGAGGCGCCCAGCTCGTGGAAGTTGATGGGCAGCTTACCGGTTACCTGCACGGCATCAATGTGCACCGGGGTGTTGTGTGCGGCGGCGCGTTCGGTGATGTCGGCGACCGGCTGGATAGCGCCGGTCTCGTTGTTGGCCCACATGCAGGTGGCCACCGCGGCCGGGGTATCCAGGGCGCTTAAGTCGCTGATGTGGCCGGTGGAATTGACCGGCAGCAGATCCACGGTGGCGCCATGCTCAGCGCGGAGCTTCTCCACGGTCTCAAGGACGGCGGGGTGCTCGATGGGGGTCGAAACGATGCGCGGCGTCGTATCCGACGCCGCACGAAAGAGGCCCTGGATGGCGATGTTGTCCGCCTCCGTGCCGGAGGAGGTGAAAACTACCTCGATGGGTTCGCAGCCGAGCAGCTCAGCGACGGTCTCGCGGGCGTCATCCAACACGGAGCGCGCCTTACGGCCCGAGGCATAGGACGCGCCCGGGTTGAGGGAACTGGCTGCCTGCGTCCATGCGTCAATGGCGCATTGGCGCATGGGCTGGGTGGCTGCGTAATCGAGGTAGCGAGGCATTAGTTGCCGGCCCCCTTGCGGGCCTCGAGCTCCTTAGCCAGGGCCGGGGCGATCTCGTGGAGGTCGCCCACCACGCCGAGGTCAGCGATCTGGAAGAACGGCTCGTCCTGATCCTGGTTGACCACAACGATGGTCTCCGAGGTCTGCATGCCGGAGGTGTGCTGGATTGCACCGGAAATGCCCAGGCCAATGTAGAGGTTCGGGGAGACGGTCACACCGGTCTGGCCAATCTGGAAGGCGGGGTCGTAGAAGCCCTCATCCACAGCATCGCGGGTAGCGCCGACGGCGGCACCGAGGGCGTCGGCAAGCGGCTCCACCACGTCGGCGAACTTATCGCCCACACCCCGGCCACCGGCGACGACGACCTTGGCGGAGGTCAGCTCCGGACGGGCGGTCTTCTCAGCCGAGGTGAAGGAGGTGACGGTGACGTCCTTCGCGGTGGCAGCAGGCAGCTCGAAAGGAGCAGGAGCTGCGGTGACCGGCTGCGGTTCCGCGGTGACGGTTCCCGGGCGCAGGGTGTAGACCACGGAGCCGGTGGCCGTGGAGGAGGTCTCGTAGGAGCCACCGAAGATGGTGTGGTGTGCGGAGCCGTCAGCATTGATGCCGTCGACGTTGACCAGGGCACCGGAGCCTAGGCGGGCAGCGAGGCGGCCAGCAATCTCGTTGTTGGTCGGGGTGGAGGCCAGCACGATGGGCGCCGGGTTATTGGCGGCCAGAGCATGCAGGGCGTCGACCTCCGGGGTGACGATGCGCTGCTCATAGTCCGCGGCGGTGGCCTGGACCACCTGGGCGGCGCCCAAGTTGCCCAATTCGGCGTCGAAAGAAGCGGCAGTAGCGGCATCCTTGGCCACGACGACAGCGGAGACGGTGCCGAGTGCGCGGGCGGCGGTGATGAGCTCGCCGGTAACGGGGCTGAGCTGCTCTGCTTCGTGCTCAACTAGGACATAAACGTGAGACATAATTTTTCTCCTTTAACCCTCGATGAGATTCTTGGCGGCCAGGAAGTCCGCGACCTTGGCGGCGGCCACGGCCGGATCAGTATCCGTGATGACCTCACCGGCGGTGCGGGCCGGGCGCTGCGCGGAGGCGGTAACCGTGGTGGTGGACGGCACGCCGTCGATGCCCAGGTCGGCCACGGCGAGAGTGGTGACCTCGGCCTTCTTGGCGGCCATCAGGCCCTTGAAGTTGGGGAAACGCGGCTTATCGGCCTTATCGGTAAAGGACAGGATGGCCGGCAGGTTGGCCTCAAGCTCCCAGTGACCGTGGGCATCCTCGCGGGTACCGGTGGCAGTGGCACCGGCCAGGGAGGCTGCCTTGAGTTCCGTGAGCGCGGGCAGCTGGCGGTACTCGGCCAGCAGGCCGGCGATAAGCCCGGTGGAGGCATCCGAGGAGTTATTGCCCAGGGTGATGACCTGGACCTCGGCGAACTTCTCGGCCACCTTGTTGATCGCGGCGTTAAGAACCCAGGCGGTGGCTAGGGCGTCGGCGCCAGCGAGGGCGTCGTCAGTCACGTGCACGGCGTGGTCCGCGCCCATGGCCAGGGCCTTGCGCAGGGCCTCATCGGCAGCGGCCGGGCCCATGGTGAGTGCGACGACCTCATAGCCGGCGTCGGCGTTATCGTCGCGCAGGCGCAGCGCCTGCTCGACGGAGTACTCGTTGACCTCATCGATGACGTTATCCACCGAGGTGCGGTCCAACGTGTGGTCCGCCTCCAGGGTCTTCGTTGACCACGTATCCGGTACGTGCTTGACCAGAGCCACAATGACTGGCATGTGGGCACTTCCCCTTCCGTAAATTTTGAAACTATTAGGGTGCGTAATTACCTTCGGTCGATACTACTCGCGGTCCGCACAACACCGCGACTCCCTTCGTTCCAATGCGTGTGACCACGAGAGTCTTGGCGGTCGACCCCTTCAACTTGAGCTTCTTGCGCAGCTGGTCCGGGTTCACGTCTTGCCCGCGTACCAGGATTTCCAGCGAGCCGACGTCGTGGGCCGCCATAGCCGCCTTGAGCTTCTTCATGGGGACCATCTCGATGAATTCAAATCCGGACGTCCCTTGCGGCAGGCGGTCACCGGTGAGGTAAGCAATGCGCGGGTCCAGTTGGTGCAGGCCTTCCCGCGCGGCGTAGTGGCGCACCAGCCCGGCGCGCACGATGGCGCCGTCGGGGTCGATGAGGAAGCGGCCGATGGGGCCGGCCTCAGGTAGCTCGTGCTCTGCAACGTCGTCGTCGATGACGTCCGTGTGGATTCCATCTGGCGTGGTACTGAGGACCACTGCCCTCTTCCCTGTTCCAGGCCTGGGGTGTACAGGCAGGTTTCCTTCACCCCTCCGTCAAGGCTAACCACGCAGGCCAGGCCTTCCCATTCGGAGTGGTCGATGCCGGGTGCGCATTTGATGGCCATCTCGCCGTGGGTGGCCAGCAGATCTGCTGGCGGGGGCAGAAGTTGGTCCAGGCGAGTAATGCGGTTACCGCCTTGGCGCCGGGCGGGGTCGGCGATGCAGACCTGGGCGGTGGTCGTGGTGGTCAGAGCATCAGCGCGAAAGACTGGGTGCTCAATGTTGTGCTGCGCCATGGCCACGCGCGAGACGTCCAGGTCGCTGCCCACATACGTACCCGGGCGGTAGGCCTGGCCTTCGGTGCCGATGGAGCAGGTGAGGTCGTGCACCAGGTCCACGGTGCGCTCACGAAGGAACTGCGCGCGATAAGCCGCCACCGCGGGTGGCGTGGCTTGTTGTGCAGAGTCGTGGTCCATGAGCCAGTCCTGTGGCAGCTTGCCGGAGCTGCGGGCTTGGATGAGTTCGGCCACCGCACGCCCGTAGTCACCGAACTGTGCTTGCAGCTTGGCGACGTCCCTCAAATGCGCCTTCTTCGTCCCCTCCAGGTCTGCTGCAGCGGTATCGATGGCGGCGGCGTTCTCACGTAGGAAGGCAACTTCGTCCAGGGTGTAGCTCATGCAGGATTCTTCTGTATCGGTTAAAGGCCGGCCGAGGCCGACTTAAATGCGGTCGACGGGAAAAGTGGTGAAGTATTCGCGGTAGCGCTCGTCATCGCGCGGGTCGCCGATAATTGGGCGTAAGTCGGAGAAGGAGGCATCATCTAAAACCTCTTTAACGCTGGAATAGGACGTGAGGCGCTTGAGCTGGGCCCACGTCGGGATGGCTAAGCGCACCAGCCCGGCGCGCCAGCCATCCAAGACCAATTGCGGGTCGAACCAGCCGGCGTCATCGGCTTCGCCCGTATCCCCATCGGGTTCTTGGCCCTCGGGCAGCACACCGATGAAGAAGAAGGTGTCGAACCAGTGATTGTTATCTTCACCGGCCCAGCGGGACCAAGGCAGTAGCATGTCGGCGTCGACACGCATGCCGTTGTGCTCCAGGAACTCGGTGAAGGAAATCTCGTGGGTTTCTAGCAGCTCGCGCTCGCGGTGGTAGCGCGAGGCGTCGGAGACCAAGCCGTCCTCGCGGATGGCTAGCAACGTGCCGGCCTCCTCGAAAAGCTCCCGGGCGGCGGCGAAGACAAGGGCGTGTGCCTTGTACTTGGTTACGCCCATGCGGCGTGCCATGGACACCACTGAGCGGCCTGCCCACAGTTCGCCAGAGTCCCAGGTTCGCGGTGGGAAGTCACGCGGGTCTACCCCGCCGCCGGGAAAGACGACGTGGCCGGGGTAGTTGCGCATGGTGCGCACGCGTTCTTGGATCCACACGCGCAGCCCCTCGGCCGTATCGCGCAACAGGAGGACAGTAGCGGCCAGACGTGCCCCGTTAAAGCCCGTTTTTTCGCCAGGGTCGATGGCGTCAAGGCTGTCGTGGATGGACTGACTCATGCAACTTTCCGTGTCTGCAGGCTGGGGGCAGAATTCGAGAGGTATACGTCGAGGGTGTGTACCGAGGTTTTGTACTGAGAGTTATGTACTAGGGGTTAGCGGACTCGTCGGGCGAAGTACCTCTCCCCAATGCGGTCCACCTGGATAGGTTGGTGGAAGGCCTTGGAGAGGTTTTCCGACGTCAGGACAGAGTTAATGAGTCCTTTGGCCACGACCTTACCCTCATCCAGGAGCATCGCATGGGTAAATCCGTAAGGGATTTCCTCCACGTGGTGGGTAATCATGACAATCGCCGGGGCATCCGCATCGAGTGCTAGGTCCCCCAAATAGCCCACGAGGTCCTCACGGCCGCCCAAGTCCATGCCCGCGGAGGGCTCATCCAGGATGAGCAGCTCCGGGTTGGCCATGAGGGCACGGGCGAGGATGACGCGCTTCTTCTCACCTTCGGAGAGCGTGCCCCAGGTCCGCTCTGCAAGGTGCGCGGCGCCGACTTGTTCCAAAATGTCGTCGGCGCGGGAGAAGTCCATGTCTTGGTAGTCCTCACGCCAGCGGCCGAGGACCGCATAGCCAGCAGACACAACGAGATCATCCACGCGCTCGTTGTCCGGGATGCGGTGCTGGACGGCAGCGGAAGAGATGCCAATGGCGGCGCGCAGATCGCGCATATCCGTTTTGCCCAGGCGCTCGCCCATGAGGAAAGCCACGCCAGCGGACGGGAATTCTTCGGCGGCGGCCATGCGCACTAGGGAGGTCTTGCCCGCGCCATTGGGGCCGATGATGACCCAACGCTCATCGAGCTCCACCTGCCAGTCGACGGGCCCGACCAGCGTGCGCCCGCCGCGTCGTAGCTCGACGCCGCGGAAGTCAATCAACCAATCCTCGTCGGTTTCCATCAGTTCAGGGTCTTGCTGGCTCAATTGCTCTGGAGTGTTCACAAGCACCATTGTGGCCGATATCTTCCTTCCCCGGTGAAACTGACACAGCTGCATTATTCTATGGGCATGACTCAACGCCTTGGTATCGACGATGTCCGCCCCTCCCTCTCCGGTAATGCCGCCTCGAAGGCCGTAGTCGGAGAGGTTGTTCCTGTCACCGCGCTGGTGTGGCGTGAGGGCCACGATGCCGTCGCCGCGACGCTGTCGGTGTGGAACACCGAATCTCCGTCCACCTCCGCCGTGACCATGACGGTGGACCCGGAAGACCAGGACCGAGTCCACGGGGTGTTTACTCCGGTGACTCCCGGGCGTTGGTTCTTCCGCATCGATGCCTGGTCGGATCCGATGTCCACGTGGCGCAACGCGGTGGTCAAGAAGATGGAGGCGGGGCAATCGGCGCGGGAGCTCAGCAACGATCTGTTGCACGGCGCCGAGCTCTTCGAGGAGGCGGCCATCCAGTGCCCGAGCGATAAGGCGGAGCTGCTCTTTCAGGCGTCGAAGGAGCTCAAGGATGACACGGTGGACGTCGACAAGCGCGTGCGTACCGCGCTCTCCGAGGAGGTCGCCGAGATCCTCCACCACCACCCGCTGCGCCACCTGCTGGTCGAAGGTGACATCCACGAGGTCCTGGTAGAGCGCCGCGATGCCCTCTACAACTCCTGGTACGAGCTCTTCCCGCGCTCGACCGGCGGCTGGGATGACGAGGGTAACCCCGTGCACGGCACGTTTAAGACCACAGCGCAGGCACTGGAGCGCGTGGCTGCCATGGGTTTCGACACCGTCTACTTCCCTCCCATCCACCCCATTGGCGAAGTGCACCGCAAGGGCCGCAACAACTCGGTGGTGGCTGAGCCTGGTGATGTGGGCTCGCCGTGGGCCATTCAGGACCACTCCACCACGCACCCGGAGCTGGGCACGATGGAGGGCTTTAAGGAGTTGGTCAAGAAGGCCGCCGACTTGGGCCTGGAGGTAGCACTGGACTTGGCGTTGCAGGCCTCCCCGGACCACCCGTGGGCCAAGACCAACCCGGAATTTTTCACGGTGTTGGCCGATGGCACTATCGCCTACGCGGAGAACCCGCCAAAGAAGTACCAGGACATTTATCCGCTCAATTTCGATAACGACCCAGATGCCATTTACGCGGAGATCTACCGCATCGTCATGATCTGGGTGGAGGCTGGTGTCACCACATTCCGCGTTGATAACCCGCACACCAAGCCGACCAACTTTTGGAACTGGCTGATCTCCAAGGTGCACATCACCCACCCGGAGGTCATCTTCCTCTCCGAGGCCTTTACCCGCGCCCCGCGTCTGTTCGGTCTGGCCAAGGCAGGATTTACGCAGTCTTATACCTACTTCACGTGGCAAACTTCCAAGCATGAGCTCACCGAGTTCGCGCAGATGCACGTGGAGCAGGCCGATATCTGCCGGCCCAACCTCTTTGTCAATACCCCGGATATCCTCCACGAGTCCCTGCAGACCGGCGGGCGCGCCATGTTCGCCATCCGCGCCACCCTGGCGGCCACGCTCTCCCCGCTGTGGGGCGTGTACTCCGGCTTCGAACTCTACGAGCACCAGGCCGTCAAGCCGGGCAGCGAGGAATATCTCGACTCGGAGAAGTACGAGCTGCGCCCGCGTGACTTCCAGGCAACGCTGAAGTCCGGGGATTCGCTGGAATCCTACATCCGTCTGCTCAACGTCATCCGTCGCGAAAACCCGGCCCTCCAGCAGCTGCGCACGCTACGCTTCCACAACACCGATAACGAGGCCATCATCGCCTACTCCAAGGCCGATCCCGCTACCGGCAATGTGGTGCTCGTGGTGGTCAACCTCGATCCGCGCAATGCACAGGAGGCCACGGTCTTTGTGGATCTGGCCGCCGTGGGCCGCCACCCGGGCGATCACTTCACGGTGCAGGACACCATCAGTGGTGCCGCCTACGAGTGGTCCGACCGCAACTTCGTGCGCCTAGAGCCGCTTCGCGACGTCGCCCACGTCTTCATCCTCCCGCCAGCCCACCATGACCTGCAGGAACGCATTGCGTGGCGCCGGGTCAACGACTACCGCGCTTAAGTTTTAAAGCCGCTGAAACCCCGCGCTGAATCCATACCCCCTTCATAGGTAGCGCGGGGTTTCTTTTCTGCCCCGCGAGCGGGTGTTCTTGGGTAATTTGGTCTGTATGAACATCCCGGCCTCAGACCTCGAACGCCTCAACCACTGCCGCCACCACGCGCCCCATGATTTCTATGGTTGGCACGATGGAACCGTCCGCACTCGCCGCCCCGGTGCCGAAGCCGTCGAGCTCGTCACCGCCACCGAAACCCTCGCCATGCGCGCGGTTGGGGATGATATCTGGGAGGCCCCGCTCGCCGAAGAAGCAGACTACCGCCTGCGTATCACCTACCCGGGCCAGCCCGCCGTCGAGGTAGCGGACGGCTACCACTTCCTGCCCACCCTGGGCCCCCTGGATCAGCACCTCATTGGCGAAGGCCGCCACGAGCGCCTCTGGGAGGTCTTGGGCGCCAACCTCAAGAGCTACACCACCGACATGGGAGTAGTCGAGGGCACCGCGTTTGCCGTGTGGGCGCCCAACGCGGAGGGCGTGGCCGTGGTCGGTGACTTCTGCGGTTGGAACCCTACCCAGTACCCCATGCGTTGCCTCGGCTCCACGGGAATTTGGGAGGTTTTCATCCCGGGTGTCGGCGAGGGCGAGCGCTATAAGTTCGCGGTCCATGGCAAGAACTCCCCACGCATTGATAAGGCCGATCCCCTGGCCAAGCGCACCATCGCCCCGCCGGAGACCGCCTCCGTGGTGGCCCGCTCCAGCTTCGAGTGGAGCGACGAGGAGTGGATGAGCAAGCGCAACGGCGACCTCGACGTCCCAATGAGCGTCTACGAGCTGCACGTCGGCTCCTGGAAGGTGGGTGCTAACTACAACACCTTGCGCGAAGAGCTCATCCCCTACCTGCTGGAGCACGGCTTTACCCACGTGGAGCTGCTACCTGTAGCCGAGCACCCCTTCGGCGGCTCCTGGGGCTACCAGGTCTCCGGCTACTACGCACCCTCCGCGCGCTGGGGAACCCCGGACGAGCTACGCGCGCTCATCAACGACCTGCACAAGGCCGGCATCGGCGTCTTCGTCGACTGGGTGCCAGCACACTTCCCCAAGGATGAGTGGGCGCTGGGCCGCTTCGATGGGCAGGCACTCTACGAGCACCCGGACCCGCGCCGCGGTGAGCAGGCCGATTGGGGCACCTACGTCTTCGACTTCGGCCGCAACGAGGTGCGCAACTTCCTCGTGGCCAATGCCCTCTACTGGGCTGAGGAGTTCCACGTCGACGGCTTGCGTGTGGATGCTGTGGCCTCCATGCTCTATTTGGACTACTCCCGCGAGGAATGGCTGCCCAATATCTACGGCGGGCGCGAGAACCTTGAGGCAGTCCAATTCCTCCAAGAGACCAACGCCACGCTAAACCGTAACCACCCGGGCGTGCTGACCATCGCCGAGGAATCCACCTCCTGGCCCGGCGTGACCGCTCCGACTCACGAGGGCGGATTGGGCTTTAGCCTGAAGTGGAACATGGGCTGGATGAACGACACCCTGGAGTACTTCAAGCACGAGCCGATTCACCGCCGCTACCACCACGGTGAGCTCACCTTCTCCATGGTCTACGCCTATTCGGAACGCTACGTGCTCCCCTTTAGCCACGACGAGGTGGTCCACGGCAAGGGCTCCTTGTGGGAGCGCATGCCGGGCGATGACTGGAATAAGGCCGCGGGCCTGCGCGCACTGTATGGCTACATGTTCTCCCACCCGGGCAAGCAGCTGATGTTCATGGGCCAGGAGTTTGGCCAGACCACCGAATGGGCAGAGGGCCACTCCGTGGATTGGTCCAACTTGGAGGGCTGGGGCAACGAGTGGCACCACGGCATTAAGCGCTTGGTGCGCGACCTCAACGCGGTGTACAAGCAACAGCCAGCCCTGTGGACCCAGGACTTCACGCAGGATGGCTTCCAGTGGGTCAAGGCTGACGACGCCAACAACAACATGCTCGGCTACGTCCGCTATGGCAAGGACGGCTCCGCCTTATTGGCGGTGTGCAACTTCTCCGGCAGCTCGGTGCCCAACTATGACCTCTGGGTGCCGCGCGATGGCGAGTGGGAGCTGGTCATCAACACAGACGACGCCGTCTACCAAGGTGCTGGCAACGACCTTGCCCACCGCGTGCGCTCCGAAGGCAACCACCTCCACCTGCACCTGCCGGCCAACTCGGTGCAGTGGTATGCCTTCCGCGGCTAGTTTCTGAAAGCACAACTGCCCGAGTTGCCAAAGATCACCGCTGGGATGGAATTCCAGCCCCTAGTTTTGGCAACTCGGGCAGTTGCAGTTTTCAGTCCTGCGCGTGACCATCAAGGAAAGCTCTTACGCGAGCATCAATGTCATCGCGCAACGCATCCATACGCTCTTCTCCCTCTAGGCCACGCACGGACGGGTCCTCAATCTCCCAACGCTCAGCCACTCCGTCATAGTCGGCATCACCGACGATGATGACGTGATCCACCGAAGACGCGAGGCCGGCATCAAGCAGCGTCGGCGTACCTTCCATGTCCGCTCCGACCTTTGCAAGGGAAGCCTGCGCCTCGGCGTTCACCCCCTGCTCACGGTGCTGTTCAGTGGTCTTGACTCCTGCAGAATGAATCTCCCAGTCGGGCGCATGCTTCCTAGCTAAGGCAGCCGCCATCTGAGACTTGCCCCGGTTGGTATTGCAAAGAAAAAGTACGGAGGTCATGCCTCCGCACTTTAGTCATATTGCGGTGTTCCTGTAGGACCAGATCCCTAGTTCTTCTTCACCGCGTAGTACACCGGCAGGGACTTCCAGTTGAAGGTCACGTCCTCGACGTTTTCGGACCAGCCGCCAACAACGTTCGGGTAGAACAGCGGGATTGAAGGAAGGTCACGCAGCAGCAGCTCCTGTGCCTGGTTGTAGAGCTTCGCGGCTTCCTCCTCATTTGCGGCACCGTTGGCCTTTACAATAAGTTCATCGAACTCCGGGTTGGAGTACTTCGAGTCATTCGAAGCTACGCCCGTGGTGAAGTTTGGCCCAAGGAAGTTGCCCATGGAGGGGTAATCGGCGAACCAGGCCGTGCGGTAGGCGCCGTCCATACGCTCGGTGCGGTAGGCATCGCGGAAGGACTTGAAGTCCGGGTAAGGGTTGCCCACGGCCTGGATTCCCAGCGTGTTGCTGATGCTATTAGCCACCGCATCGGCCCAGTCCTTGTTGTCACCATCGGTGTTGTAGTTGATCGGGAACGTGCCTTCAAAAGCACCGTACTTCTTATCGGCCTCCGCCCACAGCTTCTTGGCTTCCTCCGGGTTATAGTCCAGGTTCTCCGAACCCGGCAGGCTGTCGTTGTATCCGTTCAGCACCGGTGAGGTGAACTCGCGGGCCGGTGTGCGGGTGCCATGGAAGATGGTCTCCGCGATCTCCTCACGGTTGATGGCCATCGAGATTGCCTTGCGTCGCAGCGTTCCCTCTTCCCCACTAAAGTGCGGGGTCTCCATGTGGATGGACATCTCCAGATAGGTGGCAGCCGGCTTGGTCTCCTGGCGGCCGGCCAGGTCCTGCTCATAGCTGCCGAAAGCGGATGAAGGAATGGCTTCGAGCACATCGAGGTTATTCGCCAGCAGGTCCATGTACGCAGCACTGGAGTCGGCGTAGAAGGCGAATTCGATGCCGTCGTTCTGCGCTGCGCGGTCGCCCTTATATTCCGGGTTCGGCTCGATGATCAGGTTCTGGTTGTGGTTCCATTCCTTGATCTTGTACGGACCGTTTGATACCGGGGTCTCGCCGAAAGCCTGCGGGTCCTCCAGTGCGGCCGCAGGCACCGGGAAGTAGGCGTTGTAACCTAAGCGGCTCGGGAAGTCGCTTTCCGGCTGGGTGAGCTCGATGGTGAAGGTGCGCTCATCAATGACCTTGAGGCCCTCCATCTCCTTGACACCTTCACCGTAGCCCTTGATGGAGGAGAAGAAGCTCTCATTGAGCTGTTCGTTGGCCACCGCATAGTTCCACGTATCGACGAAGGTGGCCGCAGTTACGGCAGAACCGTCGGAGAACTTCAGGTCCGGCTTGAGCGTGACCTTGTAGGTCTTCTCCCCTTCCTTGTCAATGGACTCGGCCATCTCGTTGTGCACGTTGCCGTCAGCGTCGTAGTACACCAATCCGGAAAACAGCATGTCGACGATGCGTCCGCCGCCGTTCTCATTCGTCATCGCGGGAATGAGCCCCTGCTGCGGCTCAGTGCCCAGAACGCGAACGTAGTTGGAGCCAGCAGCACTATCGGAGCTATCGCTTCCGCAGCCGACAAGGGTAAAAGCAAGAGAGGCGGCGCCGACGACGCCGAGGAGCTTGCGCATGAGAGTCCTCCTGAAAGAGTTAAACAACAGGTGTGCGTGATAACACTAGAAGGAATTTAGCATGCTTCAACTCACATAATAGATTCAACGCAAAAGACCCTCAGAGAGGACTCAGTTGAGTCATCCTGAGGGTTCAACCCGCGACAGTCTTGGTAGGTCGCTCTCGGCCCCAGCACAAGCCGGGCACTATTACTACGCCGTCTTTAGTACAGCGCGCTTGCCAGCTTCGTGCGCGCAGCAAGCACGCGCGGGTCGCCGGAATCGAAGAGCCCAAAGAGCTCCAAGAGGCGAGTCTTGAGCTGCTCCTTGTCATCCCCGGCGGTGCGCTTCATGGCATCGATGAGGCGCTCGAAGGCGCGGTCGGGGGCACCGGCGACGACCTCCGCGTCGGCAGCATCGAGCTGCTTGGACACGTCCTCCGGGGCGGCATCCGCCGCGGCGATGGGATCTTCGCTGCGATTCGCCGGGTCCAAGCGCTTGAGCAACAGCGTGGTATCGCGGGCCTGCTTGATTTCCACGTTGTCTGGCTCGGCGGCCAAGATCTCCTCGTAGGTGGCGATGGCGGAATCGAAATCGCCGCGGTTGAGTGCGTCTTCCGCAAGGCTTAGGCGCGGGTCTGCTGCTTCCTCTGCGGGGCTCTCCCCCGCCTCGCCCTGTTCAGAAAGGCCCTTGAGCTGGGGGCCGAGCTTGTCGACGATCGCCGCAACCCACTGCTCCAGGTTCTCACGCGGCTGACCGCCCTCGAAGTTGGTCACTGGCTGGCCGGCTGCGATGGCAACGGTGGTCGGCAGATTCTGCACGCCGAAGACCTGCGCCACCTGGGGCACGACATCTGCGTTAATATAGCCCACGATGAACTTCAGCCCACCGGCGGCCGCCATTTCCTCGAAGTCCTTCTTGAGCTGCTCGGAGGCAGGCGAGCGCGGCGAGCCAATCAGGGCGATAACCGGCACCTCCGCAGAGCGGCGCACCAGGTCATTCTCAAAGTTCTGCTCGGTGACCTCGAAGAAGGGCGCGATCCCTCCGCCGGAGCTGGCGGCTCCGGCGCTTGCAGCCTGTGTCTGGGCTTGCGCCCGTGCCTCCGCCTGCTGCTTGATAGCACCCAGGTCGAGGGCTCCTCCTACGTACGGTCCGGTCACTTATTCTCCTCCAGGTAACGGTTAACGGAATCTACTTTTTGGGTGATTTGCCCGGTCACGCCTTCGCGGATATCGGCCTTAATCACCAGGCTCGTGCGCGGCGACACGGCGCGTACAGCATCGGTGGCCTCCTTAATGACCGCGAAGACCTCGTCCCATTCACCCTCAATGATGGTGAACATGGAATTGGTCTCATTGGGCAAGCCCGAAGCACGGACAACACGCACTGCTTCGGCCACGGCCTCGGACATTTCAGCGCTTTCATCGCCCACGACAGTGGGCGCTACGGAAAAGGCAACAATCATGCCCGCCATCCTACCGCCGGTCCCAGCAGTGCCGGTGCCAGTGGCGGCGGTCCTCACCGCGCCCACCGGTATCCCGTGGCCAGGCCACGATGTGCGCCACCCCGGGAGGGATGTTTTGGTTGCATCCTGGGCACACGTAGTACTTCTGAGCGGCGGCACTGCCGACGTGTCTCATGACGAAGGGCTCGCCATTGGTCCAGCTCGGCCCTGCCACCGTCTGCGAGCCTAGGAAAGCGCTGCCATCGCGCGGCAGCGAGCGCGGCTCCTCGCGGATTCTGCGGTTGCGGCGTGGCACTAGAACAACCGCAGCTCGTTGGATTCGATGCCGCGCAGCTCCTGGTAATCCAGGACCACGCAGCGGATGCCGCGGTCCTCCGCCAGTGTCCTGGCTTGGGGCTTGATTTCCTGCGCGGCGAAGACGCCGTGTACCGGCGCAAGCAAGTCGTCGCGGTTAAGCAGTTCGAGGTAGCGCGTGAGCTGCTCGACGCCATCGATGCCCCCGCGGCGTTTGACCTCCACGGCGACGAACTCGTTCTCAGCGTTCTTCGCCATAATGTCCACCGGGCCAATAGCCGTGGGGTACTCGCGGCGCACCAGAGAGTACTTCTCCCCCAACGTTTCGATGTGCTCGGCCAGCAGCTCCTGCAGGTGAGCCTCCACACCGTCCTTGACTAGACCGGGATCTTCCCCCAGCTCCATGTCGATGTCCTGGTGGATCTCAGCAATGGTGATGCGCAGCTGCTCACCCTTGGGGTTCTCCACCAGCCACAGCTTTTCCCCGGTGTCTTCGCCATCGATATCCTCAATCGCTGACTCCTCAAAGGTGCACGGCGGCGTCATCCAGTTCAAGGGCTTGTAGGCGCGATCATCCGCGTGGATGGACACCGAACCATCGGCCTTAATGAGGATGAGCCGATCCGCCATCGGAAGGTGGGCGTCGAGGCGGCCGACGTAATCTACGGAGCATTGGGCGATGACAAGACGCATGCCCTCTACCCTATCGTTGAGCGCTACTTCTTAGGTAAACGGGTAGCCCGTTGGCGCATCTGGTGATAGTCCAGCTTTTCTTGGCGCTTCGACGGGGCCGACTCCACCCACGCGTTCAGGGCCATAATGCCCTGCGCATCGGAGGCAATCTCGTACTCCCGCCCATCGATGCGAATCTGGATAATTTGGTGATCCGAGGGCATAAAAGAAGCCTCGTCATCGTCCATCGGGCGAGTCTTACCCAATTCGATGTCGAGGCGATTAAAGCGCTTGTTGGCGCGAGGCATGACGGAGCGAAGCTTAAAGTAATTCATATACTCGCCGTCATAGCGCACGAGACCATGACGCCAAGAATGAGAGTCCTTCGAGGGTAGTTGGCGCAAAAGGATGCTCGTGCCACGGGAGCGCACGGTGAAAAAGCGCACCGCCGCCAGGATAAGGAAAACCAGAAGGACCAGTGCGCACAGACCTAAAAGAATTGTTAGCCCCTGAAGCACCTGAGAATTCATGGGTTGATTGTACCGCCGTTGGATTAGGCAATGCTAGTCATTGCTCAGAGTTACTCGTCTTGGGGGCGGAGAAGACGAAGGAACCCCACCCCCTCTTAGCGAGGTTGTGGGGTTCCTAAGTGAAAGTGGGAAGGGCGGTCATTGCTGCCCGTCGGTTCCCTCTCCGCTCATCCGTTAGCTGTTGAAGCGGCGTACGGCGCGCAGTGCAGCTTCGCCGCGAGACCTTGTCAACTCACGCTCAGACTTCAGGTCTTCCTGTGCCTGGGCTTCATCGACCTCGCGGGCCCAAATGGCCCAATCGGCGAGGACGGTGATCTTGTTCTCGGACACGGAGAGGAAGCCACCCTGGACGGCAGCGACGCGACGGTCGCCGTCGACTGGGTGGATGGTCACAACACCATTGTCGATCAACTGACCGACCATGGGCTCATGACCAGGAAGCACGCCGATCTCACCCTCGGTGGTCTCAGCCGTCACCATGGTGGCCTTGCCGGTCCACAGCAGGCGCTCGACGGAAACCAATTCGGCGGTGATGTCAGCCATGTGCCTCTCCCTACTTCTTCTCGGTCAGCTTCTTGTACGCAGCCTCGACGTCGTCCAAGCCACCCAGGCCGTTGAAGGCCTGCTCCGGGTAGTGGTCGAATTCGCCGTTGCAGATGCGCTCGAAAGCATCGATGGTATCGGCCAGCGGCACGTAGGAACCCGGCAGGCCGGTGAACTTCTCTGCGACGAAGAAGTTCTGGCCCAGGAAGCGCTCGATACGGCGAGCACGCTGAACGGTAATCTTGTCTTCCTCAGACAGCTCGTCCATACCAAGGATGGCGATGATGTCCTGAAGCTCCTTGTTCTTCTGCAGGATACCGATGACGCGCTGTGCAACCTCGTAGTGGCGCTCGCCGACGATGGACGGCTCCAGAATACGAGAGGTAGAGGTCAGCGGGTTCACTGCCGGGTAAATACCCTTCGAAGCAATACCACGGTCCAACTCGGTGGTGGCATCGAGGTGAGCGAAGGTGGTCGCCGGAGCCGGGTCGGTGTAGTCATCGGCCGGCACGTAGACGGCCTGCAGGGAGGTAATGGACTTACCCTTGGTGGAGGTAATACGCTCCTGCAGCACACCCATCTCATCAGCCAGAGTCGGCTGGTAACCCACGGCGGAAGGCATGCGGCCCAGCAGGGTCGACACCTCAGAACCGGCCTGGGTGAAACGGAAGATGTTGTCGATGAACAGCAGCACGTCCTGGTTCTGCACATCGCGGAAGTACTCCGCCATGGTCAGGCCGGACAGAGCCACGCGCATACGGACTCCTGGCGGCTCATCCATCTGGCCGAAGACAAGTGCGGTGTCCTGGAGAACGCCCATCTCTTCCATCTCGAGGAAGAGGTCGGTGCCCTCACGGGTGCGCTCGCCGACGCCGGCGAAGACGGAGGTACCGGAGAACTCGCGTGCGATACGAGTAATCATCTCCTGGATAAGAACGGTCTTACCCACACCTGCACCACCGAACAGGCCGATCTTGCCGCCCTTCACGTACGGGGTCAGCAGGTCGATGACCTTAATACCGGTCTCCAGGATCTCGGTCTTACCCTCGAGCTGGTCGAAAGCCGGCGGCTCGCGGTGGATGCCCCACTGCTCGCCATCGCGGCCCAGACCCGGCTGGTCAAGGCAGTCACCGAGGGCGTTGAAGACGTGGCCCTTGACCACATCGCCCACCGGGACGGAAATCGGCTTGCCGGTGTCGGTCACGGCAGCGCCGCGGACGAGGCCGTCGGTCGGAGCCATGGACACGGCACGGACGAGGTTGTCACCGAGGTGCTGAGCGACCTCAAGGGTGACGGTCTTTGCAACAGCCTCGAGGGTCACCTCGACGGTCAGTGCGTTGTACAGTGCCGGCAGCCCGCCACGCGGAAACTCCACGTCGACGACCGGACCGATGACACGCACCACACGGCCGGCGGTAGCCGACGACTGTGTGTTCTGCTCTTGCAGAGCTGTAGTCATAATCTAGTCACTTTCTGCGCTTTCGGCGAGCGCCCCAGCGCCACCGACGATCTCTGTGATTTCTTGGGTAATCTGCGCCTGACGGGCCTGGTTGGCCACGCGCGAGAGGTCCTTGACCAGCTCGGTAGCGTTATCAGTTGCAGACTTCATTGCGGTACGGCGTGCGGCGGACTCGGAGGCCGAGGACTCCAAGAACATCGCAAATAGGAGGCGAGACACGTACTGCGGAAGCAGCGCTTCCATCAGGGTGTCCGCATCCGGCTCGAAGTCGTAATCAGGGGTGATCTGATTGTTCGGCTCGGCGTCGGAAAGCGCGGACTCACCCAGGTTGTAGTCCTCTTCCTCGATAACCGGTACCACCGGCAGCAGCTGCTGCACACGCGCGGTCTGGGTCAGCATGGACTCGAACTCGGTGTACACGACGTGTACCTGGTCGAAACCGCGAACGGTCTCGCCCTCCACGTTAATGCCCTCGCGGGTCTTGGCCTGGCCATTCGAACCGGCGACGAAGCCGTCGATAATGTGGCGGCGCACATCGTGCGTCTTTTCCCAGGTCGGATCCTGCGAGAATCCAGTCCAGCTGCCTGCGACCTCGTCCTCACGGAACTTGTAGAAGCCAACGCCCTTGTTGCCGGTCACGTAGCGGACGGTCTCGAAACCCTCGCTCTTGAGCAGGGCTTCCAGCTCGGCCGCCTTCTTGAAGATGTTGTTGTTGTAGCCACCGCACATACCGCGGTCCGAAGAGACCACGAGAATAGCGGCAACCTTCGCATCTTCGCGTTCCCGGAGCATCGGGTGATCCAGGGACGTGTGCGCCGCCAGCTTGTTAAGCACGTTGGACAGTTCACGTGCATAAGGCTGCGCCGCTTCTACCCTGGCCTGAGCCTTGGTAATGCGCGAGGTAGCAATGAGCTCCTGTGCCTTGGTGATCTTCTTGGTGGAATTGACGGACCGGATACGGTCACGCAGTTCACGAAGATTAGCCATGGTGTTCGCTCCTCCCTTCTCTTTCTAGACGGTTAATTCTTAGAGCGTGCGAAACTCTATTTGGCCGTCTTGCGGGAGACGTTGAGCTCGGTCTTATTCACATCATCCGCGGCGAGCGGGTCAACCGGCGCCTCGGTGCCGAGGTTGTTGCCCTCGGTCGTGCGGAAGGACGGAGTGAAGTCCTTTGCTGCTGCAACAAGTGCATCCTTGGACTCGTCGGTCAGAGCGGTACCGCCCTGGATCTGCTCGAACACCTGCGGGGTTGCCGAGTTGAGGTGATCGTGCAGCTCCTTCTCGAAGCGGCGTACGTCCTCGACGGGAACGACGTCGAAGATGCCCTGGTCTGCGAGGAAGATGGACACCATCTGGTACTCGACAGGCTGCGGGGAGGACTCGGACTGCTTGAGCAGCTCGACGAGGCGCTCGCCGCGCTCCAGCTGAGCCTTGGAAGCCGGATCCAGGTCGGATGCGAAGGCCGCGAAGGCCTGCAGGTCACGGTAGGCAGCCAGCTCGAGACGGAGGTTACCGGCAACCTTCTTCATACCCTTGGTCTGTGCGGCACCACCAACACGGGAGACGGACACACCGACGTTAATTGCCGGACGGACGCCCTGGTTGAACAGGTCGGACTCCAGGAAGACCTGGCCGTCGGTAATAGAAATAACGTTGGTCGGAATGAAGGCGGAGACGTCGTTCGCCTTGGTCTCAATGATCGGCAGTGCGGTCATGGAACCTGCACCCATGTCGTCAGAGAGCTTTGCAGCACGCTCCAGCAGACGGGAGTGGAGGTAGAAGACGTCGCCCGGGTAAGCCTCGCGGCCCGGCGGACGGCGCAGCAGAAGGGAAATCGCACGGTAGGCCTCAGCCTGCTTGGTCAGATCATCGTAAATGATCAGGACGTGGTTGCCCTGGTACATCCAGTGCTGACCCAGAGCTGCACCGGAGAACGGTGCCAGCCACTTGAAGCCGGCGGCGTCGGATGCCGGAGCAGCCACGATGGTGGTGTACTCCAGAGCGCCGTGCTGCTCCAGGGTGTGGCGCACACCAGCGATGGTGGAGCCCTTCTGGCCGATGGCGACGTAGATGCAGCGGACCTGCTTGTTCTTGTCGCCAGACTCCCAGTTAGCCTTCTGGTTCAGGATGGTGTCGATACAGACGGCGGTCTTACCCGTCTTACGGTCACCAATGATCAGCTGACGCTGACCACGACCAATCGGGGTCATCGCGTCAATAGCCTTGATGCCGGTCTGCATCGGCTCTTCCACCGGCTGACGCTGCAGCACGGACGGTGCCTGCAGCTCGAGGACGCGGTCCTCTTCAGCGGTGATCGGGCCCATGCCGTCAATCGGCTGGCCCAGGGGGTTGATAACGCGGCCGAGGAATTCCTCGCCCACAGGGATGGAGAGAACCTCGCCGGTCCTCTTGACCTCGTCGCCTTCTTTAAGCGACTCGAAGTTGCCCAAGACCACGACACCGATGGAGTTGGTGTCAAGGTTCTGTGCGACGCCAATCACGCCGCCGGGGAACTCGAGCAGCTCATTCGCCATGACGGACGGCAGGCCCGAAACCTGCGCAATACCGTCAGCTGCCGAAATGACCACGCCGACCTCCTCACGGGAGGCCTCCGCGGAGTAGCTCGAGGTGTAGTTCGCAATCGCGCTACGGATCTCGTCGGAGGAGATCGTCAGCTCCGCCATGTTCTTCCTGCTCTCGGTAGTATCTTCCAGCAATTACTTAATCGTTTCTGTCGTTTCGGCTTATGCCATCTGCGCGCGAAGGCGGGCAATCTTGCCTGCCGTCGAACCATCGATGACTTCGTCGCCGACGCGGATGGTCATACCACCGAGGAGGCTGGTGTCAACCTCAGAGTGGATGGACATCGCACGACCATAAATTTTGCCCAGCTTTTCAGCGAGTGCTGCCCGCTGGCTATCGTTCAGCTCACCCGCCGAGGTCACGCGCGCGATGGTACGGCCCTGCAGCTTGGCTGCGGTGTCCGCCAATCCGGCGAGATCATCAATCGGGTTCTGCTCCGGGCGGCCAATGGCCTGCAGCGCAAGCGCTTCAGTAACCATCGTGACCTTGCCGTAGAGCACGCTTGCCAGCAGCCCAACCTTGCGGTCGGACGTCGCAGTACGGTCTGAAAGCAGCTGGGTCAGTTCGCCTTCGCGGTCAAGCACGCGCGACAGGGAGAAGAGTTCGTCTTCCACCTGGCCCAGCTTGCCCTCAAACTCAGCGCCGCGCAGCAGTGCGCGACGGCCAAGGATGATAAGGCCGCGGGCGATATCACGCGGGGTCGACCACTGTGCGGCGGCTGCCTCCTGGAGCACCTGCAGTGCTACCGGGGAAACCTTGCCGCCGAAAAGGGTCTGGACCAGGGACTTGCGCTCCTCGGAGGTGGAGGCGTCGTCGGTCAGCGCGACACGCAGCTCGCGGTCGCCGTCGAGAACGCGGACCACCTCAAAGAGGTCCTGGCCTGCCTGGGTAGCAGTCGCCACCGAGCGGTCACCGGAGAGGAACTCATCCAGCTTGGACTCAACGGTAGCGAGTGCTTCGCGGCTAGCTGCCTTCATCGTTGCCTACTTTCCGGCCGGTGCCACAGTGTCGAGCTCGGACAGGAAGTTATCAATGGTGGAGGACTGCTTGGTGGCGTCCGAAAGTTCGCCGCCGAGCAGCTTCTCTGCCAGGTTGATGGAGTTCTGTCCGATGTCGGAACGCAGCTCAGACACGACCTGTGCGCGGGAAGCTTCAAGCTGCTTCTCGCCAGCGGTCAGAATGCGACGAGACTCTTCTTCTGCAGCTTCCTTAGCCTCTGCCTCGATCAGCTTGCCGCGCTCGCGCGCCTGCTCACGAATCTCCGCAGCCTCTGCTCGCGCGTCAGCGAGCTGAGCATTGTACTTTTCCAGAGCGGCCTTTGCTTCGGCCTGCTGAGCCTCCGCACGCTTAAGGCCACCTTCGATCCGGTCTTCACGCTCCTGCAGCATCTTGTTGTATGCCGGAAGAACGAGCTTCCAGAACACAATCAGGATGATGGTGAACGGAATGATCGACCAGACCAAGTCGTACATCTTGGGCAGAAGGATAGAGTTGCCCGACTCGAGGGGCAGGGTTTCACTTCCTTCTGCTGCAAGGTAGTAAATGACGTTGTTCATGGGGCTCCGTTCTTAAAGTTCGATTTACTTTGTGTAAAGCGCTCTTTAGAACAGGAAGCCTGCAACGAGGCCAATCAGGGCGAGGGCCTCAACGAAGGCGATACCCAGGAACATGGTGGTACGCAGCTGGCCAGCCATCTCCGGCTGACGTGCCATGCCCTCGACGGTCTTGCCGACGAGGATACCGATGCCCAGACCCGGGCCGATGGTTGCGATGCCGTAGCCGATGGCGCCGAGGCCCTTGAGGGTGGACTCGTCAGCAGCCTGAGCAAGAATGATTTCGTTCATGATGAAAGTCGTTCCCTTTCAAAGTTTTCCCACGGATTCTTCCGCGGGGGATGTGGTGGTTTTGGGGTATTTAGTTAACCGCGAGGTTCGTGTTGTTGTTAGTGCGAATCTGCATGCAGCGACAGTTCGATGTATACCGCCGTCAGCAGGGCGAAGATGTAAGCCTGCAGGAAGATGACGATAATTTCGTACAGCGTGAACAGAACCGCTGCGACCAGCGTCAGGCCACTCAGTGCAGTCCAACCGTTGAACTGGAAGAAGAAGAAGTTCGTTGCCGAGTACAACAGGACCAAAATGAGGTGGCCAGCCAGGAAGTTCGCCATCAGACGAAGAGCCAGCGTGACTGGGCGCATGACAAACGTAGAGAAAGCCTCAATCGGTACGACAAGCACGTGCAGCAACGGCGGCAGGTTAGGAATAACCACCGAGGACTTGATGAACTTGCCGAAGCCAAAGCGCTTGGCGCCGGCGTAAATCATGGCGATGTACGCGACGACAGCCAGCACGATTGGCATACCAATACGAGCGTTCGGAGAGATGTTTAGAGCTGGAACAATAGTTGCTACGTTCCAGAACAAAACACCGAAGAAGATCGTGGCCAAGATCGGAAGGAAACGGCGTCCTTCCTTGCGACCCAAAATGTCTTCTGCGATGTGAATTCGTACGAAGTCAATCGCATGCTCCGCTACGTTTTGCAATCCTTTAGGAACCAGCTTCGGGTTCCTGAAGGCGACAACAAAAAGGAGCACCAGGATGGCCGCCATGAACAGACGAACCAGCATGATGCGATCCAAAGCGAACCAACCGTTGGCGAAATCGGCGAAAAGAAGATCGACGACTTCACCATCATCGGTTACGTGCCCCGGGAAAAATTCTGGATCCAGTTCGGGTGCGTGAAACTCACCCTTCATGGCCAATGTCGTAACGCTCAGCGTTCTCTCCCGTGTTCGGGCCACACAGCTTGTCGAAGGCTATGTGGTGCGATGGACGTCTCAAGCTCTTTGCCCTGTCTACGGACTCCGTCGCACATCAGCGTAAACAGGGCAAGGATAAACCGTACTTTTTCGGGATAGCATGACACTAACCCGCGGTAACCCGAAGAGAATGCTATCAGTTCGCCCTCAAGTTTTCGCACGTGGGGGCCCCGTTGCGGCCCTAAAGGCACAGCCTAGTGCCAGTGGGCCCTATAAAACGCCCACATTCTGCCGAAACCCCGCCAAGTGTACTTCGTCACACACCCGCGTTTTCCCACCTTGACGGGGGTAACGGGCGCTGTCGCCGCGGCCACTTAACTACACAAAAAGCCACCCTCCCGGGGTCACCGGAAGCAGTGGCTCACTCTAAAAGGTCGAGGTTGGCTAAGACACGTAGGTCACGTTGGATGTAATCACACCCCAGACCTCAGTGCCGAGCGTCACCGCCAGCGCCAGCAGCACGGTGACGAACAGCGCCATCGTGTCGTAGAACTCAAGATCCTTAATCAGCAACAGCACCATAATCAGGATGACCACCTTGAGCAGCCAGCCGCCGAGCACCACCGCCATCGTGGTCGACGGCGTGGTGCGCGCAGTAAGAAGAACTGAGGCCGCGGTAAAGAGCACGAAGCCACCGCCGATGGCCGCGCCGACGAGGACGCCCCAGATCCCAGGCAACCCGCGGACACCGCCCCAGATAGCCAGGGACGCGATGGTCACGACGACAAGGCCGATGGCCCCGAGGCGGAGCGCACGCTTGAGGGGGCGCCGATGATCGTCGTACGGCGAAAGCTCTTCGGAGGTCGTTGAATCAGTCACAGCCCCATACCCTACCTCAGGAGGGATCCGTTTCCAGCACCACGCTGGTGGGACGCGACTGGCGCCCAAGCTTGCCCTGACGCAGCGGAATCAGGGTCACGCCAAAGGCCACAACGAGCGCAACAAGCGCTAGTACGACGGCCACGGGCGCGGGAACGATGGAAAAGGAGACCGCCCCGAAGGCCACCGCAGAGACCCATAGGTACAGCACCAACACGGTGCGGCGGTGTGTATGTCCCAGCGAGAGCAGCCGGTGGTGGATGTGGGCCTTGTCCGCGGCAAAGGGCGAACGCCCCTGAGATACGCGGCGAATAACAGCCCAGACAAGGTCGAGGACTGGAATAAAGACCGCAGCAACAACAACGATAACGGGTGACATCAGCGCCACGATGTCCACGGTTCCATAGAGCGACATGTTGATCTTGCCCGACGCCGAGGTCGACGCCGCTGCAAGCAACAAACCGATCAGCATCGCCCCGCTGTCCCCCATGAAGATGCGGGAGGGTTCAAAATTATGCGGGAGAAACCCGGCGCACACGCCCACGAGCGCCGCCGCGATGATCGCCGGTGGATACGCCGAGACCGCCCCGCCCTGGTCGTGCAGCACGGTCAGCGAGAAAACCAGGATGGCACCACCTGCAATCATGCCCAGCCCGGCAGCCAGCCCATCGAGCCCGTCCACGAAGTTGATGGCGTTGATGAGCAGGACCGTAAAGAACGTAGTCAAGAGTGTCCCCTGGACCTGGTCGAGGATGACCGTGGTTCCATCACCAAAGGGCAAGAAGAGAAGAGTCCACGTCAGACCTAGACCGCTCATGATGGCCGCCGCCACCAATTGCCCAATCAGCTTGACCAGAGCACTCAGCTCCACCAGGTCATCCACCACGCCGACGATGACAATGGCCGCGGCTGCCCACAGCACAGCGTTCATCTCCGGCGTGACCGGCATAAACCCGCGAGTCAAGGCTGGAAGCTGGCCTGCGAGATAGACAGCAGCCGCAAACCCCGTGAACATGGCAACGCCACCCAACTGCGGGGTGGGTTGCGAGTGACTATCACGCAGACGAATCTCCGCCACCTGGCCGCTGCGCACCAAGACGCTGCGCACCAGTCCGGTGGTGATGTAGGTAAACGCCGCCGCGACGAAAATGATCAACGCCAGTTCGCGCAGCGGCACTCCGGTTCCAGCCACTGATGTCTCCTTAAGAGGATTGGCTACCCGGCCGGGTGCGCAAGGACTCTGCAGACACTCCGATGACCTCACCAATCTGCTCGGCGCTCAGCGCGCCTTCGCGCAAGAGGTAGGGGCGCGGACCGGACAGATCGATAATGGTGGAGGGCTTGCCCACCTCGGCCTCTCCCCCATCCAGATAGACCGTGACGGCCTTGCCCAGCTGCTGCTTGGCGGCAATCGCGGTGGTCGGCGGGGTCTGACCGGAGATATTCGCGGAGGAGACCGCCATGGGGCCGACCTCGCGGAGGAGCTCAATAGCAATGGGGTGCAGGGGCATACGCAGCATCACCGTGCCACGGGTATCGCCCAAGTTCCAAGGCAGCGAAGGCGCTTGCGGCACCACGATGGACAGTCCACCCGGCCAGAAGGCCTCGATGAGGGTCTGCGCGGTGTCATCCAACGAAGCGACAAGCCCCTTGACGGTGTCCCAGGAGCCGACGAGCACCGGCACCGGCATGTCCGGGCCGCGGTGTTTGGTGGCCAAAAGGCTGGCCACGGCATCGTTATCGAAAGCATCGCAGCCCAGCCCGTAGAGCGTGTCGGTGGGCATCACGACGAGTCGGCCTGACTTGGCTGCTTTGACGGCAAGTGCCATGCCTTCCTCGCGCTCAGCAGCGTCCGCACAGTTATAAATCTGTCCCTGCATTGGTCTCTCCTTTAATCCCGTTCCTATCGGCTTGTCGACCAATCTTCGACCAATCTACTGTACTCCCCGCTTCGCTGTGACAAATCGTGCGGTGCCAGTGAGGTCCTTGAGCACCTCGATATCGGTGAAGCCGCCGTGCGCGCGCAGGGCTCCCTGCACTTGTTGGGAGGTCTCGTCGTCGTGCTCAATGCCCACACGCCCGCCGGGGCGCAGCAACGCGGCGATGGTCGGAATCATCGCGTTGATGGTCTCCATGCCGTCTGCTCCCCCAAACACCGCATCGTGCGGATCCTGGTAGACCTCTGGGTCCAGGTCCGGGGTCTCCGGAACGTAGGGTGGATTGGTGAGCACGAGGTCAACGGTGCCGTGCAGTTCCGACAAGATCTCGGCGTCGGTGACGTCGCCCTGCACCACGTTCACAGAACCCGCCCCGCCGCGCGAAGCGGTTGCGGCATTGCGCCGGGTGTAGGCCAGGGCGGCGTCGGCAAGCTCCACTGCCCACACCTGGGCCTGCGGCACATAGTGGGCGACGTACAGCGCCAGCGCCCCGGAGCCAGCGCACAGATCCACGACGCGGGGAGATTGCGAGTTAAATTTCGTCATCTTCCCCGAGTTAAATTTCGTAAGAAATTTAACTCCCCAGTCGGCGAGCACCTCCGTCTCCGGGCGCGGGATGAACACGCCGGGGCCCACCTCGAGTTCGAGGGGGCCGAACCACGCCACGCCCAGGATGTGCTGGAGGGGCTCGCGCGCTTCACGACGCCCCACCAACGCCCCATATGCCACGTCAAAGCCGGGCATCGGAGCCTCGTTAAGCGGGATGTCCATGTGGCCGCAGTGGATGAGGTGGGCAGCCAGCAGGCGCGCGTCCCACTCGGGTGAAGGTACCCCGGCAGCGCGAAGGCGCTCCGTGGCATCACGAAGCGCCTCCCGATAGGTGTGAAAAGTCACCGAATTAAACCGCGCCTTTTCTCTTCTAGTCCTCAGCCTCAAGGCGCTCCGCGCGCTCCTGGGCCTGCAGGGCATCAATGAGGTCCTGCATGTCACCGTTGAGCACGGAATCCAAGTTATTGGCCTTGTATCCGATGCGGTGGTCGGTGATGCGGTTCTCCGGCCAGTTATAGGTGCGGATGCGCTCAGAGCGGTCCATGGTGCGCACCTGGGAAGCGCGCTGCTCGCCGGCCTCGGCCTCGCGGGCCTCGCGCTCCATCTGGTCCAGACGTGCCTGCAGCACCTGCAGGGCGCGCGCCTTGTTCTGGATCTGGGAGCGTTCCTTCTGACAGGTCACCACCAGGCCGGTCGGCAGGTGGGTAATACGCACCGCGGAGTCAGTGGTATTCACGCCCTGGCCGCCCTTACCGGAGGAACGGTAAACGTCGACGCGGATGTCCTTGTCATCGATGTTGACTGCTTCGACTTCTTCCGGTTCTGGGTAGACCAGCACACCAGCCGCAGAGGTCTGGATGCGTCCTTGGGACTCGGTCACCGGCACGCGCTGCACGCGGTGGACGCCGCCCTCAAACTTGAACACGCTCCACGCGCCATCACGAGACGGGGTCTTGGACTTGAAGGAGATAGACATGTCCTTCACACCACCGAGGTCGGACTCGTTGAGGCCTAGGACCTCCCACTGGAAGCCGACCTTATCGGCGTAGCGCTCGTACATGCGGGCCAGGTCGCCGGCAAAGAGTGCTGCCTCTTCGCCGCCGGCACCGGCCTTGATCTCCATGATGATGTCCTCGGAGTCATGCTCATCGCGCGGGGCCAGCAGGTCCGCGAGCTTTTCCTCCAGCTGAACGACGAGCGGCTCAAGGCGGTCGACCTCGGGCTGGAACTCGTGGTCCTCGTAGGCCATCTCTTTGGCATCGGCCAGGTCCTGGCGAGCCTGGACCAGCTCGTCGTTCACGGCGACGATGGGCCGCAGCTCGGCGTAGCGCTTAGACAGCTTGCGGAACTGGGACTGATCACCGGCTACCTCCGGGTCAGCCATCTGCATTTCGATGCCTTGGAACTCGGAGACAATGTCATCGACGAGGGAAACCTGGTTAGACATTACTTGTAGTCCTCCTCATCCGTGTCAGCCGCCATGGGCGCGGACGAGGCCACCTGCATGAGGAACTCGCCGTTGGAGCGGGTCTTCTTGAGCTGCTTAATCAGCAGGTCAATGGCAGCGAAGGAGTCCAGGCCGGAAAGGATGCGGCGCAGCTTGGTCATGATGCGTGCTTCCTCCGGAACCAGCAGGAGCTCGTCCTTGCGGGTGCCGGACGGGTTGACGTCCACGGCCGGGAAGATGCGGCGCTCGGAGATGGCGCGGTCGAGCTTGAGCTCGGCGTTGCCGGTGCCCTTGAACTCCTCGAAGATGACGGTGTCACCGGTGGAGCCGGTTTCCACCATCGCGGTAGCGATGATGGTCAGCGAGCCGCCGTTCTCGATGTTGCGGGCAGCACCCAGGAAGCGCTTCGGCGGGTACAGGGCGTTGGAGTCCACACCACCGGACAGGATGCGGCCGGATGCCGGGGAGGAGTTGTTGTAAGCGCGGCCGAGGCGGGTGATGGAGTCGAGCAGGACGACGACGTCCTTGCCCTGCTCCACCAGGCGCTTGGCGCGCTCGATGGCCAGCTCCGCCACCGAGGTGTGCTCTGACGGCGGGCGGTCAAAGGTGGAGGCAATGACCTCACCGTTGACACTGCGCTGCATGTCGGTGACCTCTTCGGGGCGCTCGTCCACGAGGACGACCATGAGGTAGCACTCCGGGTTATTCGTGGCGATGGCGTTGGCGATGTTCTGCAGGATCGTCGTCTTACCGGCCTTCGGCGGGGAGACGATGAGCGCGCGCTGGCCCTTACCAATCGGCATGATGAGGTCGATGACGCGGGTGGTGAGGATCTTCGGGTCCGTCTCCAGGCGCAGGCGCTGGTTCGGGTACAGCGGGGTGAGCTTGGCGAAGTCCGGGCGCTCCTTCGCGGTGGACGGATCCAGGCCGTTGACGGTGTCGACCTCCACGAGCTGGTTGTACTTGCGGCGGTTGCGGCCGTTGCCGTGGGTGTGGGTCGGGCCGGAGACCTTGACCTTGCCGGTCAGGGCGTCGCCGGAGCGCAGGCCCAGGCGGCGCACGAGGTTGTTGTTGACAAAGACATCGGAGCTGGCCGCGCGGTAACCGGTGGTGCGCAGGAAGGCCACGTTGTTGTCGACGACTTCGAGGATGCCGCCGACTACCTGCACTTCATCGCCCTCGCGGATCTGCAGGTCATTGCCACCGTTGCCGCCGCCATCGCGGTCACGCCCGCGGCGGTTGCGACGGTTACGGCGATTGCGGCGGCCACCGCCGCCGTTGTTGTCATCATCGTTGCGGTGGTTATCGCGGCGGTTATTGTTGTGGCCGCCCCCGTTATTGCCACCGCCGTTGTTGCCACCGCCGTTGTTGCCACCGTTGCCGTGGTCCCCGTTATCGGAGTTGTCGGAGTTGTTGCCGCCACGGGACTGGTTGCCCTCCGACTTGGACTGCTTGTCCTCGGCGCCGTTGCCATTTCCGTTGCCGTTGTTATTGCCCTTGGCTTCTTCGCGGGCCTCGCGCTCCTGGCGGCGCGCGCGGTTACGGCGGGCACGGCGGGCCTGGGAGCGGGACTCGTAGCGTTGCTCGTCGTGGCCGTCCTTCTGCTCGGACTCCTGAGCGCCGTCCTCGCCCTTGTGAGTGTTCTCAGGCGCCTGCTCCTGCTTCTCGGAGGCCTGGTCAGCAGCGCCGGCAGGGCGGGAAGCCTTGCGGGTCGCGCGGCGCGGCTGCGCGTCCTTCTTCGACTCCTTCTGTGCGGAGTCCTCTGCGGCGGGTGCGTCCTTAGCCTCGCCCTGGGCAGCGGTCTTCGCGCCGCGCGCCGGCACCTGGCCGGTGGTCAGGGCAGTAATGAGATCCCCCTTGCGCAGTCCGGAGACGCCGCGAAGTCCGCGCTCCGCAGCTAGCTTGCGCAATTCCGGCAGCTTCAGGGAGGCGAGATCCTGTGCTGCGGTCTTGTCCGTATCGCTCACGGATATCCTTTCGTCGCTTCACCAACGCGCGCCGTCTTGTCTGCCGCACCTGCACTGTGCGTGGTGCTGTTCCAAGCGGGCGTTGGAAGCCAGTGTGTAATTGGGATGGTCCTCCGCCACCAGCGAGTTCACGCAACCGCGATCCCCGTGGGCGGTGGTTGTCTTGGCTCTCCCCCCTCTCCGGCCCGGCGGTACGGAACGTGAAGGAATCCTTGTTGAACTCCTGAAAGCACTCAAGGAATCGGCCGCGGGTCAAGCGCGGGGAGATATTTTAAGAAGGCGACTGCGAGCGTATCTCTCCCCTCTCACCGTCGCGCGCACCGTTGGACTGCCATGAGAGTGTCACCGCAGGTGTGTGCGCCGTGGAGGGAGCTCGGAGATGCGGGGAAAGCGTTCCCCACCAGTCGCGGATAACTATACCGCATCCTTCCCCCGCGCTCACACTGACACGGCTAAAGTAGTGCGCATGCTCTCCACAATGCAGGATATCCCGCTGTCCCTCACCCGCATCCTGGAGTACGGTTCCTCCGTCCACGGCCAAACCCAGGTCATCACCTGGCACAGCGCCAATCCCGGCAATGAACGCGAGGAAACCACTTTCGCTGATATCGGCGCCCGCGCCGCCGCCTTCGCCCACGCCCTGCATGACACGCTCGGCATCACCGGTGACGAGCGCGTGGGCTCACTGATGTGGAACTGCGCCGAGCACCTCGAAGTGCTTTTTGGCACCGCCTGTAAGGGAGCGGTGTTCACCCCGCTCAACAAGCAGCTGATGAATGACCAAATCCGGCACATCATCAACCACGCTGAGGTCCGCGTCATCGTCGCGGATTGTCGCCTCGCCGAACAGCTTGCCCAGGTTCTGGAAGGCGTGGACTGCGTGCGTGCGGTGGTATTCACGGGCGTCGGCAAGCCCAGCACCGCTCTGCCGGGCAACGTCGAGATTTATAGCTACGAGCAACTGCTGGATGGGCGCTCCACCGTGTATGACTGGCCGGTTCTGGATGAGCACACCGCCGCCGCACTGTGTTACTCCACCGGCACCACTGGTGCACCAAAGGGCGTGCTCTACTCCCACCGCGCTCTGTACTTGGAAGGAATGCAGCTGCGCTCCTCCGATTCTCTGTGTGTGACCCACGGCGAGACATTCCTGTGCTGCATCCCCATCTATCACGTGCTGAGCTGGGGTGTTCCCTTTGCGGCGTGGATGACGGGCACGCCGCTGGTGCTTCCCGACGCCGACGTCTCCCCCGCCACCCTGGCCAAAATCATCGCCGCCACCTCCCCGCGCGTGGCGCACGGTGTGCCCACCATTTGGATTCAGCTCTTCGTGCACTACCTCAAGAACCCGCCGGAGCGCATGACGCTGACGGAGATCTTCGCTGGCGGCTCGCCTGTGCCACCACAGCTCATCAAGAGTTGGGAGGAGCGCTACGGTGTGGACGTGGTCCACGTATGGGGCATGGCGGAAACCACCACGGTGGGCACGGTGGCCCGCCCACCCTCAGGCGCCTCGGGTGAGGCCCGGTGGGCCTACCGCATCTCCCAAGGGCGCTTCCCTGCCTCCCTGGAATACCGCGTGGTCAATGACGGCCACGTGGTCAACACCACCGACCGCAACGCTGGTGAGATTCAGGTACGCGGCAACTTGGTCACCGGGTCTTACTACCACTCGCCTGCCTCGGAGGACGGCGGTGCTGCCCACGAGTTCCGTGGCAAGGATGTCGAGGACGCGGACTCCAAGTTCACGGCCGACGGCTGGCTGCGCACCGGCGACGTCGGCTTCGTCACCGAGGATGGCTTCCTCACCGTGGAGGATCGCGCCCGCGATGTCATCCGTTCCGGTGGTGAGTGGATCTACTCCGTGCAGTTGGAGAACCTCATCATGGCCAACCCGGTGGTGCTGGAATGCGCCGTCATTGGCTACCCCGACAAACAGTGGGTGGAGCGCCCGCTGGCTGTCACCGTGCTCGCCGCGGACATCAGCCCCACGATTGAGACCGCCGAGCGCCTGCGCAACGGGATGCGCTCTGAGCTTCCCTCCTGGATGCTGCCGGAGTACTGGACGTTCGTAAAATCCATCGATAAGACTTCGGTGGGCAAGTTCGACAAGAAGGACCTGCGCGCCCACCTGGCGGAAGGCGAGTACAACATCATCCGTCTCAAGGGGCCGGGCGAAGCGCAGCGCCTCGATGCCGGAGAGGAAGACGGGGAGGACTAGCCCCACCCCTCCTACTCATACGGCAGGCTTCGATCTAGACTTGCCAGCAATGTCCGCCCAACGACCCCAACCTTCGCCACACACCTCCGCCCCGCTGACGCTGCCATTGCCGCGCGTACGGGGCGCGGGGACTCCGCCCACGGACCTGCCGGCGCCAGGGCCCGACGGCCGCCGCGCGCTCGTGGATCGCTACGGCCGCCAAGCCCGGGACCTACGTGTCTCCCTGACGGATCGCTGCAACCTGCGCTGCACCTACTGCATGCCCGCCGAAGGATATGAGTGGCTGCCCACCGAACACACGCTCAGCGATGAAGAAACCATCCGTCTCATCCGCCTCGCGGTGGACAAGCTCGGCATCCAGCAGGTGCGCTTCACCGGTGGGGAACCTCTTCTTCGCGCCTCCTTAGAGAAAATCATCGCCGCGACGAAAGCACTCACTACCGATGAGGGCCGCTCTCCTACTGTTGCTCTCACCACCAACGGGCTGGGCCTGGATAAGCGCCTGCCAGGGCTGCAGCGCGCTGGGCTCGACCGCGTCAATATCTCCCTGGACACCCTCGATCCGGAGCTCTATGCCCGACTCACCCGGCGCGACCGCCTAGCGGATGTGCTCACATCCATCGACGCCGCGCTGGCCGCCGACATGGACCCGGTCAAGATCAACGCAGTCATCATGCCGGGTGTCAACGAGTCTGCGATCCTTCCCTTGGCTCGCTTTTGCCTCGAGCGCGGCGCGCAACTGCGCTTCATTGAGCAGATGCCGCTGGGCCCACGGGAGGAGTGGACGCGTTCCCAGATGGTCACTGCGGAGGATATCTTGGGGCGCTTGGCCGAAGACTTCGAGCTCGCCCCGGCTAAGAAACCCCGCGGCTCCGCGCCGGCGGCACTGTGGTCCGCGGTCTCGCGCGATGGCTCCCTCCCCATAGGACACATCGGGGTGATCGCCTCCGTAACTCGGCCCTTCTGCGGGGACTGCGACCGCACGCGCCTGACCGCAGACGGCGCGGTGCGCAATTGCCTCTTCGGCAACTCGGAAACCTCCCTGCGCGACCTCATGCGCGCTGGCGCCAGCGATGAAGAGCTCGCCACCGCGTGGGCGGGTGAAATGTGGAGGAAATTACCGGGCCACGGGGTGGATGATGAAGGCTTCCTCCAGCCAGATCGCCCGATGTCCGCCATCGGTGGCTAGATTGGGTGCAATGACAAGCACCGGGACTGACTTAAGTATCGAGGAGTATTTCGACCGCCTCCACGCGCTCGTCCGCGCCCTGCCTGCGGAACGCGCTGCCTTATCGCAAGGTCGCGTGCTGGCCGAGCCCCTTGTCGCCCGCCTTCCCCTCCCGCCGCAGGATAATTCGGCCATGGATGGCTTCCTCATCCCGCGGCATTTCTCACCCGACAGTCTCACCGTTCCCTTCACTCTGCCTGTCGTGGGTGATGTGCCTGCCGGATCGCCGGCCCAAACCCCGCCGCCCGGCACTGCGCTGCGCATCATGACCGGTGGTCCAGTACCCGCGGGCTTTGATGGTCTGGTCATCCCCGTGGAAGACACCGATATTCCACCAGGACCCGGGCCGATGCCTGAGACCGTCACGGTGCACCGCCTACCCGGTCGCAACCACATCCGGCGGCGCGGCTCCCACGTCGAGGCCGGGCACCAACTAGCCGGTGCCGCCACGCTGGTGGACGCCTCCCTTATCGCCGCCGCCCTCTCCGCCGGCGTCTCCACCGCCGTGGTCCACCGCATCCCGCGGGTGACCGTCATTGCCACGGGTGAGGAGCTGCTCAACGGTCAGCTCCCGGATTCCAATGGTCCGATGCTCGACGCACTCATGAGCGCCACCGGGCCCGTTGACATCACCCGCACGGTATGTGGTGATTCTCCCGTTGAGCTGCGCCGTCGCTTCGACACGGCTGCCGCTGACTCCGACCTCATCGTCACCACCGGCGGGGTATCCGCAGGCGCTTTTGACGTGGTTCGCGCGGTCGTTGAGGATGCCGTGGAGCGCGGCTCTTATTGGTTCGGACACGTCAACCAGCGCCCCGGCGCGCCGCAGGGCCACGCGCTGTGGGACGGTGTTCCCGTGGTGTGTTTGCCGGGCAACCCGGTGGCGGCGTTCGTCTCCGCGCATCTCTACCTCACCCCGCTGATGCGTTCCTTGCGTGGGCTGCCCCGCCCCACCGGAGTTTTAGATCGGCCGCACCTGACGGCCGTCGCCGGGGCTGACTTCCCACATCCGCACCGCCCGCTTATTCAGCCGTGCTCCATTGCCATGGCGGGACGCATCACCGCCTTCCCGCCGCCTGGACCACGCATGCGCAGCCACCACGTTGCAGCACTGCCCGGCACGCAAGGTTTCGCGCTGCTGACGAGCCCCGTCACCACAGGGGAGCAACTTACCGTCTACCCCTACTAGCTTCACGGTGCTTCACCACATCCCCCACCCCTCCGTTGTTGCCAAAGATCGCGCCTCTAAACCCGCCGGATCGGCCCACTCTTCGTCAGATAGGCTAGGTCCACCCAAGGAAAGGACCCACTGTAGCCATGAAGTTCACTCACCTTAATGAGGCCGGCTCCGCCTACATGGTGGACGTCACCGATAAACAGCCCACGGTGCGCACCGCCACCGCCCAAGGCGAGGTGGCCTGCTCGCCGGAGGTCCTCACCGCGCTGCGGGAGGGAAGCGTGCCGAAGGGCGACGTGCTTGCGGTTGCCCGAGTGGCCGGTATTGCGGCCGCCAAGAAGGTCCCGGAGCTCCTGCCGCTTGCCCACACCATCGGCGTGCACGGGTGCGCGGTCGACATCGAGCTGCGCGAAGACCACGTCTTCATCGAAGCCACCGTTCGCACCGCCGACCGCACCGGCGTGGAAATGGAAGCGCTGACCGCGGTGAACGTTGCGGCACTAGCGCTCATCGACATGGTCAAAGGTGTGGACCGCTCCGCTTATATCCGGCGCTGCGGCATCACAGCGAAGTCCGGCGGGCGCTCTGGTGATTGGTCCCGCGAACTGCCTGGCACAGAAGAATAGAGAGGATAGAGAACAATGCCAGGTGTCATTATTTTGGCCGGCGGGCGCGGCACGCGCATGGGCGGTGTGGACAAGGCAAGTATCATTCTCGCTGGTGAGCGCCTCATCGACCGCCTCCTGCGCCAATTGCCCTATGATGCGCCGGTGGCGGTTGTCTCGCCCTACCACTTGGGCATGCCCCAAGTATGTGAAAAGCCCCTCTTCGGCGGGCCAGCCGCAGGCATCGCTGCGGGCCACGCCGCGCTGGCTGGTGCCGCAGAGTCCACGACCGCCATCTTGGCCGTCGATGCCCCGGATTCCCCACAGATGCTGCCCGCCCTCGAACAGGCCTTAGAAAGCTCCGGCGCTGATGTCGCGGTGGCCACACTCGACGGCACCATCCAGCCACTCTGCGCGCTGTGGCGCACCGAGGCCCTCACCCGCGCTCTGCACGAGCTCGGCAATCCCCGCAATAAGTCAGTCATGCGCTTACTCGGACTCGCGAAGAACATCACCGTGGTCGAAGGCACCGCCGCAGTACGCGATATAGATACCCTGGACGAGCTGCGTGCACGGCGCGAACGCCGAGCTACTCAACGATGAACTGGCCGTGTTGACCCTTCTCCGCATTCGTCATCAGGTGATTGACAAAGGAATAGGTCCCCGGCTCGTTGAAGGTCATCTCCACGAATCCACCTTGGGCCGGTAGAAGGTCGAGCGCCTGGGAACCGGAATCCTTCGCGCCCTTGATCAGGTAGGCGCCTTCCTTGTACACGGTGTCGAATTGCTCGCCCACGACGTGGAAGCTCAATGGCAGATCCGGGCCGAGGTTGACCAGCCAAATGCGCACGGTATCGCCCACCTTCGCGCGCAGCGGGGCTAGGCCCTCGTCGTATTGGTTGGGATAGTAATTGAAGGCCGTAAGGTCATAGTCGCCGTCGCTGACTCGCTGCGCGTTTGCTCCCTCAGCTTCCTTGCCCGCGGAGGCCAGGAAGACCTCGCTCGCCGTCATGATGTACTCCGCATCGACGTCTGCGAGGGCATCCTCGCCGCGCGGATCGATGATGACCGCTCCCGCCATGCCGTTGGCAATGTGCAGGCTCATCGGCATGGTTGAGCAATGATACATCCAGATACCCGCCCGGTGCGCCACGAATTCATAGGTCAGCGATTCGCCCGGCTGGATGGTCTTCATGTTCTCATCCGGGTTGACCTCACCGGCGTGAAAATCCACCGAGTGTCCCATCGAGCCTTCATTTTTGATGGTGATGCGGAACGTATCCCCTACCTTGCCGCGCAGGGTTGGGCCGGGCGCCTGCCCGTTGAAAAGCCACCGGGTTTGGCGCACTCCCGGGGCAACTTCCATCTCCTCCTCCGTCATCACCCACGTTTCCTCATGAAGGTCACCTTTGGCAGGGGCAAGGGAGGCGTCGACGGCGTCAAAGCCTTCGCGGGCTGCCATGCGCTCGGCAACCGAGGGCACCTTCGCCGGGGCACCAGCAGAGCCCGTGCTTTCCGACGCTCCCGCATGATCATGCCCACTCGAAGCGGAGTCATCGACGTTGACCATGAACGTCATGCCCTGCATCTTGTGGCCGGCGATCGTGCAATAGCCTTCCACGGACTCCTCGATGACTCCGGCATCGAGCTGCACTGTCTCGCCCGGTTCCACCCGGCCCGTCTCCTCGCGCCCAATCTTGAGGTCATGAACCTGGTCGCCGGTGTTATGGAAGTTCACTATGAGGTGGCTGCCCGCTGCCACGTCAATGGAGGACGGGACAAAGGCCATGCCGTCCACAGAGACGTCAACCGTCACGGCGTCGGCGGATGCCACCGTAGCTGGGTCCTGCTTGCCTGTGGCCGAGTTGAACACCGCCAGCCCAATGACGGCGAGAAGCGCCACGATGATAATGAGCCAGGACGCCCATTGCTTCTCAGAATGCTCCTGTTTAACGGGCGCGCTTGACATGAACTTCTCCTTGAGGTGACGAGACGGCCCACACCAGGGCCACAATATTGGCGATGAGGCCTAGCCCCATCATGATAAGCCCGGCGAAGGACACGCCAGCAATGCCAAGAAGGCTGAGCACGCCGCCGAGATTGATGAGTGCCACGCGCAGGAACCCTGCGAGGTGCCCACGTGCGGGACGTGCCGCCCCGGCCAGGATGGGCAGCATGTGGTGGAGCACCCCGGTTACGAGCTGCAGTAGGCCGGCACCGAGAAATGCCGGCATGAGCAGCAAGGTAACCGCACGCGGGTAGGCCCCTGCGACGGTAGCGGCGGCATCACCGGCGCAGAGCGCCACCATCCACACCAGGCCTGCCATCGCGGACACGCTTGCCGTCGTCTTTTCGCCGCCAAGAGCGCTGGCAAGCACGGGCTGGATGATGAGCACGGCAGCGAGCACCGTGAGCAGCTGCGCCATGCCGGCGGCGCGGGTGAGCCCGGAGGCGTCGGCAAGCATGGCCGCCGCCAGGCCCACGCAATGCACTGCCAAAGCCCGGCTGCACCGCGCCCGGGCCACCGAGGAAATGGGGGTCCGGGTAAACGTCGGCACAAGCGTGATGACCGTGCCCAGGATGGTAAGCAGGCCGAAGCCCCACACCATCCCGCGTGAGTGCGCGGCCACCAACAGCGAGTAATTCCCTACCCCGTGCGCAGCCAGAATGACCAGTAGCACCGAGAACACCATGAAGCCGGCCGCCGCCAGATAAAAAGGAACGGTGACGGCGAAGGAACCAGACAATGACCCCCGGAGCTTGCCCCACAGCGCCCACAGGTGCCACGCAACGGCAGCGATGACGAGAGCGGAGCCGATATCCGCAAGCACGCCCCAGTCGTAGCCTGCGCGATCGACAAGTAGAAGAACCAGCCCCACCTGAACCAGCCCCACCCGCGCGCCCACCCCGCGGAACCCTGTGGCCGGAGTTCGGGTCAGTGCCTCCGTGAAGTGGGTGCTGAATACGAGGATGGCGGTGGTCAGCGCGCCGAGGGTAAATGGGTGGATGAGGTCCCACCACACCACGGGTGCTCCCCAAAAATTCGCCACGGTGATTCCCACGCCGACCGCGATCCAGAACGCGACGAGGCTGAAAGCAATGGTGTGCCAGCGCCGGCGCGAAGCCAGCGAAACATCACGCAGAGACATATCTGACACTTTTATTTGCACGGATATAATCGTAGTAAATTAAGGGCGTGGGCAGCAACGCCCGCCGCCCTAGAACTCGAAAGGGATAACCCGAATGAACTTGCCGCTTGTTGACACCTCCAAGGGCCACGACATCCCCACCCTCAACGCCTCCGAAATCCCTCACGCAGTGCGCCACGGTGCCATCCACGGAGCGCTGGGCACCCTCAACGTGGGCGAATCCATGATTCTCATTGCTCCCCACGACCCGCTTCCGTTGCTCACAGAGGTGGACCAGCGCGAAGAATCCTTCGACCGTGAATACCTCAAGAAGGAACCAAAGGAAGTCCATATTAAATTCACGCGGACCGCGTAAAGATGCCGTAACGTAACTGACCATGCGCCGCTTGAAAATTGCTGTCTCTGTTCTCGCCGCCGCGCTGACAGTGGCCGGCTGCACCTCGAGCTCCGATGAGCCGCTGCAGGTCTTCGCCGCGTCATCCACGCGAGTGCTCAATGACGACCTCTCCAGTGCGTCCGAAACCCCGCTGGCGTTCAACAACGGTGGTTCTTCCGCCCTAGTCCAGCAGATCAATGAAGGAGCGCCCGCAGATCTGCTCCTTACTGCCTCTCGCGAGACCATGGAGAATGCGACTGCGCAAGGCAGCGTGGACACTCCTGTAGCCCTCGCTAGCAACGTTATGGTCATGGTGGTGCCGAAAGGCAATCCTTTAGGTCTGCGCTCCGCTGCCGATCTGGATTCCTCCGCGCGCTTGGTTCTTTGCGATCCCAGCGTGCCTTGCGGTGCCATTTCCACGCGCATCATGGAGGCCAACAACTGGGACCTGCATGCCTCCTCCCTGGAGGGACAGGTAGCTGACGTCCTAGGCAAGGTTGCCTCCGGCGAGGCGGACGCCGGGTGGGTCTATTCCACCGACGCCGCCGCTAGCGAAGATGTCGAAGCCATCCCGCTCGACCACGCGGAAGACTTCCGTAACGAGATCATGGGCGCGGTGGTGTCTGATTCACCCCGCCACGAAGAAGCCCAAGAAGTCCTCTCGCTCCTCGAGTCGGATTTTGATAGCACCTGGGAAAAGTACGGTTTCACCCCGGTGAACTAAGTGTCACCCACGTTTTTGCGCGAGCAGCGCCCGCGGACAACCTGGCCGGTCATCGCCGCCGGCGCGCTCGCCGCGCTCTACATCCTTGCCCCGGTCCTCGCCCTCGGAATGCGGGTACCGTGGCCGAAGCTCTCCGACACGCTGAGCGCTCCGGCGACCCATGACCTCCTCCGCGTCAGCCTCTCCGCAGCGGCCTTGTCGACCTTGCTGTCGACATTCCTGGGCACCTGCCTGGCGCTGTGGCTCCAGCAGCTACGCCGTGTTTCTCACCTTGTGAGGCTGGTGGTTTACCTCCCTTTGGCCTTGCCTCCCGTGGTCGGCGGCTTGGCACTCACCGCACTGCTCGGGCGCCGCGGACTGCTTGGCCCGGCATTGGAGCAAGCAGGGCTGCACATATCTTTTGCCTTCCCCGGCGTCGTGGCCGCTCATCTATTTGTCACCCTCCCCTTCGTAGTTGTGGCGGTGGACTCCGCACTGCGGCAGCTCGATCCTGAGGTCGTGGCTAGCGCGCGGGGCATCGGCCTGAGCGCAGGGACCATCCTTTGGCGCATCATCCTCCCGACTATCCTTCCTGCCGTGTTCACGGGCGGAGCGCTCGCTTTCGCACGCTCACTGGGCGAATTCGGAACGACGATCACCTTCGCCGGTTCCCTGCCCGGTTCTACCCGAACCATGCCGAGCGGTATCTATCTTGAACGTGAGGTCAGCGCGGACAATGCCTATGCTCTTTCCGCTGTCCTCATTGGGATAGCCATCCTCACGCTCACCGTCGCCGGAATGCCCCTGCTGCTGCGCCGCCGCCGCGAACAAGCTGTGCGCGCTTTGCAGCCGATGGACCCGAATGTACTTTGCGCGGCGACTGCTCCGCTGACGCCGCCCCACGATCTTTCCGTAACGGTCGACGACACCACCACGACTTTCCGGGGCGGGCGCGTGACCGCGGTGGTTGGCCCGAATGGTGCGGGCAAGACCACACTGATGCGTTTTATCAGCGGGCGGTTGCAAGGAGCCCAGACTAACGCCGAGCGCGTGGTCATGCTCTCCCAAGACCCCGGGCTACCACCCACTGCCACCGTGGCTCAAGCGTTGACCATGGTGACCAAAGACCCGCGCCGGACAGAGGAGCTACTTAAGGCCGCCGGATTGCAGGAGCTCGGGCTTGTCTCCGAGCTCTCCGGCGGCCAGGCCGCGCAGGTTGCCCTTCTGCGCGCACTTGCGGCACGTCCAGAGGTATTGGTTGTGGACGAGCCCTTTGCCGCCATGGACGTAGAATCTGCCGCGCGATGGCGCCATCTCCTGCGTATGTCGGCCGCTGATCGCACCACGGTCATTGTCACCCACAGCCGCGTAGATCTCACCACGCTGGCGGATGACATCGCAGTCATGGAAGCCGGCGAAGTCATCTCCCAAGGCCCGGCGGAGCGCCTACTGGAACAGCCCACCACCCGCTTCATGGCAGAACTAGCGGGTGTTAATGTACTGCGCGGTTCCTTCAGAGGAGACACGTTTGCTCCAGACCGCAACGGCGAGCACTGGGCGGCCTTCCCTCAAACCGCGCTGCGCTTCGACCCCATTGGCGCGCAGCGCGCCACCGGTTTAACTGCCACCATTGTGGCTGATTTGGGAAGCACTACCCTCGTTGATATCGACGGCCAGCGAGTCACAGTAGGCCAGCCGGCGCGCACTAACGCGCCCGGTGAGGCAGTGCCCGTGGCCCTCGACGCCAGCGCTCTCACGGTCTATACCCGTACTTAATCCAATGGATATACCCATGTCGTGAGGGAGATCTCGGTATATATTCTCACCGCGATAGTAGAAAATCATCGGACTGGATGTAGGATCCTCGTAGCGTTAATCAAGGAGCTAAAGTCCATGTCCACAATGTCTACCCATAGTCCTCGCTCATCCAGCGAGCTCTTTCCCGACACGATGAAGCTCTCCCCCAAGCAGCGCGAAGTCCTCTCGGTTTTACAGAAGTTCCCGCAAGGAGCACGGGCCGCAGAGATTGCTAAGAAAATGGGCATGCACGTTAACACCGCGCGCGGGCATCTGGATGAACTCGTCAACGCTGGCGCGGTGCGAGTAGTCACCGCCCCAGCGCAGGGGCGCGGGCGCCCCTCCCTGATCTTCCAAGTGCGGGTGCCGGACAACCGTTCGGTCGCGGAGGAGTACGTCACGCTGATCAGCGTGTTGATTAAAGCCCTGGCGGCTAAGGAGCAGCTCAATGATTATGCCTCAGAGCAGGCGCGGGAGCTTGGCCGCGAGTGGGCGAAGACCACTGCCAGCAGCCATGGTGCTGAAGCGCTCGGCTCGCTGCACCGGATGATGCGCGAAATGGGCTTTGACCCAGTAACCTCAGCCGAGCAATTCGACCAGGAGGGCCGCACCGATGTGGAGCTGCACGCCTGCCCGTTTGTGACCGCCGGAGTAGAGCCCTCCCCCTACGTCTGCGCCATCCACGATGGCTATTTAGAGCAGGCGGCGGCCGATTCCGGCGGGCGGCTGAACCTGAAGCTCATTCCCAAGTCCGGCAACGGAGTGTGCCGGATCAACGTGGAAAAATCCAGCTAGCTAGGCTAGCCGCGCTCGACGGAGACCGGCCCGGCGACCTCCAGCTCCAGCACACGCAGGTTCTGCCCGCGGGCATCGTCGAGGATCGCTTCTTCGATGGGCTCGGTGTGCAGGACCATGACGGTGGGGCCCGCGCCCGACAGGTAGGCGGCGTAGCCGCGGTTGCGCAAGCGGTTGACCCACTCCGCGGTCACCGGCAGTACGTCAGCGCGATAAGGCTGGTGCAGGCGGTCGCGGGTGCCCTCCCACAGCAGGTCCGGGTAAGCGGTCAGCGCCGCCACGTTCACTGCAGTGCGGGAGACGTTGAAGGCGGCGTCGGCATGCGTAACGTGCGAGGGCAGCACGCGGCGCACCGCCTGCGTCGAGGCGTGGAAGTCAGGGACCAAAGCCGTGGCCTTGATGGACGGGTGCACCTCCAAAGTGGCGGCGCGGTACTCCGGAAGCGAGCGGCCGTCGACAGGCACGGTGGTCCAGGAAACCACCGCATTGCCCAATACGGAGGCCGCGGCGTTATCCGGATGGCCTTCGAAGGCGGAAGACAACTGCACAACCTGCTCCTCCGAGAGCGGGAACCCAGCCAGGCCGTTGCCCGCGGCAACGCCTGCCACCGCGGCGGACGCCGAAGAGCCCAGGCCACGGGACTGCGGGATGTTATTCGTACACACCACCCGCAAGCCGGAGACCTCAACGTCAGCAGCCTTGAGCGCAGAGCGGATAGCCTTGACCACCAGATGGGAGCCATCGCGCGGCAGCTCTTCGGCGCCCTCGCCGAAGATTTCTACCTCCAAGCCGGAGCGGGTGACTTCTACCTCCACGGTGTCGTAAAGGCTCAGCGCGATGCCGAGGGTGTCGTAGCCGGGGCCCAGGTTGGCCGAGGAGGCCGGGACCTGGACGGTGACCTTGGTGCCTACTTCGATATCGATACTCATTGTTGTACCTAAGACCCTTAGACGCCGAGGCGGATGACGGAGTGGACGGCCTTGACCTCATCGAGCTCGCCGAGGGCGGCGACGATGTCCTCAAGCACCGCTTCCTTCGCCGCGTGGGTGACCACGATGAGGCGAGCGGTGGCATCGCCGTCTTCCTGGCGCACGGTGCGCAGGGAGACCCCATGGCGGGCAAAGACACCGGAAATGGCGGAGAGCACGCCGGTGCGGTCTTCAACTTCCATGTCGACGTGATAACGAGTTTCCACTTCTCCGAACTCCGCAATAGGTAGGTTGGCGTAGGTGTTCTCCCCCGGCGCACGGCCGCCGTGGACGATGTTGCGTGCCGCACCGATAACATCACCCAGCACGGCAGATGCCGTGGGGTTACCGCCGGCACCATTGCCGTAGAACATCAGAGAGCCAGCGGCCTCCGCCTCAACGAAGATGGCGTTGTAGGACTGGCTGACCGAAGCCAGCGGGTGCTCCTTCGGAACCAGCGTCGGGTGCACGCGGGCGTTGACGGATTCCGCGCCGGTCTCCTCGTCCACGAGACGCTCGCAGATGGCGAGCAGCTTGATGGAGTAGCCAGCCTGGTTAGCAGCCTTGATGTCATCCGCGGTGATCTTGGAAATACCCTCGCAGTAGACATCATCGAAGGTCAGGCGGGTGTAGAAGCCCAGGGAAGCCAGGATGGCGGCCTTGGAGGCGGCGTCGTGGCCCTCCACGTCAGCGGTGGGATCGGCCTCGGCGTAGCCCAGGCGGGTGGCCTCAGCCAACGCATCCTCATAGGAGGCGCCCGTGGACTCCATGGCGTCGAGGATGAAGTTGGTGGTGCCGTTGACGATTCCGGAGATGCGCTGGATCTTGTCGCCGGCCAGGGAGCGGCGCAGCATGCCTACCACCGGGATGGCAGCGGCCACGGCGGCCTCGAAGTACAGGTCAACGTCGGCGCGGTCGGCGGCCTCAGCGAGCTCATCCGCATGCGCGGCCACGAGAGCCTTGTTGGCGGTAACCACGGACTTGCCGGCGTTGAGGGCCGCGAGGACGAGCTCGCGCGGGAAATCAATGCCGCCGATGACCTCGACGACGAGGTCGATATCATCGCGCAGGACAAGGGCCTTGGCGTCGTCGGTCAGCAGCTCCGCCGGCACGCCCGGGCGCAGCTTGTTCTTGTTGTGCACGGCGACGCCGCGGATCTCCACCGGGCCGCCAATGCGGTGCGCAAAAGCGTCAGCGTTCTCCTGCACGAGGCGGAAAACCTCGGCGCCCACGGTGCCAAATCCAAGCAGCGCGATTCCTACGGGTTCGCCTTCGGGCTTCTTGCTACGGTTCGTCGTCGTCATGGTGTCCCCTTGTTGAAATTGCGAATGATTGTTACGTGCTAGCCCATCACTATACAGAACGAGCTGTCTATTTCTACGCGAAGTGGCCGGCACAACGCGCGACCGGCCATATCTTTGTGAATAAAATGCGGTGAGCTGTGGCAACGCCGCGCTAGTCGACGTCCAACGCCAGCAAGTCCTCCACCGTTTCCCGGCGCAGCATGAGCGAGGCTTTGCCGTCACGCACGGAGACGACCGCCGGGCGCAAAGCACCGTTATAGCGCGAGGCCATCATGTACTGATAGGCACCGGTGGTGGCGAAAGCGAGGAGATCCCCGGTAGTGATATCCGAGGGGAAACGGCGCTCGTTGACCAGAATGTCACCGGACTCGCAGTGGAAGCCCACGATGCGCGAATCCACCGGCTCGCCCTGGGTGCGGCGGTTGACCACGCGCACGTCATACTCCGAGCCATAGAGCGCCGGCCGGATGTTATCGGACATACCGCCGTCTACGGAGAGGTAGCGGCGCATCGGCAGATCCGCCTTGCCGGTCTCCACATCCTTGACCGTGCCCACGCGGTAGACGGTGACCGCGGAGGCACCCACCAAAGAGCGGCCGGGCTCCACCAGCACGAAGGGCGGCTTGATGCCAAGCTCAGTGGCAGTGCGCTCCACGGCGTCGAGCAGGTCCTTGGCCAGCGTGGCGACGTCGAGGGCCTCTTCGTATTCCATGTAAGGAATACCGAAGCCGCCGCCCAAGTCCAGTTCCTCGAGAGCAACGCCGAGCTCGGAGTGGATGCGCTTGTACAGGCTCAGCACGCGCTCAGCAGCCAGCTTGAAGCCATCGGCGTTAAACACCGAGGAGCCCACGTGGCAGTGCAATCCCACGAGCTTCAGGTTCGCGGATTCCAGCACCGTGCGTGCGACATCGAAGGCGGCGCCGGTGGACAGGGAGATGCCGAACTTTTGGTCCTCGTGAGCCGTGGCGATGAATTCGTGCGTGTGGGCATCCACACCAGGCTTCACGCGGATCATCACCGGCTGCACACGGCCGGCGGCCGCAGCAATGCTGTTGAGGCGCGAGAGCTCCTCCGCGTTATCCAGCACCACATGGCCAATCCGCTCGTTAACGCACAGCTCGAGGTACTCATCTTCCTTGTTATTGCCATGCGCGGTCATGCGCTCCGGCGGGAAGTCCGCGGCGAGCGCCAACTTGGCCTCATTGAGGGAGGCGACGTCGAGGCACAGGCCCTCCTCGTCTACCCAGCGCACGATGCGCTTCGTGATGAAAGCCTTGGAGGCGTAGTGCACGTGGTCAGGGCCGCCGAAGGCCTGAGCCATGTCCCGGCAGCGCGAGCGGAAGTCCTGCTCATCGAAAACATAGAGCGGGGTGCCGTATTCTTCGGCCAGCTCGGTCAGGGAAACGCCACCAATCGAGACCACGCCATCGGAGTCACGCGCTGCGTTGCGCGGCCACACGTGGGCCGGAAGAGAATTGAAATCAGTCATCGATACCTTTTCTTACATCTTTTCCGGTGCGCTAACCCCGACCATGGTCAAGGCATTGGCCATGACCTGGCGGGTAGCGCTGGCCAGGGCGAGGCGTGCGGAGTGAATCGGCTCGGTCTCTTCACCAGCCTTCGGCAGCACTTGGCACTGGTCATAGAAGCGGTGGAACACGGCGGCGAGCTCCTCAGCATAGCGCGCGATGCGGTGCGGTTCACGCAGCGTAGCGGCGGTGGCCACAACCTCGGGGAACTCGCCTAGGGTGCGGATGAGGTCGCCTTCCTTCTCGTGGGTGAGGAGGTCGAGGGGGCCGTCGGCAAGCGCGGCGGTGTTGAAGCCCAGCTCTGCCGCCTTGCGCAAGATGGAGCAGATGCGGGCGTGGCCGTACTGCACGTAGTAGACCGGGTTATCCGCCGACTGGGAAGCCCACAGGCCCAAGTCGATGTCCAGGCTGGAATCCACGGAGGAGCGCACCAGGGAGTAACGCGCGCCGTCGACGCCAATAGCCTCGACAAGGTCATCAAGGGTGATGACGGTGCCGGCACGCTTGGACATCTTGACCGCCTGGCCATCGCGTACGAGGTTCACCATCTGGCCGATGAGGACCTCGACGGCCTCCGGGTCATAGCCCAGGGCCTGGGCCGAGGCACGCAAGCGGGCGATGTAGCCGTGGTGGTCCGCGCCCAGCATATAGATGGCCAGGTCGTGGCCGCGGTCAAACTTATCGGCCACGTAGGCGATATCGCCGGCGATGTAGGCGGCGTTGCCATCGGATTTGATGACCACGCGGTCCTTGTCATCGCCGTACTCGGTGGACTTCAGCCACCATGCACCCTCAGCTTCGTAGAGCTTGCCGTTGTCCTTGAGCTTCTGGATGGACTTCTCCACCGCGCCGGACTCGAAGAGGGAATTCTCGTGGAAGTAGACGTCAAAGTCCACGCCGAACTCGTGGAGGGACTCCTTGATCTGGGCGAACATCATCTCCACGCCGGCAGAGCGGAAGGCTTCCTGCACGTCGGCGTCGCTGCCATCGAGAGCTGCCGGGTTCTGATCCAGCACCCCCTGCGCGATCTCCTTAATGTAATCGCCGCCGTAGCCGTCCTCCGGGGTGGGCTCGCCCTTGGCCGCGGCCACCAGGGAACGTGCAAAACGGTCGATCTGTCCGCCGTGATCGTTGAAGTAGTACTCGCGGGTCACCTCCGCGCCGGAGGCTTCGAGCACGCGGCCGAGCGAGTCACCCACGGCGGCCCATCGGGTACCACCCAGGTGGATAGGACCGGTCGGGTTCGCGGAGACGAACTCCAGGTTGATCTTCTTGCCCTGGTAGGTGGAGTTGCTACCAAAGTCCGCACCGGCGCTAAGGACTTGGGCCACGATGGCGCCCTGGGCAGCAGCAGCGAGGCGAATGTTGAGGAATCCCGGGCCCGCGATGGATGCTTCATCGATGGCGTCATTGCCGGCGAGGGCATCCGCCAGCCACTGCGCCAGCTCGCGGGGCTGGGTGCCGGCCTTCTTGGCCACCTGGAGTGCCAGGTTGGTGGCGTAATCGCCGTGCTCCGGGTTGCGCGGGCGCTCCACGCTCACGGTCTCCGGCAGGACGGAGGAGTCCAGCTCATGCTCGGTGAGCACGGCGGCGGCAGTGTTCTTGATCAGGACGGAAAGATCTTCAGGATTCATAGGGCCAAAGTCTATCGTCTCCGCCGCTTGGAGGCGCTACCAGGTCTCAGACGTTAGCAAGGTCACTCACCCCCATCGGGTGAACAATGCAGCACAGCGAAGCGCCAAGTTCTACCCTAAAAGGCGTTATCTGAATCGATTCAATCTTTCGCCCTCTCGCTCGGCCGAAACATGCGGTGCCGCATCCTGGGGATCTCCACGAGGACGCCAGCGGGAGCCAACTGGAATTGAGATTTATGTCAACCTTCAACATCACCACCGACGCCATTGCTGGCAACGTGGGGCTTACCGCGCTGGTGTCCACGCTGCCGCTCATCGCGTTCTTCATCATGCTCTTGGGCCTCAAGGCCCGCGCCCATACCTCGGGTGCGGTAGCGCTTCTCGTGGCACTCCTCATCGCAGTCTTTGGCATGGACATGCCCACCGGCATGGCCCTGTCCTCCGCGGTGCGCGGCGGACTCTTTGGCCTCTTCCCCATCGTCTGGGTGATCATCACCGCCATCTGGTTCTACGAAGTGACCGTGGCTTCCGGACGATTCAATGACCTGCGCAAGACCTTTGACTTGCTGGGCGATGGCGATATCCGCATCCAGGCCATCCTCATCGCCTTCTGCTTCGGTGGCCTGCTGGAGGCCCTCGCCGGCTTCGGCGCTCCCGTCGCGATTACGGCGACCATGATCCTGGCCTTGGGTGTTAAGCCGCTCAAGGCGGCCACCACGGTGCTCATTGCCAACACCGCGCCCGTGGCCTTCGGCGCGGTGGGCATCCCAGTCACCACCGCGGGCTCGGTCGGCGGGCGCACCGCCGAGCAGACCGCTGACATCGCCGCGTTGATTTCCCTCCAGGTCCTGCTCATTGCCGCCGTCGTGCCTTTCTTCATCCTCTTTATCCTTGACGGCATGCGCGGTGTTAAGGAGGCCGGCCCCGCCGCGGCCGTCATCGGCATCTCCTTCGCCATTGCCCAGTGGGCCGCGGCTACCTTCTTCGCCTACCAGCTCACCAACGTCGTGGCCTGCATCGTCTCCCTCGGCGCGGGCTTCATCTTCCTGCGTGTGTGGAAGCCCAAGGGTGTCGACAGCCTGCGCGAGCGCATGGAGCTGCCCGCCCAGGAGGAGGTCACGGATCTCAACGGCAGCCGCATTTGGATGGCCCTGCTGCCCTATGCCGTGGTCACCGCTGTCTTCGCCATCGCCACCGCATGGCCGGCCATCTTCGGCTTCCTCCAGGTCAACGTTGCCTGGCCGCTTCTCGACGGCACCGTCTTCGACGCCGAAGGCCACGCCATGGACACCGCCTTCACGTTCAACGTGCTGGGCAACCCGGGAACCCTACTGCTGATTTCCGGCATCATCGTGGCCCTTATCTACATGACCTTCAACGAGAACGGCCGCTACAAGCTGGACGCCTCCGCGCCGCTGACCAAGTTCGGCGAGGTTGTCTCCCGCATGAAGTTCTCCGCGCTGACCATCATCCTGGTCCTCGCACTGGCCTACACCATGAACTACTCCGGCCAAACCATCTCCATCGGCCAGTTCGTGGCTTCTGTCGGCGGCATCTTCGCGCTCTTCTCCCCCGTCCTGGGCTGGATCGGCACCGCCGTCACCGGCTCGGATACCTCCGCCAACGCACTCTTTGCCAACCTGCAGGTCACCGCCGCCGAGCGCATCGGCGTCAATCCGGACCTCATGCTGGCCGCCAATACCTCCGGTGGCGTTGTGGGCAAGATGATCTCCCCGCAGTCACTGGCCATCGCCGCTACCGCCGTGCAGATGGAGGGCGAGGAATCCCGCATCTTCAAGGCGGTCGTGGGCTACTCCGTCGCCTTCCTCGCCGTCGTGTGCGTCATCGTCTTCCTCATGACCAACGTGCTGGGCTTCTTGGTCCCCTAAAAGGGTTTAGCCATAAAGTTCTACACCACTAACTACCCCCAGATTCGGGCGTCTTCATCGCCCAGTCTGGGGGTTGCCTCATATCGGCCGCGACCGCTGCGACCATCACCGCACGTTAGGAATTTCACAACATTAGTGTTGCGATAAAAAGCCAGGTAGGAGGGGTAATCCCGTGTCGATAATGTGAGTTTTGGGCGGTAGGCTCAAAGGTACACACTCGAAAAATGCCCAGTGCGGCTGTCCTGGTAGCGCGCATCCGAGCACAACTCCGCTGTGCACAGCACGGGACAAGCCACATGGAGGCAGATTAAGGAGCGCTCACAAATGCGAATAGCATTGTTTTCCACCTGCATCGGTGACTCACTTTTCCCCGATGCCCACAAGGCCACGGCCCTGATCCTCTCCCGCCTGGGCTATGACGTCGTCTTCCCAGAGGAGCAGACCTGCTGCGGCCAGATGCACATCAACACCGGCTACCAGGAGCAGACCTTGGGCATGATCCGCACCTATGCGGACGCCTTCGCGGATCCCTCCATCGACTACGTCGTCTCCGCCTCCGGCTCCTGCGTGGGTGCCGTACGCGAGCAGCACGAGATGATTGCCAATCGCTTCGGTACCGCCGCCGATGTGGACGGCGCCAAGAAGGCAGCCGGCAAGACGCTGGACCTTCCGGAGTTTCTTGTCGACGTCGCCGGGGTCACCAACGTCGGCGCCTTCTTCCCCCACCGCGTGACCTACCACCCCTCCTGCCACGGCCTGCGCTTCCTCAAGTTGGGTGACCGCCCCTACCAGCTGCTGAAGGAGGTCGAGGGAATCGACCTCGCCCCGCTGCCAAATGCAGAAGAATGCTGTGGTTTCGGTGGCACCTTCGCGCTCAAGAACGCCGAGGTTTCCGCGGCAATGGTCGGTGATAAGACCCGCCACATCCGCGAAACTGAGGCCGAGTACGTCACCGGCGGTGACTCCTCCTGCCTGATGAACATCGGCGGTGCTCTGGCTCGCCAGCGCTCCGGTGTTCGCGCTATCCACTTGGCGGAAATCCTCGCCTCCACCAAGGAACACCCGTGGACTCCTACCTCTGCGGCCTACTCCAAGGAGAAGATGCTCTAATGACTTCCTTCCTCGACACCACTCCTCCGCGCGCTCCTGAAGGCTACGGCAACCTGCGCGGCTCGAAGGCCTTCGTGCCGCTGGCTCACGTGGGCCTCAACAACGCCACCCAGCGCCGCAACCTGCACCACGCCACCACCACCATTCGCAACAAGCGCCAGCACGCCGTGGATGAAACCCCGGACTGGGAGCAGCTTCGCGACGCCGGCTCCGCACTCAAGGATGACGTTGCCGTGCGCATGGGCGAACTGTTGGTTCAGTTCGAAGAGCAGGTGACCAAGCGCGGCGGCATCGTCCACTGGGCACGCGACGCCAAGGAAGCCAACGAGATCATCGAGGGTCTTATCCGCGAGACCGGTGAGACCGAGGTGGTCAAGATCAAGTCCATGGCCACCCAGGAAATCGCGCTCAACGAGCACCTGGAAGAGGCCGGCATCCACGCCCAGGAAACTGACCTGGCGGAGCTCATCGTCCAGCTGGGTGAGGACAAGCCTTCCCACATTCTGGTCCCGGCTATCCACCGCAACCGCGCGGAAATTCGTGACATCTTTGTCAACAAGATGCCGAATACCGATGACTCCCTCAAGGCCGAGCCGGCGGAACTGGCTGAAGCATCCCGTCAGTTCCTGCGCGAGCAGTTCATGAAGGCCAAGGTCGCCATCTCCGGCGCTAACTTCGGTGTCGCAGAAACCGGCACCATCAACATCGTAGAATCTGAGGGCAATGGCCGCATGTGCCTGACCCTGCCGGAGACCCTCATTACCGTGATGGGCATTGAGAAGCTGGTCCCGACCTTCCAGGACCTCGAGGTCTTCCTGCAGCTGCTGCCGCGCTCCTCCACTGCGGAGCGCATGAACCCGTACACCTCCATGTGGTCTGGTGTGACTGAAGGTGACGGCCCGCAGAACTTCCACATCGTGCTGCTGGACAACGGCCGCACCGCTGCGCTGTCCTCCCCTAAGGGCCACGAGGCGCTCAAGTGCATCCGTTGCTCTGCTTGCCTGAACGTCTGCCCGGTCTACGAGCGCGCCGGCGGCCACGCCTATGGCTCGGTCTACCCGGGTCCGATTGGCATCTCCCTGACGCCGCAGCTGACTGGCATGAAGGACCACAACGATCCGTCGGCAAGCCTGCCCTATGCCTGTTCCCTGTGTGGCCGCTGCGACGAGGTGTGCCCGGTGCGCATTCCTCTCTCCCAGGTCATTTTGGAGAACCGCTACCAGAAGGTCACCCACGCCACCCCACCGGTCGAAGAGAAGCTCTTCCAGGTCGTGGAGCTGGTGTGGAAGAACCCGAAGATCTGGAACCAGATCACCCACATGGTGGCGCTCGGCCGTGTCCTTGGTGGTTTCAACGGGGTCATCGACAAGCTGCCGCTGTTCATGTCTGGTTGGTCCGAGGTACGCGATACCGCAGTGCCGCCGAAGAAGTCCTTCCGCCAATGGTTCAACACTGACGAAGCTCAAGAACTCCTCGCCCAAGCCAAGAAGGAGGGCATCAAGTGACCACCGCCAAAGAGGAAATCCTCAACCGCATTTCAGCCGCCCAGAAGCAGGCCGGCCTGCCGGACCACGTAGACATTCCGCGCGAGTACCAGAAGGAAGGCACGCTCAACGAAGATGAGCTGCGCGAGATGCTGGTGGACCGCCTCGAGGACTACAAGGCTGATGTGCACGTCACCGATGAGTCCGGGCTGAGCTCCACCCTCGTGGGCATTCTCAAGGAGCGCGGCTGCTCGAACGTCGTCTACGCACCCGGCATGGACGCTGGGCTTCTCGACGGCTTCGAGGGCACCTCTACCCCTGATGACAACGCCAAGGACCCGCGCGAGCTCGACGCTGTCGACGCCGTGGTGACCGAATCCCACGTCACCTCCGCGCAGACCGGCACCATCGTGCTCGAATCCAATGAAACCTGCGGGCGCCGCGCGTTGACCTTGGTGCCGGACCGTCACGTGTGCATCGTGCGTAAGGACCAGATTGTCTACGGCGTCCCGGAGATGGTCTCCCGCATGAACCCGGAGCGCCCGGCGACGTGGATCTCTGGTCCGTCCGCAACCTCGGATATTGAGCTCTCCCGCGTGGAGGGTGTCCACGGCCCGCGCGATCTCATTGTGGTGATTGTTAAGTAATGTGACGTTCGGGGGCACCCGCCCCTTCCGAACACTCGGCTCACATCACCCCCGGCGCATAGGATAAGGCACGTACTAATTAACGATTTTAGGAGCCTTATTCTATGCGTCTTTCTCGCGTTTTAGGCTCGGTGCTGGGGCCCGTAGCTGTTGCTGCCGGCCTGGTTGCCGCGCCCGCTGTTGCTCACGCCGACCAACCCACCATCAACTGGGGGCCGTGCCCGGAAGGGGTCACCGAAGAGCGCGCTGAGTGCGGTCACGTGACCGTTCCGACCTATCACGATGCCCCGGAGAAAGGCACCATCGACGTCGGTCTCATCCGCCTCAAGGCCACCGGAAACCGTCAGGGCACCCTGTTTACCAACCCGGGTGGCCCGGGCGGCGACGCGTATGGCTGGGTGAGCAGCGCAGCGTGGCCGGAGGAAGTCAAACAGAGCTACGACATCATCGGTGTGCAGCCGCGTGGCCTGCGCGAATCCGGAGAAGTGAACTGCACTGCCAGTGAGCTGGGCGCCAATCCCCTTGCGGAGATGACGCAGATCGGCGCGATTACCCGCAATGACTGCGAGAAGAACACCCCTGGCTACACCGACTCCCTGACGACGGAAAACACCGCCAAGGACTGGGAGGTTGTCCGCCAGGCACTCGGCGAGGAGAAAATCAACATCGCCGGTCTCTCCTACGGCACCTTCCTGGGCTCCACCTACGCCACGCTCTACCCACAGCACACCGACAAGGTCGTGCTCGACTCTGGCATGAACCCGAACATGGCGTGGAACCAGATCTTCGCTTCCCAGCAGGCAGGCTACGAGAATGCGCTGCATGACTTCTTCGCGTACGTGGCCAAGAATGACGCCACCTACCACGCCGGAAAGACCCCGCTGAAGGCCTACGAGCGCTGGTCCCAGATTGTTGCCGCTGAGGCAGGCGTGCGCCCGACTGTCCTTCCACCAAACGCCCAGATTGGTGACCTCCCGCCGGGGCTGGAATTCGCCGGCCAGCCAGGTGCCAACATCATGACTGCTACCGGTGAGCTGCGCGTGCAGGCGGAGCACCTCGCCGGCAAGGTACGCAACCCGCAAGCTGTCCAAGCCTCCTCGCCGACGCTGTCCGCAACCCGTGAGCTGCTCCCCCGCCCGGAAGCCTGGGACACGCTGGCCAAGCACATCGGCGGCATCGAGCCAATTAACTTTGAGGAGCAGGCAGCACAGCAGCCCCAGCAGGATCCGCAGCAGGCTCAGCAGGACGTTCTCAATGCCGTGAGCATGCAGAACATCATCATGTGCAATGAGAACACCGCGCCGACGGATCCCACCCTCATTCCGGCGTTCCTCTGGTCGAACTTCGTCACGATTGACCCCTTCACTCTGTTCAACTCGATGTACGCCTCCGGCGCGGGTTGCGGTGGCCGCGCACCGGTCAACACCCCGATTGCCGTCTCCGGCCAGAACCTGCAGACCAAGCCGCTGCAGCTGCAGGCCACCGGTGACCCGCAGACCCCGTACGCTTTCTACCGCGGTCTCTCGGATCCGATGCAGTCCCGCGTGGTGACTGTCCACGGCCCGGGTCACGGCCACTTCGCGATGGGCAACAAGGCCGTCGACCAGATCGTGGTTGATTACCTGCGCACCGGTGAGGTCCACACCGCGGATGCGCCGGGCTTCTTTGACCAGCCCCAGGCACAGGAGCAGCCCGCCCAGTAATACAGGCTGCGGAGTAACGAAGGGGCGGCTTACCTAGTTGCCCCTCCCTCCCGCCACACCCCCATCGGCGTGAGGCCAATTACTGCGCTTCAGTCTTTATAGGCTAGAATCGCATCGTTGGCATTTCGCCAGCAATGCCCTTGTAGCTCAGCGGATTAGAGCATCGGTTTCCGGTACCGAAGGTCGCAGGTTCGATCCCTGTCAGGGGCACTTTTTCATGCCCAAACCTCTCTCCCATCAGGCCGCACCGCGGCCCGTGTTTTCAATGATGCCGCGAGTGCGGGAAAGCCTTTCGCACTCTGCCATTCTGCATTCCCCCAGACCTGAAACCCGCAACCTGCAGGTGGGCGTCGCCCAGCGCTTGACGGCACCAAGCCACCCACCAGGTGGTTTCGGGTTGCAGGTCTGGGGATATGGAACTAGCGCAAGCGCGCCTTAATATCCGCAACCACTTCTTCCGGATTCTTCGCCGAAGCGATGAGAGAGCTTCGGCCCTGTTCAATGCGCACAGTCGGCCCAGAGACGATGTAGGCCGGAGCGCCGTCGACAACACGCGGGCCCGCGCCTTCCTTGAGCCCAGTCTCAGGCCCGACGCGGGCACCAGTGATATCGCTGAGTGGAATTCTCTTCGTGAAGATACCCAGGATGGAAACCGCAACGTCATCGTCACTCACAACGATCTTCACCCGCATCAGAATGTAGGCCACGGTTGTAGCGATGACCAAGGCGCCAAAAAGGATGGCCGCCCACGTGGAATCGATCATCGTGGGAACCACCGCGGCCACGACGGCAAGGCCAACGACGATTCCGGACCACAAGAGCGGTCCGTTGAGATAGCGAACGTAGATGCGAGAGTCCATGGAGTTCAGACTATCGGATGAACACACCCTCTATCGGATAAATACTCCCTTCGCGCTCACCGAGAGTGCGTGCGGCAGCCAGCTAAAGCCTACTGTGAGCGCGAAGGGCGCGGGCGAGAAGTCAGTGACCGCGAAGGGTGACGGATGAAGGGTTGAGAGTAAGAAAATTGAAGCCCCAGCAGGAAATACTGCTGGGGCTTCAAGTCAAGCTACTCCCCGCTGGGCGGCAGCGTGAGGAGCGAACCAGTTACTGGGTGATGTACTGGTTGACGATCGGCTGGGTGATGTCCAGGGTGCCGTGCTCGACGTAGTACATGCCGAACATCAAAGCTCCCAGCATCACCACGGAGAGAAGCATGGAGGGAATCCACTGAACGAAGACGGAAACCCAGCCATCAGCATTGTCACGTGCAGCTGCTTCGCGCTGCTCCTGAGCCAAATCACGCTCGACACTCATGTTTAGTCCTTTCACTTAGCTCCCCTGCGCCAGAGCAGTTTCATCGAAACCGTCTCATTAATGCTTGGGGATGCTCGCCCTTTAACACAGAGTATCTTAGCAGTTTATGCAGAGCTGACCGTAGTTAAACGCAGATATTTCGGCCGCTATCCGCCTTTAGTATGACACCGACTGTGGGCTAGACCCCAGGGTCCTCATTATTGTTGAGCGCTTCGACGAAATCCTCGCGGTCCTGGAACATGCGCTCGATGTCATCCTCCGCGCCGATAATCCACAACTGGGAGGCATCATCGAAGGTCAGAGCCCCGTCCGGGTGCTGTTCGAGGGCGTGCTCAAGTGCGGCGGTTTGCTCCTCGCTGAACTCTTCCAAGTCCTCGACGGAGCCTACCTGAACGCTGAGTTCCTTCAGCGGCGTGATGCCGTACGTGGTGTATTGGCGCTCTGGGTGCTCGAACAGTTCTTGTCCCATCATGATGTGGACAGGTCACCTCCTGGTGCGTAAACGGACGGGGCCTACTCTACCCCGGTGGGCGCAGCTAGTGGTCACGAGTGCCCAGGCGCTCGTCCGGCACGAAGCCGTCATAGCCCGGAAGGTTTTTCTCCGAGAGCACGCCTTCACAAAAGCGCAGAAGCGCCGGAACATCGGCGGGATCCAGATGGTCAAAAACCATGCGGCGCACCGACTCAACATGCTCCGGCACCGCCGCCTCAAGTCGCTCACGGCCGGCCGCGTCATGACGACCTCCACGCCGCGGGCATCGCCTGCGCACTTTTCTTTGCGCACGAGCCCGCGCTTTTCCATGCGGGTGATCTGGTGGGAAGCGCGGGAGCGGTCCCACTCCAATTCTGTGCACAGCTCGCGCAGGCGCAGGGTGTGCTCGGGTGCCTCCGAAAGCGAAACGAGCACCGAGTATTCGGCCGCCGAGATATCACTGCAGGCCAAGAGGGTTTCCTCCATGCCGCGATTAATCTTGCGAATGCTGGCCAAAAGCTGGCGCCACAACTCCTGCTCGCTGCCGGTGAGCCATCGAATATCCGCTGTCATGGCACTTACCCTACACTCCGGCTCTTAAGCATTCCTAAGCCTCTCCATGTCAAGGTCTATGCGCCCGGGCACCCAGGAATAGCGCTGCGGCATACAGGTGAGCACGATGACCTGTGTTGTCTTCCCTGCCTTTGTAAACAGCGCAGCCATGAGCTGGAGGCGCTGCGAGTCGGTGGAGCCCAGCGCGTCATCGATCACGACGGGCACCGGTTCACTGGACACCAGCTGGGCGATGGCAAAGCGCGTCAAGATGCTCAACTGCTCCTTCGCGCCGCCGGAGAGCGCGTCGAAGGCCACGGTTTCGCCGTTGCGGCTCCGCGCCTGCACCTTGAGTTCTTCGGAAAGCTCGAAGTCCACGTCACCGCCGAACACGGTGCGGGCTAGGCCGTTGAGTGCAGTGACGAAAGGCGCGGCATAACGCTGACGGGCGGCATCGCGATGGCGCAGCATGAGCGAACGCAGGTAGCGCGCGGCCTCCGCGCGGCGCTCGATGGCAGCGTGGCGCTCACGAGCAACGTCGAGTTCGGCAGCGGCTTTCTCCTCATTTTCGGCTGCGCCCGAGTGCATATCGATAAGCCCGCGGAACTCACGCATATCCCCCACCGCCGCATTGACCGCTGCCTTCAGGGAATCAACGTGCGTATGTGCTCCCCGAGCCAACTGCTCCGCGGTGTCGACATCAACGGCGGACATCTCCTCCAGCGCTTTTTTCTCAGCAGTGTGCGCGGTCCGTGCTGCTTCGATAGCGGCGGTCACGCCTTCATCCGATAGCAGGGCACGCGCCGACTCCACTGCCGCGGCTTTAGCATCGCGCTGCGCGGTGGCCTCCTCCGCACGGACCATGGCCACCTCCAGTGCCGCGCCCGCCTTGTTTTCGCGGTAAGGACCCAAGGCGCGATCAAGCTCATCCAGCTTCCTGCGCAACTCCTCTTCCTCACGCTCCACCACAGTCAGCTCCCGCGGCTTCGCGTCGTCCTCAGTAGTCCCGCCGACCTCCTCGGCGTCCTCAGCATCGGCCGCGCCCGCCTCAAAGCGCGCACGCAGCTCACCGAGGTCTTCCCCGCCCAGCGCAGCATGAAGCTCGCGGGCAGCAGTATCCGTGGCGGAGGCCAGCTCCGCGTGCTTTTCGTGGGTGGCACGGGCAGCCTCGACATCCTCGCACCCGGCATCCTCCAGCAGGCGTGCGAGCTCAGCGCGGGCCTTCTCCACGCTTTCCTCACCGCTATCGCCCGCACCGGCTGCGTAGCGGGCGGTGATGTCACCGACATTCAGCGTGGTGCCCTCGCGCAGTTCGACTGCCAGTTCCTTACCGCTCTCCAGAGCGCGCTCTTCCCCATCGACGCTAATGGCGCCCTTGCCGGAAAAGTAGAGCTTGGACGCCGCGGCCGCCCGCAGGCGCTCCTGGACAGTAACCTCGCGAGCCGCGTCCTCCACGGCCTGAAGGTTCGGTACGTCGGGAGTCGCCGCCAGCTCACGGCGGCGGGCCGCCAAAGTCTCTTCCAGCTTACTCAGTGTTTCGAGTCGGGTGCCCAGAGCCTCACGTTCAGCGCGCTGCTGCGCGCGGCGGGCGCGCTGGCGTTCCTCGCGCACGGCCTCGTAGCGCTTGTGGAACTCGGCGCGCTCTTTTTCTAGTTTCGTGCGGGCGGCGGCCTCTTCCTCAGCACGTTCGCGGGCTTCGATAACCACGGCGGCGGCACGCTCAGCAGCATCAACGGCTGCGTCATGCTCAGCAACCACAGCTTTGCGGCGCTGTGCTTCCTCCTCCGCGCGCGTCACGGCCTCCGCCGCCCGAGTCACCGCAGCCTCCTGCGCGGTGACCTTCTCCTGTGCGGCTCGGGCAGCGACTAGCTCACCGTCACGGCGCTCGCATTCTTCCGCAGCCGACGGCAGAGCGGCTTCAGCCTCGGCCTTCTTCAGCTCGGCGGCTTCATAGCGCTCCACCACGCCGTCGAGCTCGCGCAGGGCGGCCTTGGCGGCAGCGTGCTTCTCCTCAGCATCCGCCAGCGTGGCAATGGCAGTCTTATAGTCTCCTGCCGGCTTGTCTGTCTTCGCGGTGAAATACTCCTTGTACTCCGCCTCGATGCGCGTGAGCAGCTCGGAGTCTTCCGCCGCAGCACTCGCCCCGGTCTCCTCCTCCAGCGCCGCGGTCAGGGAAGGAATACCCACCGCGGCGATGCCTTGGTGGTTGTCGTCCTGGCGGACGAAGAGGGCGTCGAGAAGCGCGCGGTCCACGTGCTCACTGAGGATCCGCTCCAACTCCCCATCCGCCTCGGCTCCGGTCCACTGGCCCGGGCGCGGGGAGAAAACGTGCAGCTCCGAGGTACGTTTCTTCACCCACCGCTTGCGAATGCGGAAGCGGTAAGGCCCCACAGTCGCCTCCAGCGTGACCTCAGGCCCCACATCGCGGCCGGCAGGCTGCAGCGCCCTCACCGGCTTGGAATTAGCCGTGTGCTTTTCCGTGAGTACGAAATCAATGGCCTCCACCAACGTGGACTTTCCGGCCTCGTTCGGCCCACCGATGACCACCACCCCGGTCTCCGGAAGGTCCTTGACCTCTAGGTGCTCCACGCCCCGGACATTGTTCAGTTCAACAGAATGCAGCTGCATCATGGTTTAGGCTCCCTTCGCGCTGAGGCGGAACAGCAGGTTGGCGGCGTCGCGGGCGGTGGGGTTGTCCAAGTCCTCGAGCAGCTCCGCCAGCGCATTGGCGGCATAACCACTCAAGTTCAGCTCACTGAGCTCCTCCTCCGAGGGCGCCAGATGCAGGTCCATGGTTCTCTCGCGCGGCTTGAGGGAGGCAAAGACCTCCTCCATCTCCGCCAAGCCCTGCTCCAGACGGGCCTGCGCGCTCAAACCCACGGTGCCGCGCAGGCTGTACTTGACTGCGGTGCGAATCTTCTCCGGCACCGCGTCCAGCTGTTCCAGGAAGCCCTCGACATCCTCCATGGAGTCGATGTCCGCATCAATCGCCCGGAAGTCCCAACGGCCAACGCGGTGCTTGGCGACGTCCACCCGCTCCCCCTCAACAGTCACCACCAAGGCGTTGCCCGAATCGCGCTCCCTATCGTCGAAGGCCGTGGTCTCCGGGCTGCCGGAGAACCACACCTTGCCGGTAGAACCGAGGGATTCGGTGGAGTGCGTATCCCCCAGCGCCAAGTAATCGATAACACCCTTATCCAGGCACTCCTCTACGAAGGCGAGGTCGATCGTATCCGCATCCGAGTCCTCGCCCTCGCCCGCGCGGGATTCAACCTGGCCGTGGCCCACCGCGATGCGAACCGCACCCTCCTCGGCAGGCTCTAAAGACTCCAGCGCGCGGCGCACGAGGTCATAGTTAGCCCGCTTGGACAGGTAAGGGGCACCGACGATTTCCACACCCGGGCGCACCTCAATCGGCTCTGAATCCGCAATCACGTGCACGTTATCCGCAAAGGAGTTGAAGAAGATGGAATCCGCCACAAGAGGGTCATGGTTGCCGGGCAGCAGGTAGACCGGAACCGGCAAGCGCTTGAACATGTCCTTTGCGCGCAGCAGCGTGGACTTGCTCAAGGAGTTGTGTTCAAACACGTCACCGGCCACGACGATGAACTCGGCACCCGTCTTGGTGGCCAGCTCCCCCAGGCGCAACACCGCCGCCTCGCGGTCATCATCAAAACGCGATTGCGCCGCGGGACTTAAAAACCAGCGGGTCATGCCCAGCTGAAAATCGGAGGTGTGGATGAACGTGACCGCGGCCATGCAAACTCCCTACAACGTAGTCCAGGGCTGGGCATGTATGCCCCTCCCCTTAAGGTGGCAATGTCTAGTGCGTCAGATGATAGTAAAGGTCCTCGACATCGGAGACCGCCCGAAGCAAATCTATGTTCGTATGGCTGACGGAGCGCATGGCCTTACGCAACAGTTCCGGGTCGGAATCATCCACCGCAGGAGCTGTCTTCGGCTCCGGCAACGGCGGCAACTCGCGCCCCTCCCAGAACAAGGCATTGCGCTCCTCCTGAGAGATGTCCGCCGCCCCGCTCGCGGAGTAGGAATCCTCCGAGGCGGCCTTGGCCTGTTCCATGACCGCTTGCTCCAGCCGCGCGAAGTCAAGGCCGCGCAGGGCAAAAATCACGGAAGGATCGGCATCCATCCGGGCCGCGAGGCGGTCCGCCACCGCCACGACGTGCTTGCACACATACTCCGGATCGGGGCAGGTGCAAGAGAAACGGAGGTCGTCGGGGTACTCGGCGATGAGGATGTCGAGGGAGGCGTCGGCAAGCATGCCCTCTCTGGCCTTCGCCACGGAGTTGGGGGTGCGCGCGAACATCTCCGACAGCCGCCCGATGTCCTCGTTATTGCGGTAGGGCACCTGGATGAGCACCGCAAAAGGTTCGTTCTGGGAGCCAGCAACTTTGCCGTGCACCGCGCCATTGCGCACATCGAGGCCCACGACGTGGCCCTCCGTGGCGTACTGGCGCCCGCGGCGAATTCGGCCGGAATCCGTTTGCTGGTTGACAAAGTTGAGCAGGCGCGTGGCCGCCGGCTGCATGGTGCGCACGCGGTCGACGCGGTTGACCTCCTCCGGCGTGCTCACGCGCTTGCGGGTGCCGAAGTTGGCGTAGATGACGTTGTTGTCCTCAGGACTCTTCGGTGCCATTTACTTCTCCTGCTCCCTATAGCTCATGAGATCCGCCAGCTGCTCGGGGCTCAGTTCGGTGAGCCAGCCCTCGCCTTCGCCGACGACGGCCCCGGCCAGCTGCGTCTTGCCGTCGAGGATGTCCTGGATGGATTCCTCCAAGGTACCGGCGGTAATCATCTTGTAGACCTGCACGTTGCGCTGCTGGCCGATGCGGAAGGCGCGGTCCGTGGCCTGGTTTTCCACCGCCGGGTTCCACCAGCGGTCCATGTGCACGACAATCGACGCCGCCGTGAGGTTTAGCCCGGTACCGCCCGCCTTGAGCGAGAGCAGCATGACGGGTGCGCCATCATCGGCCTGGAATTCCTCCACCATCTGGTCGCGCCGGTTCTTACTGACCCCGCCGTGGAGGAAGGGAATCTCGCAGCCCAGCTGCTCAGACAGGTAGGGCTGGAGGACGTCACCGAAGGCCTTGTACTGGGTAAAGACCAGCACGCGCTCCGAGGATTCGATAGCCTGGTCGATGATCCGCATGAGTTCTTCCACCTTGCCGGAGCGGTGCTTGCCTTTGATGGTCACGGGGCTGCCATCAGCCAAGAAGTGGGCCGGGTGGTTGCAAATCTGCTTGATGCGCGTCAGCGATGCCAAGATGAGGCCGCGGCGCGAGATGCCCTCTTTCTTCTTCGCCAGGGCCTGTTCCACGTCATTGACCAGGGCCTTGTAGAGGGCGGCCTGCTCATCGGTCATGCGCACGGTGATGATCTGCTCGGACTTCTCCGGCAGGTCATCGATGATATTCGGGTCCGTCTTCAGCCGGCGCAGGATAAACGGGCCGGTGAGCAAGCGCAGGCGCTCCGCCATGACTTCGCTGCCTTCGCGCTCGATGGCCTTGGCAAAGTGGTTGCGGAAGAAGGAAGCAGAGCCCAAGATCCCGGGGTTGCAATAGTCCAGGATGGAGCGCATCTCCGACAGGCGGTTCTCAATCGGCGTGCCGGTCAGCGCCACGCGGTGGCGCGAGGGGATGGCGCGCACGGCCTTGGAGGAGCGCGTGGAGGCGTTCTTGATCGCTTGGGCTTCATCGAGGACTACGCGGTCCCACTCCACCTTGCTCAAGGTCAGGAAGTCACGGCTGACCGTGCCATAGGAAGTGATGACGATATCGGCGTTCTGCGCCGCCGTGACCAGCTCCTCGCCCTTCAGGCGCCCGGTGCCGTGTTGCACCATGACCTTGAAATCAGGCACGAAGCGCGTGGCCTCCCTAGCCCAGTTGCCCACCACGGAGGTCGGCGCAACCACCAGGGTGGGCTTCCACGCCTCCGCTTCCTCAGCTGACTCATGGGCGTTCTTTTCTACCGCCAGCAGGGAAAGCAGCTGCAGGGTCTTGCCCAAACCCATGTCATCTGCCAGCACCGCGCCGATGTTGTTGCGGGACATCCAATACAGCCAGTCCACACCCCGTCGCTGGTACTCACGCAGCTCGGCATGGACCGTATCGGGGATCTCCACGCGGTCGGGTGCCGTGCTATCCAGCCCGCCGAGCAGCGACGTGTGCCACTCGGAGCCGGTGAAGGCAACGGGGTCCTCCGCCATCGACTTCAAGGCCATCTCGCGCAGATCCGCCAGCGTTACGGCTTCTTCTTGCTCGCCCTCGTTGAATTCCTTGCGGCGGCGCTCCACCTCGGCCACGAGCTCTTCCCAGCCGGGTTGTTCCAGCTGACGGGCCATCTCCGCGGTCGCGGCGAGTTGCTCCAGTTCTTTCAGCGCACGCTTGCGTGCGGTATCGGCCAACTCGCGCATGTACTGCGAGATCTTGTTCAAGGCCCGGGTATCCGCCATGACCCACTCGCCGCGCAGGCGAATGAGACCAGACTTGGAGGAGATGAGCTCGTGCATTTCGGCGTCGGTAAGCTGCGTATCCCCCACCGAGAGCTTCCAGTCATAGCTGAACAGCTTCTCCATGCCGATGTGCGCCTTGGTGGCGGCATCAGCCGGATCGCGCACCTCCGTGGTTTCCAGCTTGGCCTTGGTCTCCATGTGGGACCAGGACTTGGGCAGCAGCACGGTAAAACCGGCTTTGCGCAGGGCGGCGGCATCGTGGGTAACAAAATCCACGAGCTGCTCCGTGGTCAGGTACACATCCCAGTCGCCGGCATTCCGGCTCGCCGGGGCGGAGTTGTACTTCAGCCGCGGTGCCACGTCGAAGGCATGGCGGCGGGCTTCGCGCAGCTTCTCGACGCTCCCCCGATCCAACTGCTCCTGCCGCACCGGCATCGGTGAATCAGTCCCAGAACGAACCAGCAGGCGGATGGGCCACGCTGCATCCTCGACGGAGACATTCTCATTTGGTGGCTCCTCCACGAGGAACACCAGCTGGAGATCAACGGAGGTAATGGAGTCCTTCCATTCATTGAGCCCTCGCAGCAACTGCGCGCGCCCCTTCTTCACGGGCGAAGTTCTCAACAGCGCCTGGGCGAAGTCGTGCCACGGCGCGGCACGCGGAGCGTCGATCTGCGGGCGTAGCTGAGTATAGGCAATCCAGTGCGTGAGCTCATCCGCCAAATCATCAGAAAGAGCCCGGTTATTAATAGAGAGGATGCCGGGCGCGGAGGCCAGCATCTCTGCCAGCCAGCTGCGCTCGCCTAAGCCGGAGGCCAGCTGCCACATGGGGTACCACTCGCCGGCTTGATAGGACAGGCGGATGGTCACGCGACCGGCCCGGACGAAACGGTAGAGGCCGCGGTAGGCGCGGATGAGCCACAGGAGATCTGGCGCGATGGTCGCGCGCTGCTCCGGGGTAGCCGCTTGGCTATCGGTATCCAGGTATTCCAGCTTGGCCAGCGTCTCCACTGCTTCATCCGGGGCGAACATGGCCATGGGCACCATGAGGGAGACATCCTTGCCCTTCGGTGTGCGCAGGGACACACGTGCTCGGTTGCGAAAGGTCTTCTTGCTCAGGATGGTGTCCACCACATCCGGGAAGGTTCCCTCTGGGACTGCTGAGGGCATGATGATCTTGTGCCCTTCGACCTGTTCGATCCATAGACTCAGGCCGGAGACGGGCAGCCAGAGGCCATGCAGCAGGTAAGAAGCCATAGGGGCCAGTTTAGCAGCACACCTTTTGGGGGACGGGGTCGCAGAAAGTTCCCGAATCCTGCCTAAATAGACAATCGTTATAGTCTCGTTACATAACGACGTAACACCAGTAAGACCGTACAATAAGCTGTGACCAAGGTAACCAAATACTGGTCACGCAGCCAATTCTCAGTTGGGTCAGAGGAATTGCCTCGTTAGCGTGAGTAGGTCCTATTTATAAATCTCAATCTCAAGGAGAGATCAGTGCAAGACTCCACTTGGTATGTCGTTGCGATGATCATCTACCTGCTTGCCATGGCCGCCATCGGCTTCTGGAGCTACAAGCAGACGGATGAGTATGACGACTACGTTCTCGCCGGCCGCGGCCTTCACCCGTTCGTAGCCGCCCTATCCGCCGGCGCCTCCGATATGTCCGGCTGGCTGCTCATGGGCCTGCCGGGCGCTTTGTTCCTGACCGGTATGTCCGAGCTGTGGATGGCCATCGGCCTCCTCATCGGTGCTTGGGCCAACTGGAAGTGGGTCGCGCCGCGTCTGCGCTCCTACTCCGAAATTGCCGGCAACTCCATTACCGTGCCCTCCTTCTTTGAAAACCGTCTGCACGATAAGTCGCGCCTGCTGCGCATTATCGCGGCGGCCATCATTATCTTCTTCTTCACCTTCTATGTCTCCTCCGGCATGGTGGCCGGCGGCCGTTACTTCGAGTCCAGCTTCGGCGGCGACTACATGGTCGGCATGCTCGTCGTGGCTGCCGTGACGGTCTTCTACACCTTCGTCGGTGGCTTCCTCGCGGTGTCCTACACCGATACCGTCCAGGGCCTGCTCATGTTCGCCTCCCTCATCATCGTGCCGATCATGGTGCTCTTCTCCTTGGACAACCCGGGCGATATCTTCAGCTTCGCCGCTGAGAACCCCTACGCCACCGGTGCGTGATTGAGAACCCCAATTACTTCTCCCTGTTCTCCGGCGTTTCCGCCGCTGTCATCATCGGTAACCTGGCCTGGGGCCTGGGCTACTTTGGCCAGCCGCACATCATCGTGCGCTTCATGGCGCTGCGCAAGCCTTCCGACGCTCGCGCGGGCCGCTTCTACGGTGTGAGCTGGATGGGCATCTCTCTGATCGGAGCCATCTTCGTCGCGCTCTCCGGCACGGTCTTCTTCACTGAGACCAACCACTCCATCACCGACCAGGAGAACTACGAGACCATCTTCCTAGACATGGCTCAGGTCATGTTCCACCCGCTCTTTGCTGGTCTGGTTCTGACCGCCGTTCTGGCAGCCATCATGTCCACGATGTCCTCCCAGATGCTGGTTGTCTCCACCTCCCTGATTGAGGACCTCTACCTCATCTTCGCTAAGAAGAAGCCAAGCCAGAACGTCCTGATCAACCTGTCCCGTACTGCCGTCGTGGCCATCGCCATCGTCGCCGCTGTGCTGGCAATCAACCCGTCGGATTCGATTCTGGGTCTGGTCGGCTTCGCCTGGGCCGGCTTCGGCTCCGCCTTCGGCCCGCTGGTCCTGCTGTCGCTGTACTGGAAGCGCCTCAACTCCACCGGTGCCATCGCCGGCATGATCACCGGTGCCGTCGTAGCCATCGGCTGGGGCATGAGCCCGCTGGGCGATACCCTTTACGAGCTGGTTCCGGGCTTCATCTCCGCTCTGCTCGTATCCGTCGGTGTTTCCCTTGCTACCAAGGCTCCGGATGAGAAGGTCATCCAGGAATTCGAGGAGGCTTCCCGCTTGGCCAAGCTCGTTGAAGAAAACGATGACTTGGACTTCGAGGAGGCCGCGGAGAAGGTTCAGAAGTAGCCTTCGGCCCCTCCCCCTCCTTCTTTTAAACCCCTCGTCGAGCTAGTTCATCACTAAGCTCCGGCGAGGGGTTTGTCTTGTGAACTGAGGCGACCGAGACACCTTCCTTTTAAGACAGCGCTGCCTCAATAGCCTTGACGGATTCTTTAATATGCGGGACGGTACCAGCCACGTGGGAGCGGGCATCATTCGGAATGAAGGTCACGTTTGCACCACGCGAAGTCCACTGCTCAACCAGCTGCTCAGCGGTGGAGAAAGGAATCACATCATCGCCGCGGCCGTGCGTAACCACCACCGGAATCGACGGCGCATCGTAACCAATGTGCTGGTCCGCCAGAATTCGGTCAAAGGGCGCAGTAGCAACGAATTGGTCAACGCTCTTTCCCTCATTGCTGATCTGTTCAATGGTGGTTCCTGAAAAGCCAGCCAGCCCCAGGGTGCAGGTGTTGGTGGCGCGCTTGAGAATTGCAGCCCCCTTCTCATTGAGATGAGCGTACAGGTCTTCGCCATAGGAGTTACTCAAGCCCAACAACGCATAGGACTCAAAAAGGAAGTACAGCGTGCCGTCGAGAGCCGGCGGCAGCAACGTCAGATCCGCGGGTGCAGCACCAATGGTTGCTAGCTTGACGTTAAGCTCAGGCGCGTAGTCATCATAGAGCTCCGCTGCTGATGCCGCTGCCCCACCTCCCTGCGAATAGCCGTTAATGAACACGGGGTTGTCACCACTAATATCCCAGCCGTTCAGCTGCTGTGCCGCACGCGCACTATCCAAGACCGCATGCCCCTGGGAGACTCTGTCCATGTAAGTGTGCATTCCTGGGGTACCAAGACCTTCATAGTCTGTCACCACCACCGCATATCCCTTCTTCAAGTATTGCTCGAAGAAGAACTGCTCATAATCCCCCACGCCTTCAGCAATCTTGCGCGACGGCGCACAGCGGTCTGCCACACCCTGGGTACCAGGGGCGAATGCTACAACCGGGCGTGGTCCCGGCTTCGTCCATGCTGCTTTGGGCTCAATAACAATGCCGCTGACTGCCGTTTTCTCTCCCGTGCGGTTGGTAGAGGAATACAGGATGCGCTGGGCCTTGTAGGGGCCGATATTTGTAATTCCGAGGGTATTCGCCGGGTTGCGAACAGGCGCGGAACGGAAAAGCTGGCCGGGGGTGGATGACTCCAGATCTACAGCATCGTGGTAGAAGGCCGAGTATTCATCACCGACCGGACTGTTACCACCAGGTGCTGGTGCTGTGGAGTAATTCTTTAACTCTTCGGCGGCATCCTTAATGTCACCGGATTCGTTGGGGCTCTCCGTTGCTATGGGGTCTTTGAGGGCTTCCTCGGCGAGTGCAGATTCCGGCAGTTCCGGCGCGACGTCCTGCGCAAAGGCAAGAGGGCTTGCTGCAACAACGAGACATGTCGCAGCAAGAATGGGGAGCGGAGATTTCACTGCGTTTCCTTTCTTTTAGCAGTGATAGCGGGATCAGTAATTTTGACATTCTTAATCTATTACCAAGCTAATTATTAAAACTATTCTTATTTTGTCAAGTTTTGTTGACATCACAACCCACCTAATTGCGTGCTTGGCGACGCCCCTCCGAGCCCTTCAGGAACCCCTCCACGCCACGTGCAGTCTAAAAGTGCATGAACCTGCGCGCGGCCTATATCGGTTTCCTCTCCATAGCCACGGTGGCCTACGGCGGCTACCATCTCCTTCCCGGCCCGGACCTGGGTGTGGCTACCGTGCCTGCGCGCGTGGAGGCCCCTGGCTACAACCGCGATGACTTCGGCGGCTGGGCGCCGGGCACCCGCGATAACGTCAAAGCAGCGCAGACCATCGACGGCACCCTCTTCGATCCTTATGCCCGCGCACCTGCGGCGGAGCGCGTCGAAGTCGACCACGTCTTTCCGCTCTCAGCAGCCTGGGACCTTGGCGCCTCAACGTGGCCGCGCGATAAGAAAATGGCCTTCGCCAACGATCCGCTCAACCTTGTTGCCACTGCCCGCAATTTGAACCAAACCAAGTCCGATTCCTTGCCGGCGGACTGGCTCCCGCCCGCCGACCGCTGCGACTACTCGCTGCGCCTTGCCGCGGTGGCGCGCAAATACCAACTCCCGCTTCCCTCCCGCGACTATGCGGTCATGCGCCACCAGTGCCGATTCGATTTCATCTCCCAGCACCGTTAGACTTTCGCTGGGAAAAGCCCCGTATAGAAAGGTAAAGCGCACTCCCCATGACAAGCTTGCTCATCTTCCTTCACGCCTTCGCTGCCATCTTGTTGGTCGGTACCGTGTGTATCTCCACCTCCGCCTTCCCTGCCCAGCTGGCAAAGGCTGGCGCCGGTGATGCTTCGGCCGCAGGTGCCGCCGGCATCCTCAACAAGATCACCTCAACCTATGGCTACATTTCCGCCATCGTTCCGGTCATCGGTCTGGCTGTTTTCCTTACTGACCTGGCTGCCTACAAGTCTCAGGTCCAGTTCCACATTGCGCTTCTGCTCTCCGTCATCGCCTGGGTCATTCTGCTCGTCGTGGTTATCCCGAAGCAGAACCAGGCCATGGCCGCGATTGCTAGCCCGGGCAGCGCCGATGTGGCCAAGCTGAAGAAGCAGCTGGCGATGTTCTCCGGTATCTTCAACCTGCTGTGGGTTGTCTGCGCCATCCTGATGTACGTCTAAACTCTTCGGTTTAGGCCTCAACAGATAAAACCTCCCAAGCTCTCAGTGAGAGTTTGGGAGGTTTTCTCGTGCAGCGTTAAGGCCGCTGCGACGCCTTGCGGAGCCTAGTCGCGCCAACCGCCGCGGCGCCCACCACGGTCGCGGCCACGTCCACCGCGGTCACGGTCGCGGTATCCGCCGCGTTCACCGCGTCCGCGTCCACCGTAGCCGCCGCGGCCACGGTCATCATCGTAGTTCCGGCGAGGCGGGCGGCCGGTATCCTTCTGAATCTTGATGAGCTGTCCGGAAATGCGGGTGTCCTTCAGACGCTCCAGCACTGCCGGGTCCAGGTTCTTCGGCAGGTCCACCAAGGTGTGGCCCACCGCGATGGTAATGCGGCCGAAGTCCTTGGAAGTCAGGCCACCTTCGTTGGCCAGCGCGCCCACGATCGCACCCGGGCGCACGTTCTGACGCTTGCCGACGTCCAGCCGGTACGTCTCAAAGTCCCCATCCGGGCGGCGCGGGCCACGGTCACGGTCGCGGCCACCGCGGTCACGTCCACCACGGTCACGGTCACGTCCGCGCCCATCGCGCTCGAAGCGGTCGCGCTCGCGACGGTCCTTCTTGGTCACCGGGCGCTCCTTGAGCAGGAAGTCCGTCCCGCCCTGCAGCTGCACGGCCAGGGCCGCGGCGATATCATCCATCGCCACGTTCTCCGCTGCGGAGTACTCGCGCACCATGTCGCGGAAGAATTCGAACTGCTTGTCCTCCTGCGAAGCGCCGATGGAGGCGAAGAACTTCTCCTTGCGCTTAGCGTTGACCTCATCTGCGGTCGGGAGATCCATCTCCTCCAAGCGGGCGTTGGTCACGCGCTCGATGGAGCGCAGCATGCGACGCTCACGCGGGGTGACAAACAGGATGGCCTCACCAGTGCGGCCAGCACGGCCGGTACGGCCAATACGGTGCACGTAGGACTCGGTGTCATTCGGGATGTCGTAGTTGACCACGTGGGTAATGCGGTCCACGTCGAGACCGCGGGCGGCAACGTCGGTAGCTACCAGGATGTCCAGACGGCCATCCTTAAGCTGATCGACGGTGCGCTCACGCTGTTGCTGAGCAATATCGCCATTGATGGCGGCAGCGTTGTAGCCGGCCTCCTTGAGGCTATCGGCCACGTCTTCGGTCGCGTGCTTGGTGCGGCAGAAGACGATGATGGCGTCGTAGTCAATGACCTCGAGGATGCGAGTGAAGGCATCCATCTTGTGGCGGTGCGGGGTCAGCAGGAAGCGCTGCGTGATGTTGTCATTCGTACGGCGCTCCGACTTCACAGTGACCTCAGCGGGATCGTTGAGGTACTGCTTAGACAGGCGGCGAATCGAGTTCGGCATGGTGGCCGAGAAGAGCGCGACCTGCTTGTCTTCCGGGGTGTCCTCAAGAATGCGCTCGACATCTTCCTGGAAGCCCATGTTGAGCATCTCGTCCGCCTCATCGAGGACGAGGAAGCGCAGCTGCGAGATGTCCAGGGAGCCCTTCTCCAGGTGGTCGATGACGCGGCCCGGGGTGCCCACGATGATCTGGGCGCCACGGCGCAGCCCGGAGAGCTGGATGCCATACGCCTGGCCACCGTAGATGGGCAGAACTTCGATGCGACCCAAGTGGTCGGCGAAGGACTGGAAGGAGTCCGCTACCTGGAGGGCCAGCTCGCGCGTGGGCGCCAGGACCAAAGCCTGCGGGTAGCGGGCCTCGGTATCGATCTGGGAGAGAACCGGCAGCGCGAAGGCCGCGGTCTTACCCGTACCCGTCTGGGCCAGACCGACGACGTCGCGGCCCTCCATGAGGAACGGGATGGTTTCTTCCTGAATTGGGGATGGCTTGGTAAAGCCCACCTTGGACACGGCTTCCTGAACGTCATCGGGAAGGCCGAGGTGTGCAAAACCCTGGGAGTTGTCGTTGGCTGAAGTTTCCTCAGCGCCGGTGTCCTCAGGGTTATTCGCAGCCCCGGTGTCCTGGTTCGACACCTGCGAAGCGTCCAATGCTTCGCCACCTTGCGAGTTTTCCTGAGATTCCGACTTATTGAATTCTTCCGGCTCGTTTACGCCGCCGGTGGCGTTATCGGTAATGCTCATTGCTCAGACCAGAGTACGGCACCGGCACCCAATTAGCTATTTCGCCGCTGAATTACCCGAGCTTTTCCACCTCGGGCTACTCCTTCGCAGCGTAACGCGTGGCGCGGTCACCGTGTTTGCCGCGCATCGTGACGTGCCCGGACTCGATGAGCTTGCCCAACGCGTAACGCACCTGGCCGCGGGTGAGCTGCGTGCTGTTCACGATGTCCACGAGCGAGAGCTCGCCGTTCCGGCGCAGCGCGCTAAGCACAAGGGCTGGGTTTCCGCCGAGCTTGGCGACGAGCCCGTCTTCCACCACACTGCCCTCCTTCGCTGTCTGTGCTGGGGCAAGCGCGGGCTCAAAGGAAGCAGAGGCGCTGCGAGTCGCGGGGGCGTGCTCGTCATCGCCTCGCCCCGCTCTCCAGAGGATCACGGTGAAGCGAACACCAGTGTCGATGAGGGTCGGCGGGCGCAAGCCGGCTTTGCGAAAGGACGAAAAGACGACCCTCATTCCTCCGCCCTGGCCCTCGATGACGCGCTCGCCATCCTCTAGACGCAATTTCGTGCTCAGTGCATACAGGCGCGGGTTTACAGCGACGGGTGACAGTACCCTTCCCTTGAGTTCTTCCACGGAGATGCCGCGTAGCCCACCCGGGCTGGTCACGATCAGTGCCTGGCGAGTCAGCCGAATGGTGACGAACTTCCCGGCACCTAAGCTTTCCGGCCCGAGGTCTCGGTGGACCACGGCATTAGCTATGACCTCGCGGACCGCCTCGAGGGGAAGCTCGGGAACCTCGCGCAGATGTCCATCCGTGCCATAGACCAAGTCGGTATCGATATTCCGGCGCACCCACGCCACGGCCGCATCCACCAGATCCGGGACGGGCCCATAAAACTCTTCCAGGTTCCGGGTGCGTGGTCCTTCCTCCCCCGCCGGGTATTGCACAGCCGCAGAAATATGCAGGTCGGGAAAGAATCCCTGCGGAAAGCGCCCCAGAGCGTACAAACCGGCCACACTCAGCTGTCCTTGGGCATCGACCACGCGGAATAGCTCCAGTAACTCGGCATCGCTCACATCTCGCAAACGAGGAGTGGCTCTGCGCAGCTCCGCCACTGCTTCCTTGAGCGCCGAATCATCACAAACTTCTAGGCTTGACCCAAGAACGGGAGCTGAGTCATAGGCAATGACCTCGCGCGCGTGCAGCTTATCCACCTCGATCATGCGAAGGTCATTGGAGCTCATGACATAGTCACCGTCCGCCATGCGCAGGTAGGGCCGCCCCCGATAGAGCGCCGGCCGCTGGTGTGGCAGCACGCCTTCGACGTGGCCAAGCACGACAGCACGCCCTTCGACGTACAGGGTCTGAGTCTCAATGAAGGGCGCGGGTTTCACGAGGGTGCGTGCCTGATCCGCCAGGGCGCTTTCGATAGCGCCAGGATCGTCCACGCCGTGCACCGCAAAGCCGGGCTCCGCCACTCCAATGATGACGGTGCCGCCACGCGGCATGTTGGCGAAGGCACACAGAGTAGCCCCCAGGGACTGCGGCATTCCGCCGCGTCCCGATTTCACCTCCACGGTCGTCGTATCCGACTGCAAGAGGCGACAGTGCTCGAGGTAGTCCTCGAGCTGCTCTACTGTCCACATCATGCCTGCAGAATACCGCAGACTGCAAAGTTTTACACTCTAGAGTGCGAGACTTTGCTTTCTAGACCTCGCGGCCGCCGACGAAGGTCTTGAACGTCATCGGCATGCCCGGGCGGTAAGCCAGGTGAATAGCGCTCGGGGCATCGAGGACATGGAGGTCCGCAGCAGCGCCGACTACCAGCGAGCCCTTGGCAGGGCGGCCCTTCGCATCCTTGCCCTCGCCAACATTCTGGCGGCGCAGCGCGGTGGCACCGCCCAGCGTGCCGGCGGCAATGGCCTCATCGAGGGTGAGGTGCTGCTGGAGCACGGCCGTCGTGATGCAGAAGTTCATCGAGGACGTATAGGACGTGCCCGGGTTGAGGTTGGAGGCGATGGCGACGGTCGCGCCGGCGTCAATAAGCTTGCGTCCCGGCGCCAGCGGCTCGCGCGTGGACAGGTCGCAGGCCGGCAACAGCGTGGCCACCGTCTCGGAGGAGGCCAGCGCCTCAACGTCCACATCGCTGAGGTAGTTGACGTGATCCACCGAGGCAGCACCCAGCTCCACGGCGAGCGCTACGCCAGGGCCCTCGCCGAGCTGGTTGCCGTGCACGCGCACGCCAAGTCCGCGAGCCTTGCCGGCCTCGAGCACGCGGCGCGACTGTTCCTCATTAAAGGCGCCACGCTCGCAGAAGACGTCGATCCACTGCACGTGCTCGGCCACGCCGTCGAGCATCGGGCCCACAACCTCGTCGAGGTAGGTTTCGGCCCCTGCTCCCGGCGGCACGAGGTGCGCGCCGAGGAAGGTCACGTCATCGACGTGGCGGGCCGCCACGCGAGCGGCCTCCACCTCGGATTCGGTATTGAGACCGTAACCGGTCTTCGTCTCCAAGGTAGTCGTACCGCCGCGGCGGGCAGCGGCGATGCGCTCCACCAAGAGCTTTTCCAGGCGCTCCTCCCCCGCCGAGCGGGTCGCGTCCATCGTCACGGCGATGCCGCCGGCCTGGTAGGACTCGCCCGCCATGCGGGCCTCAAACTCGGCGGAGCGGTCGCCGTCGAAGATCATGTGGGTATGGGAATCCACCCAGCCCGGCAGAACTGCGCGCCCGCCCAGGTCGACCTTCTCGTCCGCGGCCGGGGCCTCGGAGGCTGGGCCGATCCAGGCGATGGTGCCGTCGGCGTTGGCGATGAGGGAGGCGTCGGCAAGCGTGCCTGCCTCCGACACCGTGCGCAGCTCTGAGATTCCAGTAAACAGGGTGGACATGATCTTCTTTTCCTCTCGTGTCTAGTCGCGGGCCTTGAATTCCATCGGGATGCGCACGCCGCGCACGTCGGCGACTTCCTTGGCGCGAGTGTAACCGGAATCGACGTGGCGGATAACGCCCATGCCCGGGTCATTGGTGAGCACGGCGCGCAGCTTGGCGGCGGCCAGCTCGGTGCCATCGGCGACGGTGACCTGGCCGGCGTGGATGGAGCGGCCCATGCCCACGCCACCACCGTGGTGGATGGACACCCAGGTGGCACCGGAAGAGACAGCGGTCATGGCGTTGAGCAGCGGCCAATCAGCCACGGCATCGGTGCCATCGAGCATGGCCTCGGTCTCGCGGTACGGGGAGGCCACGGAACCGGAGTCGAGGTGGTCGCGGCCGATGACGATCGGAGCCTTGATCTTGCCTTCCTTAACCAGGTCATTGAAGAGCAGACCAGCCTTGTGGCGCTCGTTGTAGCCCAGCCAGCAAATACGCGCCGGCAGGCCCTCGAACTCCACGTACTCCTCGGCGGCATCGAGCCAGTTGTGCAGGTGCTCGTTGTCCGGGAAGAGCTCCTTGAGCGCCTGGTCGGTGACCTTGATGTCCTCCGGGTCGCCGGAGAGCGCTGCCCAGCGGAACGGGCCAAGGCCCTCACAGAAGAGCGGGCGGATATAGGCCGGGACGAAGCCCGGGAACTCGAAGGCGCGCTGGTAGCCAGCCTTGCGGGCCTCGTCACGGATGGAGTTGCCGTAGTCGAAGACCTCAGCGCCCTCGTCCTGGAATTCCACCATGGCCTGGACCTGGGCAGCCATGGCCTCGCGCGCCTTCTTGGTGAAGGTGGTCGGGTCTGCTTTGGCCTCGTTGTGCCAATCCTCCACCGTGATTTCGGTGGGCAGGTAGCTCAGCGGGTCGTGCGCGGAGGTCTGGTCCGTGACGATATCCACGGTGAATTCACCTGCGCGCTGGCGGCGCAGGACCTCTGGGAAGACCTCGGCGGCGTTGGCTACCAAGCCAACCGATAGAGGCTTCTTGTTCTCCTTGGCGTCGAGCACCAGCTTGAGGGCCTCATCCAGGTCGCTAACAACCTCATCGAGGTAGCGCTTGTGCTGGCGGCGCTTCAGGCGGGTCTCGTCCACATCAACGATGAGGCAGGCGCCGCCGTTCAAGGTTACGGAGAGCGGCTGTGCGCCACCCATGCCGCCGCAGCCACCGGTCAGGGTGAAGGTGCCGGCCAGGGTGCCGCCAAAACGCTTCTTCGCCACGGCCGCGAAGGTCTCGAAGGTGCCCTGCAAGATGCCCTGGGTAGCGATGTAAATCCAGGAGCCGGCCGTCATCTGGCCGTACATCATCAGGCCTTCATCCTCGAGCTCGCGGAAGTGCTCCCAGTTAGCCCAGTCGCCGACCAAGTTGGAGTTGGCGATGAGCACGCGCGGTGCCCACTCGTTGGTCTTCCAAATGCCGACCGGCTTGCCGGACTGCACCAGCAGGGTCTCGTCGGATTCGAGATCCTTCAGCGACTCCACGATGGCATCAAATGCTTCCCAGCTGCGGGCTGCACGGCCGGTGCCGCCGTAGACTACGAGGTCCTCGGGGCGCTCGGCAACCTCAGGATCGAGGTTATTCATGAGCATGCGCAGCGGGGCTTCGGTCTGCCAAGACTTGGCGGTGATTTCGGTTCCGCGCGGGGCGCGTACTTCGCGGGGTTCAGACATGACTTCCTTTCGCTCGTGCTTTTCGACGCCCTTCCAAACCCCCAAGGCCGGTTGCCCGGGGCTGTCCCTTGTGGGGCTTGGTCAGCGTCACACATCAGAAGCTACTGTGACGCAGCACCATCTTCTAGGGCTCTTTTTGCCCGCCTGTCTCAGATACAAGACTGTCGCCCGACCAGTATTGGGCGCCGCGCTGCCCATTTCCTCTCACCCCAGCAACACCCAACCCACCAGCCGCCTAGCACCGCCCAGCCCAAAAGTGCAGACCTGGAAGTACATTCATGCAGGTGGGCGTCGTCAAGCGCCGAGGCAGTGCTTGGCGACGACCAGCAGGTCTGCACTTCCAGGTCTGCACTTTTACAAGCGCGGGCCGCGTGCCAGGTGCTTGCCCACCGTCTCCTGGAAATAGTCAGGCCGCGAACTCAACTGTTCTGGGCTAAACCTCAGGACGATATAGCCCTTGTTGAGGATCGCCTGCTGGCGCCGGTGTTCCGCGCGAATCACCTCTTCGGCCTCGAAGCGGTACTTCACGTTCCCGTCGATCTCAATCACGAGCCACCCATTAATGACCAGATCCGCTCGATAGTTCTCAATCACATACTGCGCCTTGACCCAGCGCAGCTCCGGGTAGTCCGCCGCAAGAATCAAGGCACGGGCATAGGATTCCCACGGTGACTCCGCGCAATTGACGCTTTCAGCAACCGCCCGCCGCGCGGCGGCAACACCCTTAACTCTCCCCATAGCGCCGAGCGTCTCACTGATCCAGAACTGGCCAACATTGCGCGCCCGCACGTCATCGGCGGCAACGAGCCCCTCCTCAAATCCATAGAACCGCGCAATATCAATGGCCGTGCGCTCCAGGGTTGACACGCGAATCCCGTGAACCACCGTCTCTTTACCGCGCAAGTCCATGCGGCGATAACGGACAGTGGCTTTAGATCGCGGAGGTACCGAGTTCGAAGGCAACGTTGCTCCCATTCGGTCGGCGGCACAACCAGCGGAATTCCGTGAATAAGGGCGGCGGATTTTCCCACTAATGTTGCCTTGGGCAAGGTCAACCCGAGCACATATGCCTTCGTGGTCTCCTTCTGCCACGACTTGAGTTCGTGCCAATGCATAATCGGCAGTACGAAGCACCACGCCAGTTTGGCTACCTTGCCGGCGTGCACCTTCTTCCACCGGGGATCATCATTGGGTAGCTTGCGAAGGTCGATAAGATGCTGGTCTAAGAAGTTAAAGAGTTGTTCATTGTTCATGCACTACTCATAACCCAGCTTTGTGTGCCTCGCCACAGATAGGCTTCCGTTCTTCGCCTCCGCCGCACTACCTGCAATCCGGTGCCCAGCCAAAAGTGCAGACCTGGAAGTGCATTCATGCAGGTGGCGTCGTCCAGCGCCAAGGCAGTGCTTTGCGACGACCAGCAGGTCTGCACTTCTAGGTCTGCACTTTTGGAATTGAGAGGGCAAGAGAAAAGCCCCATGGCACATGCCATGGGGCGGGAGGTGTTTAGCGCAGCGTGCCGACGGCCCCCTCTACCGCAGCCACCAGCGCACCCTCCTTGACCAGGCGCACGGTCTCCTCAATCTCCGGGGAGAGATAACGGTCGGTGCCCGGACCTTGGACGGTCTGGCGCAGAGCATCGATGACCGCGCCGGTACCCTTGGCCGGCTGGCCCTCGCGCATATCGATGGCGCGGGCGGCGGTAAGGATTTCGATGGCGAGGACGCGCTGCAGGCCATCGACTGCCTTGCGCAGCTTGCGGGCACCCGACCAGCCCATGGACACATGGTCTTCCTGCATGGCCGACGACGGAATGGAATCCGCCGAAGACGGGTTGGCCAAGCGCTTGAGCTCAGAGACGATGCCCGCCTGCGCATACTGCGCGATCATGTGGCCGGAGTCCACACCCGGGTCATCCGCCAGGAAGGCGTTGAGGCCGCGGTTGCGGGCAACATCGAGGAAGCGATCGGTACGGCGCTCAGAGATGGAGGCCAGGTCAGCCACGACGATGGCCAGGAAGTCCAGCGCATAGGCCACCGGCGCGCCGTGGAAATTGCCGTTGGAGACCACGCGCCCGTCCTTGGCCACCACCGGGTTGTCGACGGCCGCGGCCAGCTCGCGCTCCGCAACCGTTGCTGTGTGCGCCACGGTATCGCGGAAACCGCCAGCCACCTGCGGCGCACAGCGTACGGAGTAGGCGTCCTGGACTTGCTTCTTCTTAAATTCCTCGAGAGCGGCCGCGAGAATCTCCGATCCCTCTGCGACCTGCAGGATATTGGCCGCAGCATCTGCCTGGCCTGGGTGCGGGCGCAGCTGCTGCAGGTCATCGGCAAAGACCACCAAGGTACCCAGCAGGCCCTCCACCGTCATCGCGGTAGCGATGTCGGCGGTCTTGGCCAGCTCGCGCAGGTCGGTAATGGCCAGGCAGAGCTGGCCCAGCATGCCATCGGTGCCGTTAATCAGTGCTAGGCCTTCCTTCTCCCGCAGCTTGAGCGGCTCGATACCCGCAGCGGATAGGGCCTCGGCGGCCAGGGTGATGTCGCCGCCATCAACGCGCACCTCGCCTTCACCGAGCAGCGCCAGTGCGCAGTGCGCAAGCGGTGCCAAGTCACCGGAGCATCCCAGGGAACCGTATTCGCGGACCACCGGGTGGATGTTGGCGTTGAGGACCGCAGCATAGGTTTCCGCCACCACCGGACGCACGCCAGTACGCCCAGTGCACAGGGTGGACAGGCGCAGCAGCATGAGCGCGCGAATGACCTCTTGCTCAACCTCCGGGCCCGTGCCTGCTGCATGCGAGCGCACGAGCGAAAGCTGCAGCTGCGCGCGCATCTCCTCCGGAATGTGGCGGCGCGCTAGGGCACCGAAGCCGGTGGAAATGCCATAAACCGGAGTCGGATCCTGGGCCAGCTCCTCGACACGCTCGCGCGTGGAGGCGATTTCCGCCAGGGCATCCTCAGAAATCTCCACCTTCGCGCCATAGCGCGCAACGGCCACGACCTCCTCGATGCTCAGCGCACCGATACCCACGGTCACGGTGGAGGGATAAGAATTAGACATGTAAGGCTCCTTTGACGTCGCTGCGGTACCCCGCCCCACCACCCGCGTGGAAGGGAAGAAGGCACGCGAAAACACGTACTTGCTTTCACAAGAATAGAAAAATAGTGATACGCGCGACAGCCTTACGCGTTGCGCTCATAGTACAACAGGCTGCCCGGCGCGCCAATACCCCGCGCACTACCTTTTAGCGGCGCCCGTACATCCTCTCCGCCACCTGCTGCGCTGCCGCGTGCAGTTGCTGTGCGACGTCGGCGGCGTCGGCAGTCCCCACCGGGAAGGTCACCGCCAGCGCCGCCGCGGGCCTGCCCACGTGGTCAACCACCGCCACGCCTACCGACGCCTGCCCGCGCGCCACCACCTCAACTTCTTCGGCCCATCCGCGTTCGCGCACCTGGCGCAAGATTTCCTTGTACTCCCCAAAACCTAAGGACCCGGGGACGAATGCTGCACGCCACTCCGCCTCTGGGAGCAAGGCCAGCATCGCCCGCCCAGAGGCCGTCCGCTGCGCCTGCAGCCGCACTCCCCTCTCCGTCACCAAAGACAGCGCTCCCGGCGCGCGAATCTCGTTGAGGTACAAAATCTCCGAGCCCGCCAAACGCGATAGGTGCCCCGACCCCCCAACACTGGTGGCAATCCGCTCGAGGTGCCCCTGGGTTACCCGCACCAGGGGCTGCTGCGTGGCATAAGCCGCGGCCATGGAGTAGGCAACGAGCCCTAACCCATAGGTTTGGTTCTCTGGCAGGTGCACCACAAATCCCGCGTCCACCATCTCCTTAAGCAGGTGATAGGTGGTGGAGCGCGGCAGGTTCAGCTCACTGCGGATGCGAGCGGCGGAAATCGGCACGTCGATGGTAGACAGCAGCCGGAGGATCTCCAGCGCATTGCGCGCCGCCGGGACTCGGGAGGTACTCATGGGCCCACATTCTAGTGAGCCCTCGTACAAGTCCCAGCTAAGTCACCAGGAAGGCAATCGGCGTCGCAATGATGATGGTCAGCACCACGCGCTCGAACCAGATGACCACGATCTGCCACAGCTTGATCGGAATCTTGGTGGCCAAGATGCACGGCACCAGCGCGGAGAAGAAGATAATGGCGGAAATCGCCACCACGCCGATGACGAACTTGAGCACCATGCTTTCAGAACCCGCCACGGCCGTCGCCGGCAGGAACATCTCCGCAATGCCCATGGCCGCGGCCTTGCCCGCCAGCTCCGGCTCCGGCAACTGGACAATCCACGCGAACGGGTAGAACAGGTAGCCCAGCCAATCGAAGAGCGGCGTGAAGTTAGCCAGCAGCAGGCCAATCAGGCCCACAGACATGATGGAGGGCACAATCGCCGACGCCATGCGCACGCCATCGCGCAGGTTCTCCCAAATGGCAGCGCCCAAAGACGGCGCGCGGTCCAGCGCCAGCAGCGCTTCCCGCCACGCGGCCTTAAAGAAATTGCCCTTCACTGGCTTTTCCGGGTCCGGTTGCACGCCGTCTACGTAGTCGTCGGGAATCCTGCTCAGCGGCGGAATCCACACGGTAATCGCCGTAACCAGGAAGGTCACCACGAGGGATACCGCGAAGTAGATGCCCCACATATCCATCAGGTCGAGCTGCTTGGCGACGATCACCATGAAGGCAGCGGAGACCGTCGAGAAGCCCGTCGCGATGATGGAAGCCTCACGCGCGGTATAGCCGCCGCGCTGGTACACGCGGTCAGTAATGAGGATTCCCAAAGAGTAGGAGCCCACGAAGGAGGCCACCGCGTCAATGGCGGAGCGCCCCGGCGTGCGCCACAGCGGGCGCATGATGGGCTGCATGAATACGCCGACGAATTCCAGAAGGCCGTAGCTGATGAGCAAGGCCAAGAACGCGCCGCCGATGGGCACGATGAGCCCGACTGGCGTGGCAATCGAGTTCCACAGGAAGGGCACGATGTCCTCGTTGCCCAGCACTCCGGGAAGCTTTCCGATGACCATCAGGAAGGAGACCACCAGGCCCACCACGTTGAGCGCAGTAAAGACCGCCTGGAGCGGGCCTTCTTTCCAGTTTTTATTCACGATGCTGCGCACCGTGCCGTAGAGCGCCAGCGCCAGGATGAACCAAGGCACCAAGACGTCCGCATAGGTGCGGATGATGGTGACCATGTGGTCAAGCGGGATGGATTTCTTTCCGTCGTAGCTAATGGGAAAGAAGAATACGAAAGCGCCGATAGCACTGTAGACGAAGAGGCGCCAGATACCCTTCTTGGAGGGGACGTCGTCCTCGCTCTCGTAGAAGGCGTCAACGATTGCGTCTTCAGATTTCATGTTCTACCTCACGGTGGTGGAAACGACACGTCATTAGCACGGCCACAACACGTCCACTACACGAACGCGCCAAGCACACCCTCGCCAACACACGACGGCGAGTGCTTGTAGCCATGCCCACGCGACAGCCACACGCAGGTCTTCCATATACTAATGCCACCCCGAACAAATGTCACATAGGTCACCCCCGAGCAGCGAATGAGTGCAGGGTCATAGGGCAGATCGACCTCTGCCCCGTAGCGGAATTGACCGGACACACTAACTAGAGGAAAGTAGCTCCCGGAATCACTCGCACCAACCACTCCCCTCATCCGCAGCGCTAAGACTAGCTAGCGCCACAACAGGGGCACAGAGGAGGACGCATCCCCGTGGCAGAAACCACCACCAAGCGCCCCGGCTTGAAACACCGGCACCTGCACTTCATCGCCTTAGGCTCAGCTATCGGCACCGGCCTGTTCTACGGCTCTGCCGGCGCCATCCAGGCTGCCGGCCCCTCGGTCCTCTTGGTCTACCTCCTCGGCGGGGCCGTGGTTTATTTCCTCCTGCGCGCACTCGGTGAGATGTCCGTGCACCACCCCGTCACCGGCTCCTTCGCCGAATACGCCCGCACCTTCTTAGGCCCCTGGGCCGGCTACATCACCGGCTGGATGTTCGCCTTCGAGATGGTCATCGTGGCTCTCGCCGACCTCACCGCCATCGGCGTCTACATGCAATTCTGGTTCCCCGGCTCACCCAAGTGGGTGTGGGTCGCCGCCACACTGCTTCTCGTCGGCGGCGCCAACCTCGCCACCGTCAAGGCTTTCGGCGAGCTGGAATTCGCCTTCACCATCGTCAAGGTCGGCGCGGTCATCGCGATGATCCTAGGTGGCGTAGCTGTCTTAGTCTTCGGCCTCTCCACCGCGGAGACCACCGGCCCGGCCAACCTGGTCAACGATGGCGGCTTCTTCCCCAACGGCGTCTCCGGTATGGTCGCCTCCTTCATCCTGGTCCTCTTTGCCTTCGGTGGAACGGAGATCGTCGGTGTGGCCAGCGCGGAGGCAGAAGATCCCGCCAAGTCCGTACCGAAGGCCGTCAACACCATCCCGGTGCGCATCCTGCTGTTCTATGTCCTGGCCATCCTGGTCATCCTGATGATCAACCCCTGGCGCAGCATCACCGGTGAGGAAAGCCCCTTCGTCCAAATCTTCTCCACCCTCGGTGTCACCTGGGCTGCCGCCGCACTCAACGTCGTTGTCATCACCGCGGCGGTGTCCGCCATCAATGCGGATCTCTTCGGCGCCGGCAACGTTCTGACCGGCCTGGCACGCCAGAACCTCGCACCGAAGGTCATGGCTAAAAAGACTCGGGGTGTGCCGGTGATGACCATGATCATCCTGCTCATCGTCATGATTATCGGCACCGGACTCAACGCGCTTATCCCGGATAACGTCTTTGAGGTCATCGCCTCCTTGGCTACATTTGCCACCATCTACGTGTGGCTGATGATCCTCTTGGCCCACGTGGCTTCCCGCCGCCAGATGTCGCCTGGGGAACGCGCCAGCTTGGAATACACCGTCCCCTTCTGGCCCTGGGGCCAGTACTTCTCCATCGCCTTCATCATCTTTACTTTTGGCATCATGGTGTGGCAGGAGCAATACCGCCCGGCACTCGCCACCGGCGTTATCTTCATCCTCCTGATGACCGCCATCTTCTACCTCACCGGCCGCCGCAGCGCCGCCGCGAGTGCCCCACAAGAAACAGCCACACAAGGAACAACCACGAAAGGATAACCATGAACACCGTTGACGCCCCCGCCTACTCCCCTGCCCCCGAGTGGTCCGGCCGCTCCGATGGCCCGGGCCCCGAGCATGCGCGGTGGCACAGCGTAGTTCGTCCCCTCGACCTAGCGAACCCCCAGGAACAACCCGGCGTGGCACTCTTGGGTTTTGCCTCCGACGAGGGCGTTGAGCGCAACCATGGCCGCCCCGGCGCGGCTGCGGGCCCGGCCGCACTGCGCAGCGCCCTGGGTTCCCTGGCGCTGCACCATACGCACCCGCTTTACGACGCCGGCACGATCACCACCCAAGGCACCGACTTGGAGGCCGCCCACGAGCGTCTCTCCGATGCGGTGGAGGCACTCTCACGCGTCGGGCACCTGCCCATCATCCTCGGCGGTGGGCACGAGACCGCCTTCGGCTCCCACCGCGGTGCTTTCCGCGCACAGGGCCCTCTGCAGATCATCAACCTGGATGCGCACTTTGATCTCCGCACCGCGGATGTGCCTACCTCCGGCACCCCGTTTAAGCAGATCTCTGAACTGGTGGGCCGGGAGGACTTTGACTATTCCGTCTTGGGAATTTCCCGCCCCAATAACACGCCCGTGCTTTTCGACGAAGCCTCCGCCCTCGGTGTCACCGTCGTCCTCGACGAGGATTTGCTCAACATGGATCGCTCCCAGCTGCGCGCAACCGTCGACAGTATCTGCTCCGGCACCAAGCCCATCCACCTCTCCATCGACCTAGACGTCCTCCCCGCCGACCAAGCACCGGGTGTCTCCGCCCCCGCCGGCCTCGGCGTACCCCTGAACATCATCCGTGAACTCGCGCTCACCATCGCCGCCACGGGACGCCTCGCGCTTGTCGACGTCGTCGAACTCAACCCCCAATTCGACACCGACAGCCACACCGCCAAGCTGGCCGCGCGGTTAATTGATGATATTGTGACGGCGCATTTTGTTGCTACCACAAAAACGAATTCCTAGATAGGACGCCGGCCAGCCGGCATACTAGTGCCCATGAGTTCACCGATTCGCGTCGTCGGAGCCGTCTTCGTAGACGGCAAGCGATTCCTGGCCTGTCGCAAAGCTCCAGGAAAATCACTCGCCGGCATGTGGGAATTTCCAGGCGGCAAGATTGAAGAAGGCGAGACACCTAAGGAGGCTCTCGCGCGCGAAATCGAGGAAGAGCTGTCCGTCATCGCAACCGTGGGTGACAAGGTCACCACGACTGTGTACGAGTACGTTTTCGCCACCATCGAACTCACTACGTTCTTGTGCACTAAGGATTCCGGGGAACTCGTTCTTAGTGATCACGATGCCACCCGTTGGGTCACCCCTACTGAGGCCCGGGAACTCGACTGGGCCCCTGCCGATATCCCCGCCGTCAAACTACTTTCTTCGCGCCTATGAGTTCCGAATCCATCCTGCCGTTTGGCATCTACGAAACCCCAGTCACTGCTCGTATCCAGGAGCGAATCGAGGAAACCACGCGTGCCCGGCCCACGGCAGCAACCGGCATCGCCCCCGGTTCCAAGAAGGATGTCAACCCGCGGTTCGCCGCGGCGGTGTCCCAGCATTTTGCCAAAGTCCTCGAGCACAAGCTCACAGAGCTAACTAAGCCCGAGGAGCGTGTAGCCCTCATCAATGGACTGGCCCAGCACCTCGGGGAAGATGAGTCCATCTCCGCCGAAGAACTGCTTTACGCCATCTATAGTTCAGAGCTCGAAGAGGCTCCGAAACTCCCGGAAGTCTCGCTCAACTCCAGCGCCTTGTTCACCAACAGCGTGGACGACACGAATATGTCGGTCGAGATTGCCCGCGAGATCCGCACTGCGGACTCCGTCGATTTATTGTGCGCTTTCATCAAGACTTCAGGCATCGCGGTCATCAGCGATGAATTGGAATACCTCAGGGATCATCAGATCCCACTGCGTGTTATCACTTCGACGTACTGCGGGGCGACCGAGGCCGCCGCAGTACGCCGCCTCGTGGAAGACTACGGCGCTGAAGTCCGGATCTGTTACGAGCACAAGACCACACGGTTGCATGCCAAGGCCTGGCTCTTTCGCCGCCAGTCTGGGTTCGACACCGCATTCATCGGTAGCTCAAACCTTTCGCGCTCAGCGCTTGTTGACGGTTGGGAATGGAATGTCCGGGGCTCTCGCTCCTCCACTCCGGAGATCATCGAGAAGTTCATCAAGACTTTCGACAGCTATTGGTACGACACTCATTTCAAAGCATTTGACCCGGCCCAAGACTATGAGCGCCTCAAGGAGGCCCTCGGCAGTGCCAGATTTCTAGAAGCAAAGCCCGGTGAAAAGCTCGAGCTCTCAGGCCTTCGCGTCGAGCCCTACCCCTACCAGGAGGAAATGCTCGAAGCTTTAGACTCCGAGCGCGAAGTCCACGACCGCCACCGCAACCTGCTCATTGCTGCTACTGGTACAGGCAAGACAGTTGTGGCGGCACTTGACTACCGCCGCTTAAGTGAGAAGCTGGGGCGCAGACCACGACTGCTTTTCATTGCCCACCGGCGCGAGATTCTTACCCAGGCCCAGCGGACCTATCGCGAGGTGCTTAGCACCGCGGGGTTTGGCGAGCTCCTCGTCGGCGAAAAGAAGCCTGCCGAGTGGGACCATGTCTTTGCGAGCATCCAGTCTCTACACGGGAAGCGCCTGGCCCAAATTGCGCCGGATCACTTTGAAGTCGTCGTCATTGACGAGTTCCACCACGCTGAGGCCCCGACCTATCGTGCAGTACTTGACTACCTCCAACCGCGTGAACTCCTAGGACTAACGGCCACACCAGAGCGCGGCGACGGAGAAAACGTACAAAAGTACTTCGACTACCGCGTGGCCCATGAACTTCGTCTCTGGGATGCATTGCGTCTCCAGCTTCTCGCCCCGTTGCACTACTACGGAGTCGACGATGATACTGACCTGACAAGCCTGACCTGGAACCGCGGGAAAAAAGACTACCAGATTGCGGAGCTAAGCGAGTTCTATATCAAGGCCGGTGAGAAGCGCACCAGGTTCATCATCAATGAGCTCAACCGCCGTATCTTCGACCTCTCCGATATGAAGGCCCTTGGCTTCTGTGTGACCATCGCCCATGCCGAATACATGGCCGAGCAATTCAACCTTTTCGGCATCCCCGCCCAAGCAGTAAGCAGCAAGCTCAGCGTTGATGAGCGTCGTCGCGCCATCGAGCAGCTTCGCGAAGGCACGATCAAGATCATCTTCGCGGTCGATATTTTCAACGAAGGCATCGACATCCCAGCGGTCAACACGCTGTTGCTTCTGCGCCCGACGCAAAGCCCGGTGCTCTTCGTCCAACAGCTAGGCCGAGGTCTGCGCCTCAACGAAGGAAAGAACGCCTGTACCGTCTTTGATTTCTTAGGTCTCCAGCACGAGGAATTCGATTTCGAATCGCGTTTCAAAGTGCTGACTGCCGCACGTGGAAAGAACCTGGCTAAAGAGGTAGAGCAAGGATTCCCCACTGCTCCGCCGGGCTCCAACATCACCTTGGACCGAGTAACGACCGAACGCGTTCTCAAGAACATCAAGCGCTTGGCCCGTAACTCCGTTAAAAAGATACGAGCGCTCATTTCTGATTACGGCACAACCGATCTCGCTAGCTTCCTTAATAGCTCCGGTGTTCCGGTGGAAGATATCTACCGCCGTAAGGGAATTACGTGGACCACGCTGCTGCGTGATGAGAAGCTGCTACTTTCCAGCCCCGCGGGCGAGCACGAAGAATTCCTTCTCAGCCGAATCCGCGTGCTGTTGCACATCAATGACCCCAACCGCGTAGCGGCCTACAGCCTTCTTGTTTCCCCGGACGGTCCCAAGGAGAAGGATATGACTCCCGAGCAAACCCGATATGCCACCATGCTCGTGTTGGCTCTGTGGGCAAATTCAAATACGACGGTGCCGGAATCCCTTGATGAGGCCCTGCGTATCATCCGGGCCTGTCCTTCCTTCGTCGCTGAGGCAACTCAGGTCATGCAGCTCACGCTCGACCGCTCCCGCATCATTCCAGAGAAGTCTACGAATAGCGTCTTGGAGACTCACGCGGATTACAGTCTTGCCGAACTGGTCGGGGCGTTGGACGATGGCCCGTTACGCAAGCTCGCGAATTTGCCGCGCGAGGGAGTACGCCGCTTCGACGCCACTAATACCGATCTCTTCCTGGTAACTTTCCAGAAGGATGAGAATGTGAGTGCCTCCACGAATTACCGCGATTACCCACTGGCGCCTGATCGTTTGCACTGGGAGTCCCAATCCACTACGTCGCTCAAGTCCGCAATGGCCCGACGCTACATCCACCACCACGAACTCAACGGCAACATCATCATCGCCACGCGTTTTACCAAGCGGAACAAGGTGGACACGGCGTCGGCGTATACCTTCTTGGGCAATGTCGATTACGTCTCGCATCGAGGCGAGAAACCCATCCAGTTTGAATGGAGTCTTCGCCGCGATATGCCTAAGCAGCTCTACGCCGCCGGGCGCACTGTGGCTTAAACCTCAATTATGGTCAGGTTATGAAGTTGACGCCGTAAGCCCCGTTAAATTAAGATTTCCTTAGCAGATTAAGAAAAGATTAGTCTCTGATGCCTTGGTGCAGAAGCGTGGAGGACGGTTATGGCAGCTGCGAGCGAGCGTAGCCGGAAGAGGTGGAGCCGCCCTGATAACGTTTCCGAAACTTCCGTGTATGGCTTTACGCGTTTTCGGGAGCGCAGCTTCAAAACTGGCACCACCCCTCGCTGGGCTGCGTGCAGCAAGAAAGCGCGCCGCACCCACTAGAACTAAACGGCCCTGAAGACTCTGCCAGAAAGATACTGACGGAGCCTTCCAGTCTTTTGTCTATTAACGCCGCGGGCGGTAGCGGCGGCGCAGACCGTGCAGGATACCTTTCCTCTCCCCCAACGTGTCGCGGCCGAAAATCCACGCCACAACGCCAGCCGCGGCGATAACCGCACAGAAGCCAAAGGCCGTCTCAAACCCGTACCTATCCGCCAGCAGTCCAATGACGATGGGGCCTAAGATTTGCCCAAAGTCGCCTGCCATCTGGAATGTCGACAGCACCTGACCACCCGAGCGCTTCGAGCCGACGATATCCGCCACGGCTGCTTGTTGCGAAGGGGCAATGAGGCCCGAGGCCGCGCCGGACAGGGCCGAGAGGGCGAGGAGGGAGACGATGTTCGTCGCCAAGCCCAGTGTGCCCACGAACAACGCGGAGCCCACAAGTCCCGCAACGATGAGTGGCCGGCGCCCCACGCGGTCCGACCAGGAGCCGGAGAACTGCAAGACGATGGCGTTGCCCGCGGCAAAGGCCGCTAGCGCAACGCCTGATGTAGATGCACCGTTGGCAAAAATGGCGGCCGCGAAGAGCGGGAGAACCGCCACGCGCACGCCCATATTGATCCAGCCCTGGGCAAAGTTCGACGTGAGCACTGCACGGAAAGCAGTATCCTCCCAAGCTTCCTCCAAGCGCATTGGAGTTAGGTGACGCCGACGTTCATCGGTCTCATTGACCGAGGGCATAAGGATCCACACAACGAGTGCGGCGATGGCGACGCCAACGCCATAAATGAAGAAAGGCCAACGGAATCCCAAGAAAGAGAGGCTTGCGCCCACGAGCGGGCCAATCACGTTACCCAAGAGGAAAGACGTGGCATAGGTGGCCGAACAGCGCCCGCGAATGCTGGGTGGTGCCAGGCGCACAATGAGCCCCATCGCCGCGACGGTGAACATCGTCGAACCAATGCCGGCGATAGTGCGCAGCGCAACGATCTGCCAATACTCCTGCGCCACGCCCACCAAACCGGTGGTCACTGCCACGGTGAACAGGCCCGTCACGTAGACGCGGCGCGTGCCCACGCGGTCGATGAGAAACCCGGCGGCGGGTGCGAAGACAAGGCGGCTAGCTGAAAAGACGGAGACTACGAGACCAGCCGCAGCCATTGAGACGTCGAAACTGACAATGAACTGCGGCAGCAGCGGTGCAATGAGCCCGTACCCCAAGGCGATGATGAACCCGGCGGTGACCATGACCCAAATTTCCCGCGGGATTTTTACCTGCGGTTCTGCAGTATTTTTCATATCGCCACTCACTCTAGCCCACGACGTCAAATCTTCGAACAATAGTTCGACACTTTGACGTGGAATGTCCTCACAGGCATCTAGTGTGTGCGCCATGAAGAATTACAGCAGCATTCACCAGTCCGTTCAGTCCCCGTCCACGCTCAGCCCCGGTGAGCTGACCACGGAGATCCTCTACCACCACCATGAAACTCTTCGCTCCATTGAAAGCATCATCCGCCATCCGCGATCGCTCGCGCGGCCCACTCCGCAGTGGCGCCCACCGTCCAAGGTGTTGCCACCAGTGGATATACAAGGCGGCGAATCACTACCGCTGACCTTTACTGTCTCGCGTCACCGCGTAGGTGAGCGGGCAAAGGCCCGCGTATTGGGCTATGGCGAAAGGCGCGTGCCCGCCTACCTCATCACGGTGCGTATCACCGATCCGGCCGGACGTCCCGTCGCCCCTTCACTGGCGGAGGCGTGGGTGCGGGCATTGGTCCCAGAGGAGCTTGTCTCCGCAGTTCATGAGATTTCCAGCAGCAGTGCGGCAACGTTTGTGTGGCTGGTGGATAGCACCTATACCCCGGTGCATTCACCGCTTTCCCTCTTTGAAGGTTTCAGCGAGGCCGCTTAATGCCCTTTCTATTCAGGTATCGACCTGAGTAGGCGGGACTGCGACTCCACTTAGAAGTAGCGCTGAACTCGCTCTAAGAGGTTGCGAGGCGGATCTTGTTCAAGATAAAGCGTGAACCTGTCCTCCGTTAAGACGCGAGCACGGGACGGGCGAGTCTCCGGGTAGTCATAAAGACAGAGAAGCGGTTTCGGTGCGAAGCGGATGGCTGCGCAAACCACCAGAGTCGTGAGCGTCTTATCAATCACGTCGGAGCTCAGACTCTGCATGAGAACTGCCAGGCGTCCGTCATGCAAAATTAGCTCCCACAGGGCCATGAGCTTGCTGGGTCCGCTTTGTCCATACTCACCGGGCAAGAGCAAGGTACACATCGTGGTCAACAGCCCAGCAACTACTCCCACACCAGCGCCGGCGAGCATCATGACCATCATCCGCTTAAAGGCACCACGGCGCGCCAGCCAGCCGAATAAGTAGGCCACCACCAGGGCCACCGGTAGGTACACCAAAAGCAGCGGGTTGTTGATGCTGGCCAAGCACGCAGTCAAAAGCGCCGTGCCCATTCCCAAGACGGGTCCGTAGACAATTGCCACGAATGCCGTGCCCATCATGTCCAAGTACAAGGGAACGCTCACGTTAAAAATCAACGAGGACAGCACAAGGTTCACTACCACCGCCAGCAACGGGTTAAGCAATGCGTGATGGCCTAAAGAACGCCATTGTGCGGCAAGGAAAAGAACGGCGCCGAGCAGTGTCAGACACCACACACTGATGGAGAGGACGGAGCCAAAAACATAGTCCCCGCTACCGTAGTTCGAATTCAGCGACAGGACCCAAGCCAGAGCCGCACACACTAGGGCGGAGCCAACACACAGGTGTTGGCTCCGCGATGCCTTCTTGTCCGGCATGTGTTTTGGTTGCTCCTCATTAACGTAGGGAAAAGTACGCACCTACCCTACCCTGGGAGCTTTTAGTCCTCGGAGTCACCGTCGCTATCGGCGACTTCTGCTCCGTCCTCGTCGTAATCATCATCGTCTTCGTCATCATCGTCGTCGAAGAGAACGTCATCATCGTCCTCATCATCGGCGCCGAAGATGTCATAGACCTCAGGCTCGTCGAAGTCATCGTCATCGATGCTCACCAGCTGTGCTTCCCAATCTAAGGCTTGATCAGAAACCAGGCTCAGCACGTCGAAGAGACGGTCGAAGTCGGTATAAGTCCCCAGTTCAAGGGCCTCGGCGGGAACCTCAATGATGGGGGCTAGCCCGCCGTCTTCGTCGTCCGCATCACCGAAGATGGCAACGCGCTCTTCCTCGCTGATGTCCTCCGGGGTATCGATTTCCCAGAGCTTGCTGATCGCCTCATCCTCCAGCTCATCGAGCTCTTCCTCATCGAAGTCGAAGGAGAGGAAACGCACGATCGCGCTCGGGACACCGTCGATAGTTTCCACGAGCACGCGCAGCTCCGAGTCGTTGGCCACCTCAGCCACGACCAGGTTCGGGTTGAACTCATCCTGGAGAAACTCCAACTCAGCGATGCGTTCATCGGTGCCCTCCAGCAGGTCACGCAGCACCGTCACCACCTGGTCGGTAGCGATGTGGCGCGATACAGCCTCGACTGCATCCTCCACGGAGAACGCCACGGAAACTAAAACTGCCTCGAAGTCTTCATCATCTTCATCCACATCGGCTGCGGCAATGTAGACGTTGGCCGCCGGCAGGATGGGGTCAATTTCCACAAACTGGATTTCCAAATCGGAGGTGATGGGCACGAACATCACATCGTCGTTGACGCGGGACTCAATGCCCTCCCCGTCCAGCGCAGAGGCGATATCTTCAAAAAAGCTCATGTGATTAACATCCGTCCATGTGGGAGTCTCACCCGGGCTGCTGCCAAGGCCCCACACATCTTACCTGCGATCCTCGTCAATAGCTCTCCTCATCGAGCAGGAATCCCAGTTCCTTCAGAATCTCCGGGCGCCCAGTACCCCACTCCAACATGTCATAGGCCTCCCATGCTTGACGACGTCCCTCCATCGGCGCCTCCTCCACGCGCGGCTCCACATCGAAAACCATGGTCGAGCGCTGCGGCGCGCGGTATTGCGGCCAGTTGTCTAGAGGCGCGCCGCCCCGAATGAACTCGCCCCACTGCGCCTGCATGGCCTCGGTCACGTCCTCCATCTCGGAAGGCTTGGCAATGCTGTTCAGGAAGGAAACACGCGATGCCCTTGGATCGCCAAAGATATTGGAAAGCTCCATCGAGTGCATCGCCCCCAAACCCAACCAGCGCAGTGCCGCCGGTGCGAAGTCGAAGCGGTACATCCACGTCGGGAAGCGCCGTGCGTGTTCGGAGGCCACGCGGACAGTAGGGGCCCAAAAGAGGGCGTCGGTCAGCAAGTCCCCAAAGTCGCGGCGGGAGACCGCACCGCCGTATGCCGCGATGACATCCGGTGCGCTCTCCGGATCAAAAGAAGCGAGCAGCCGCAGGGCCGCGCGCTCCCGGGCGCTCTGGCGTTGGAAGAGAAACTTTCCAAAGCTGGCCTCACCGGAGTTGGTTCCCACCAGCAGCGGCATCGGGTGTTGGTTGCCGTCCTCAAAGGCTTCGATGGGATGTTGCGGAATAAGGTCGCCGTCGACAGTCGGCGCATAGCAGGAATTCAGGTACAGCAACTCGCCCGCGCGCCACATCATGGACTGGCCAGAGCGCACTAGGTCCGCGAAGTCCTCGCAGCGCAGATCATCAGCTGTGGTATCGCGCGGCAAGGCCATCTTGTGAACCAGCTCGCGGGCCCAAAACACCGACTGCGCTCGTGAATGAATCATGCCGATCGGCGGCGACTGCGCAATCGCGCGGTGAAAAAGCCCTTCTGCACGCGGCACCGCCATGAGAGTGAGGACGGCCGCGCCGCCGGCGGATTCACCCATAAGCGTCACGTTGTCTGGGTCCCCGCCGAAGGCCGCGATATTTTCGCGTACCCATTCCAGCGCTAAGACTTGATCCGCCACAGCCGGGTTGGCACAGGCCTCACCGCCAAGACTGCGGACATCGAGGTAGCCCAAGGCGCCTAAGCGGAAATTCACCGAAACATAAACAACGTCCATCTGGGCTGCGAACTCGAAGCCGCGCAGCATCAGCATGTGGGAGGAACCCACAATGAAACTGCCACCATGCAAATACACCACGACGGGCAACTTTTCCCCTGCCGTGGAATCCGCCGAAGCTCCAGAGCCTGCCAAACTTTCCGAAGGACCTGTGCGGTGTGGGCGGACAATATCAAGGGTCAGGCAATCTTCTGCACCCTCGATGCGGTCGGTCCAGGAGTACACCGGCTGCGGGGCCACGTGCCCGAACTCGCGGCAATCCCGGATTCCTTCCCACGCCGGGACTGGCCGCGGTTCCCTGAAACGGTTGGCACCCGAGGTATCTGCGCCAAAAGGGATACCGCGCCACGAGCGGACAGGAGCGCTGAGTGGGCGGTCCGTGCGCAACTCTTCCTCGATGCAACCTCGTACCCAGCCGCCGGTGGTGAGCACCGTGAGATCGTCGGCAAGCGCGGTGCGTGCCGCCTCCTGTGCGGCGAGGGCACGGGCGTGGAGGGAATCTGCAAGCAAGCGCGCCGCAGCCGCGCTGACCTCACGCGGAGGGAAAGGCTCAAACTCGCTCATGTCTCATACCCTAGTGCGCCACCCTGCTAGCGCGCTGGATAAAGCTTTTTCGATACGGTGGTAAACATACAGTTCAGATTCACAATCAGATTTAGTTAAAAAGTTAGGTGAGACAATGTTGGACAAGGTCTTTAACAAGGAGAAAGAGGGCAAGGACATTAGTCGCCGGGATGCATCGGTCGATCAGGCCGGCTCCGCAGAGGCTGTGGGAACCTTGGAGGTGGATGAGGCCAACCGCATCACCAAGGGATTCCTGGCGGCCATCGACAAAGTCGTCTCCGTCCAGTCCTCCGTCATCATCAACTATGTCGAGGGCCTAAAGAAGCGCAACCCCGACGCCAGCCCTGCGGAGCTGCAAGAGCTCATTGACAAGCATTTCATGAACATCATCACCGGTACCGGTGCTGCCGCGGGTGCCTGCGCGGCTATCCCTGGCATCGGCCTGGTCACCGGCGCAGCCACTATCGGCGCGGAATCCCTGGTCTTCCTTGAAGCCGCCGCCTGGTACATTCTCGCCTCCGCGCACCTGCGCGGTGACAACATCCGGGATAAGGAGCGCCGCCGCGCGCTGGTCTTGGTGGTGCTCACCGGCTCCCAAGGCAGCGCGTTGGTCGATACCTTTGTGGGTGATGCAACCTCGCTGTCCGGCGTCACCTCCGCAGCTACCCTCTCGCGATTCTCCGGCCCCACCCTTAGCGGCCTCAACGGCCGCTTGACCAAGCTATTCATGAGGCAGGCCACCAAGAAGCTCAAGTGGGCATGGGTGTCCAAGCTGCTGCCGATGGGTGTGGGCGCGGTGCTGGGAACGACCGCCAACCGTAAATTGGGACGCCAAGTGATCAACCATGCGGGCACCCAGCTCTCCCCCCTGCAGGGGGAATAAAAGGGGCGAAACCCGCCCAGGGTAGTGAGCAAACTTACAAGGGCCGTATCATAAGGGGAGACACTTTTCGGGGTGCCTTTCGCACCCGTGGATTGGCCTACTAGAGTCGAACAAAGACAAACTTAGAAGCACAGAAAGAGGCGAGCATCTGCCGTGAGCAACTCGAGCATCTATGGCCCGAATGCGTGGCTGATTGACGAACAGTTTCAGCAGTACTCCAAGGACCCGAACTCCGTAGACAAGGAGTGGCGCGAGTACTTTGAGGCCAACGGGGCACCGAAGTCGGCCGCACAGTCCAAGGCTGCGAACGCTCAATCCAGCACCCCCACCCAGAAGAAGAGCGCGGCACAGGCCGCGCCGAAGAAGGCCCAGGCTGCGGAGAAGTCTTCCGCTGCTCCGAGTGCTAAGGCACCGAGCGATTCCAAGGCTCCCGCCGCCGAGAAGGCTGCGAAGAAGACGGCGAAGAAGTCTGAGTCCCCGCTGGACCGCATCAAGGAAGCACCGGAGCCGGGCTCCCGCGTACTCAAGGGCATGTTCAAGGCAATCGCCAAGAACATGGACGAGTCCCTGGAGATCCCCACCGCTACCACGGTGCGCGATATCCCGGTCAAGCTCATGTGGGAAAACCGCGCGATGATCAACGATCACCTCAAGCGCACCCGCGGCGGCAAGATCTCCTTCACCCACATCCTAGGCTACGCGCTGGTCAAGGCCGTGCAGATCCACCCGGATATGAACGTGCGCTACGAGCTGCAGGACGGCAAGCCCACCGTCGTCCAGCCGGAGCACGTCAACCTGGGTCTGGCCATCGACCTTCCGCAGAAGGATGGCTCCCGCGCCCTCGTCGTCGCTGCCATCAAGGAAGCGGAGAACAAGACCTTCTCCGAGTTCATCGATGCCTACCAGGACATCGTTGACCGCTCCCGCAAGAACAAGCTGACGATGGATGACTTCTCCGGCGTCACCATCAACCTGACCAACCCGGGCGGCATCGGCACCCGCCACTCCATCGCCCGCCTGACCAAGGGCTCCGGCTCCATCATCGGTGTGGGCTCCATGGACTACCCGGCCGAGTTCGCCGGTACCTCTGCCGACCGCTTGGCGGACCTCGGCGTCGGCCGCCTGGTTACCCTGACCTCCACCTACGACCACCGCGTCATTCAGGGCGCGGAGTCTGGTGAGTTCCTGCGCACCGTGGGCCAGCTGATTCTGGACGATGCCTTCTGGGACGAGCTCTTCGAATCGATGGGCGTTCCCTACCAGCCCTTCCGCTGGGCTGCCGACGTCCCCAACACGGGCGTCGACAAGAACACGCGCGTCATGCAGTACATCGAGGCCTACCGCTCCCGTGGCCACCTGCTCGCGGACATCAACCCGCTGGGTTGGAAGCAGCCGGGTCTGCCCTGGCCGGACCACCGCGACTTGGACCTGGCTACCCACGGCCTGACCATCTGGGACCTGGACCGCACTTTCAACGTCGGCGGTTTCGGTGGCAAGGAGACCATGACGCTGCGTGAGGTGGTCAGCCGCCTGCGCGCCGCCTACACCCTCAAGGTTGGCTCCGAGTACGCCCACATCCTGGACCGCGATGAGCGCGGCTGGCTGCAGGAGCAGATTGAGGCCGGAATGCCGAAGCCGACCAACTCCGAGCAGAAGTACATCCTGCAGAAGGTCAACGCCGCTGAGGCATTCGAGAACTTCCTGCAGACCAAGTACGTGGGCCAGAAGCGCTTCTCCCTGGAGGGTGCTGAGTCCCTCATCGCCCTGCTGGATTCCATCGTGGACACCGCTGCCGGCCAGGACCTCGACGAGGTCGTCATCGGCATGCCGCACCGCGGCCGCCTCAACGTGCTCTTCAACATCGTGGGCAAGCCGTTGGCGGATATCTTCGGCGAGTTCGATGGCAACTACAAGGGCGGCCAGATGGGCGGCTCCGGTGACGTGAAGTACCACCTGGGCGCTGAGGGCGAGCACCTGCAGATGTTCGGTGACGGCGAAATCAAGGTCACCTTGGCCGCTAACCCGTCTCACCTCGAGGCTGTTGACCCGGTCATGGAAGGTATCGCACGCGCCAAGCAGGACATCCTGGACAAGGGCGCCGGCGCACACACCGTGGTGCCGATCATGCTCCACGGCGATGCTTCCTTCACCGGCCTGGGCGTGGTCCAGGAGACCATCAACCTGTCCCAGCTGCGCGGCTACACCACCGGCGGCACCGTCCACGTTGTGGTCAACAACCAGGTGGGCTTCACCACCACCCCGGACTCCGGCCGCTCCACGCACTACGCCACCGACCTGGCTAAGGGCTTCGACTGCCCGGTCTTCCACGTCAACGGCGACAACCCGGAGGCTGTTGTCTGGGTGGGCAAGCTCGCTACCGAGTACCGCCGTCGCTTTGGCAAGGACGTCTTCATTGACCTCGTGTGCTACCGCCTGCGCGGCCACAACGAAGCCGATGACCCGTCCATGACCCAGCCGCTGCTGTACGACATCATCGATGACCACAAGTCCGTTCGTGAGCGCTACACCGAGGAGCTCATCGGCCGTGGTGACCTCTCCGATGAAGAGGCTGAGGCAGCTGCACGCGACTTCCACGACCAGATGGAGTCCGTCTTCGCCGACCACAAGAAGGCCGAAGAGGCTGGTCCGAAGGAACAGACCGGTATCACCTCCTCCCAGGAGCTGACCCGTGGTCTGGACACCTCCATCACTGCCGAGGAAATCGCCGAGATTGGTGACGCCTACGGCACCCTCCGGAGGGCTTCGAGTACCACAAGCGCGTGGCCAAGGTGGCTAAGGACCGCGAGAAGTCTGCTCGTGAGGGCGGCATCGACTGGGGCTGGGGCGAGCTCATCGCCTTCGGCTCCCTGGCTAACGCCGGCAAGGTCGTGCGTCTGGCCGGTGAGGATTCCCGCCGCGGTACCTTCACCCAGCGCCACGCTGTGGCCTTCGACCCGCGCACGGGCAACGAGTACAACCCGGTTGCCCGCCTGGCTGAGTCCAAGGGCAATGGCGGCAAGTTCATGGTCTACAACTCCGCGCTGACCGAGTTCGCTGGCATGGGCTACGAGTACGGCTACACCGTGGGTAACCCGGATGCTGTCGTGGCTTGGGAGGCACAGTTCGGTGACTTCGCCAACGGTGCGCAGACCATCATCGATGAGTACGTCTCCTCCGGTGAGGCCAAGTGGGGCCAGCTCTCCAGCCTGATCCTTCTGCTGCCGCACGGCTACGAGGGTCAGGGCCCGGACCACTCCTCCGCCCGCATTGAGCGCTTCCTGCAGCTGTGTGCTGAGGGCTCCATGACCGTGGCCCAGCCGTCTACCCCGGCTAACCACTTCCACCTGCTGCGCCGCCAGGCACTCGGTGAGATGAAGCGCCCGCTGGTCGTCTTCACGCCGAAGTCCATGCTGCGTAACAAGGCCGCGACCTCTTCTGTGGAGGACTTCACTGAGGTCAAGAAGTTCCAGTCCGTCATCAACGACCCGAACTACGTTGACATCAACGGCAAGAAGGTCGGCGATACCGACAAGGTCAAGACCATCATGCTGGTCTCCGGCAAGCTCTACTGGGAGCTGGCCAAGAAGAAGGAAGCCGATGGCCGCGACGACATCGCCATCGTGCGCGTGGAGATGCTCCACCCGATTCCGTTCAACCGCCTGCGTGAGGCTTTCGAGGCCTACCCGAACGCAACGCAGATTCGCTTCGTACAGGACGAGCCGGCCAACCAGGGCCCGTGGCCGTTCTACAACGAGCACCTGCGCGACCTCATCCCGGATATGCCGGAGATGGTCCGCGTCTCCCGCCGCTCGCAGTCCTCGACTGCTACCGGTAACGCGAAGGTTCACCAGATTGAGCAGAAGAACCTGCTGGAGGAAGCCTTCGACGTCTAAAGGCGCTTAAGCCCCAGGCGCTGGCACACAGCACAGCGACGCTAGCAAGGCCCCGGCCACCACGAACTCACTACGAGCGTGGTGGCCGGGGCCTTTTATTTCGCTAGAAAGACGACCAGGGACGAGGGCTCCAAGCCAGCCGAACCGCCGCGGGCGGGCACCGCAACGACCTTGCGTGCAAGTGCAATGGCAAAGTTTCCAGTGTCACATCGACTAACCAGTCCCCCGCGACCATGACCGCGCCCCTCCCCTTCGCGCTCACGGTGGAACCTCAATCAGCCTCCCGACGCACCCCCGCGAGCGCGAAGGGAGGCTTGCATGAAAGGCAGCACCACAGGTGGCTTCTTTGACGACGAACACCGGGACGGGATGCCACAGGTGAAGCAACGAAGGCGGCGAATACAGTCACACGTAAGGACGCGCGCCACTAGTTAAGCCCCAGTGCCGAGGTGAGCGAACGACGTCACCGGGTCAATCAATGTCGATTTGGGGTAGTTGGTACCGCGAGTCCGCGTAGTTGGTACCGGTGTTCCGTGTATCCGGTACTGCATGGGGTTTCTTTCATAGTTGATGTTGGCGACACCACAATCCGCTGGTGTTGCGTC